>JADFCW010000104.1 GCA_017161705.1 Candidatus Sumerlaeota bacterium | reverse complement strand
AAGTTTGAATGATGCACGATATGGGATGCGGGGCGGGGGAGAGAGCAGTTAATGGGATGAGACAAGCCCATTGCGGAAGCGGTCGCGGCGGGCAAGGCGCTCCGGATGAGGGTGGGCGCGGTCGCCGGCCGGCGTTCCCGGAACCTGATAGGCGCCCTCGCGGGGGCCGATGAAGGCGGTCGAATGCATCAATTCCGCAAGTTCGCCCAACAAGCGCAGGGTCCCATCCTCGCCGACCGCAACGCTGGAGCGCTCGGCTGACTGCGCGATCAACCGTCCAGTCCAGGCATGACGGGCATTGTCGGCCGCTGAAAAGGCGGGATGGCGGCGCCCGACCGTCCCGCCGGCGCTGGGGGCTTCCACGAAAACCGGCGGAAGAATGGCCAGCGTCGCGCCAAACGTGCAATAGCCCCCCAGACCGATTCCTGACGGAGGGACCGCGGCATGAGGGGCAAACGCCGAAGGGCGAAGCCCGCCGGTTCCGTCGCGAAGGACGGTTTCGCTCACGCGCCGGGCGATCTCGGCCGGCGGCAAAAACGAGCGGCCGTCCAGCAGGCTGTCGAACGTTCCCTCCGCGCCTATATCAGGCCATCCGACTGAGCCGCAATCCAGCAAATAGCGCAGGATGGAATCCTCGCGCGGGGCAAATTGCCCGGCGGCGCAATCGCCGGCAACGTCCTCTAAAAGCGCACTTTCGCGCGAAGCGTATCGCCCGCCGAACGACGAAGATTGCATCGGGCGCAACGGATCGCGCGCATAAGGCGCCATGCCTTCGAGCAAACTGCGCGGCGTCAGGGCCGTCGCTCGCGCCGGCTCATACTCGCCGCATAAGCCCGTCTCGGGATCCAGATCGAGGAACTCCAGAGCCAAACGGTCGTAATAGGTCTGTCGTTCCGGCCGCCAAAGCCGCCCCAGCGGAGTCCACTGCACATCCCGCACCCGCTCGTCTTCCGCGCTGACTGCCCTCAACCGTCCAAGCGCGTCCCGAAAGGCCGTCTCCGACTTGTCCGGACCGACCGCAGCCAAAACCCTGCCCCACAGCGGATCGAACATGAAAGTACGCGAGGCGCTCTCTGTGCGGTCCGAACCGGACATTGGCGCGTCGCCGGCGAAAAAGAACGTCACATTCCGCCCCCGGCTGCCTGTCTCCGCCAGCCAGCCATTGGGCGTGTAATATCGGCCGATTTGCAGACCTGACGGCAGTGTGACCAGAGCCAGCCGACCGAGCGGGTCGTAGCGATAAGTCGTTACGCCTTCTGGGGTGATTTCGAGACTTCGCTGGCCATCCAGATCGTATTCCCACCGCCCGCGCGAAGATCGCACGGGGCGCCCCGCGGCATCATAGGCCAGTTCGAGAACGCCGGCTTCGCCTTCGAGTCTAAGCAGCCGGCCGTCGCGCCCGTACCGCAGGCGGGCGTATTCATGGCCGTCGAGTCGCTGCGCTGCAAGCCGGTTCTGGGCGTCATAGACAAACTCGGTGCGGCGGCCGGCGGCTTCGATGCGCGCCAGATTGCCGCGGTTGTCAAATGCATAGCGCTCGGCAAAAGCGGTCCGGCCCGACGGCAGCGTGACACGAACAGCGGTCCGGCGCCCGTGGGCGTCGTACTCGCAGGCAACATTGACTCCGCCGGGCAGAAAAATCTGCGATGGCAGGGGAGCGGAAGTGGTGTCATAGACATACCGGATCTCGCCGGATACCGCTTTGTCGCCTGCCACACGCACCAATCTGCCCTGGCCGTCATAGTGATAAACCCATCGGCCGTCCGGTGTCGAACAAGCAGCCAGCCGGCCATAAGCGTCATATTCATATTCCGCACGGTTCCCGCTGCGGTTTTCCACCAGACGCGCAGGCCGCCCCGTTGCATCGTTGCCAAAATGCAAGTCCTCGGTGCGGCTCTGAAGCCGCCGCAGACGGCCGTCGGGACTGTGCTGAAGCCGCCAAACATTCTGCGAGTCAGGCCGAAACTCCGCAAGATGCCCCAAAGGATCGTAGGCCGCACGGGCCGACCGGCCGCTGGGCATTCGGCGGCCGACCACGCAGCCGAAGTCGTCGTACTGAACCCGACGCTGGACACCGGCCCACGTATCGCTGGTGGCCAGGTTGCGCACATCATAGGTCAGGCGGCATTCGTTGCCTTCGGGCAGGAGCACCCTGCCAGGGTTGCCTTCGCGGTCGAAAGCGAGGCGGACCTCGGCGCCGTCGGCTCGGCGCCACAACTGCGGCCGGCCGGCTGCATCGCGCTCGATCTGCTCGATGGTTTTTTCGCAATCCTCGATCGCGGCGAGCCGGCCTAAACGGTCGCGGCGCAATTCAAGACGGTTGCCGAAGGAGTCGGCAAGAGAGTGGGGCCGGCCGCTGAGATCCCAAACCAAATGCAGTGCCGGACGGCCGACAGGCGCGATCCGGCTGATCCATCCCGCTTTGTCGCTGTCGAATTCAAGCGAGCGGTTGGCTCCGGAGGCGGCGATTCCGGCTAAGTCGCCGCCCGCATTTTGCGAGAACACCATGGTGCAGTCAGGCGGGCCGTCGGTCATCCAGACAAGCCGTCCGAGGGCGTCGAACCCCAGGCGTCGGACAAACGTGCCGCCCACGCTCACAAGACCGCTGATCATGCCCGTGGATGTGCGCTCGATGGAAAAGGCGGCGCCGTCGGCGCGGGTCCATTTGACCAATTCGCCCCGGCTCGAATAGCCAAAGGCGAAGGTTGTTCCCCCCGGCAGCGCAAGGCGTGTAAGGTTGCCCTGTGAGTCATAATCGAAATCGAGACGCCGGTTCTGGGGCAATTCCATCCGCACCGGCAGGCGGCGGGAATTATAGCGGACTGTGGCAACACCGCCGGTCGGCAGCGTGACCTGGCATTCGAGCGGATCGTCGCGAAAGCGATACCGCATGACGCGGCCAAAAGCATCGCTGATTTCGGTCACTCGCGCGCGCGAGGGCAGCGTGGTTTCACGATAGCGCACGAGGCGCGGGGCGGCGGCGTTTCCGCCGACTTCAGCCACTCTGCCCTGGGCGTCGTAGCGGATTTCGGCCCGTTCCGTTTCGCCGCGAATGATAGTATTCAGGCGGCCCTGCTCATCGCAGAGATACTCCGCGCGCACGCCGTGCGGGTCGGATACGCGCAGCAGCCAGTTGTGCACGTACTCGTAATGAATGCGATGTCCCGCCGTGCTTTGCGCCTCGACGATGCGGCCTGCGCCGTCGGTGGTGAAGAGGATCGCGCGGCCGTAAGGATCGCGCATGGCGGCCGCCCGGTTGCCGTCGTATTCGATCTCGATTCCAACCATCGCGGAATTATACACGCCGGCCAGCCGCCCCCCGGCGTTGAAGGACAGATAGCGCCCATGCTGATCGCGCAGCAACGCGCCGGCCGGTTCGAGAAGCAGCCACTGAGGGCGCCCCGTTTGCGAGTGAAACACGCCCGACCGGAGGGGAAGAAAGACGGTTGCGTTGCCGAATTCATCGTGCAGAACAATCCGCTCGCAAAGAGGCAGGGCGGGGCGGCGTCCCTGTAGCTCGATGCGCGTGTCCAGCAGGGACGACCAGCCGCGTCCAAAGACTCCCTCGACCGTGCCGGTGGAGCAATAGGAACGCCGAAGCGCCAGGGCAAAACCCATGGCGCTCATCTCGATGTCGCTTTCACTGAAGGCGAGCGAGCCATCGCGGGGGTGGATTTGAAGGCGCTCGGCGAGTGTTTCGCCGAACATGCCGGCACAGGCGCGACGACCCGAACCCGACGCAGCTGAAGCCACAACCGCCAACAAAGCGAAAAAGGCCAAACGACGCGATTGCAAGAAGGCCATGAAAAAGCGGCTCCCCGAAAGCCCGATGGACGGCATGGACTACATGGACAAAGTAGACAAAATGGCAAGTGCAATTAGTTTTTTCTATCCATACTTGTCCAGGCCGTCCTTTGCCGATTCGCATGCTCGGTATGGCAGCGCTTAGCGTTCCTGGCCATTGCGCAGATGCTCGACATGGACGCCGAGAACCTCGGCGGCCAGTTCATCCGGCACTTTGGCGTAGTGGGAGAACTCCATGGTAGAGGTTGCGCGGCCTTGCGTCTGCGAACGCAGATCGGTCGTGTACCCGAACGTTTCCGCCAGAGGGATTCGCGCGCGCACGCGCTGGACTCCGGCCCGCGGCTCGATGCTCTCCACCTCCGCGCGCCGCTGGTTCAAACTGCCCAACACGTCGCCCAGATATTCCGTTGGCGTCACGACCTCGATGGACATAATCGGCTCGAGAAGCACCGGATGGCACTTGCGCGCTCCTTCGCGGAAGGCGATCGAGCCGGCCACCTGAAATGCGATGTCGGACGAGTCCACCGGATGATAAGAGCCGTCGAACACGGTCACTTTTACATCCACAACCGGATAGCCGCCAAGCGGCCCGTTGTTCATGGCCTCGATCACGCCCTTCTCGATGCAAGGGATGTATTC
Source organism: Candidatus Sumerlaeota bacterium (assembly GCA_017161705.1). Taxonomy (GTDB): domain Bacteria; phylum Sumerlaeota; class Sumerlaeia; order JADFCW01; family JADFCW01; genus JADFCW01. Next base: position 14,945 of record JADFCW010000104.1, on the reverse strand, counting down.
GCGCGGAATGTCGCCGCCCTTGATTTCGTTCTCGAACTTGAATCCCGACCCCGGCGGCAGCGGTTCAATTCGCAGCCAGCAATGTCCATACTGGCCACGCCCGCCCGACTGCCGGATGAAACGTCCTTCGGATTCGACCGATGTGGTCAAGGTTTCGCGATAGGCCACTTGCGGCCGGCCGACGTTCGCCTCGACGCGAAACTCGCGCCGGATGCGGTCCACAAGAATGTCCAGATGCAGCTCGCCCATGCCGGAGATGATGGTCTGGTTGGTTTCGTTGTCTTGCCGGACGCGAAACGTCGGGTCTTCCTCGGCCAGCTTGGCCAGAGCCTCGGCCAGCTTGTCCTGATCGGCAGTCGTTTTGGCCTCGATGGCAATCGAGACCACAGGCTCAGGGAAGTGGATTGCCTCGAGGGCGATGGGATGCTTGGAGTCGCACAGCGTATGGCCGGTTGCGGTTTGCCGCAAGCCGATGGCCGCGACAATGTCGCCCGTGCGTGCTTCTTCGATCTGCTCGCGGTCGTTGGCGTGCATCAGAAGCAGGCGATGAATGCGTTCGTGGCGTCCGAGGCTGGGATTGTAGGCCGCGGCGCCGGCCCGCAGAACGCCCGAATAGACGCGCAGATACGTCAGTTTGCCGACGTGCGGATCGGTCATGATCTTGAACGCCAGTGCGGAAAGCGGCGCGTTGTCGTCGGCCGGCCGCGTCTCTTCCTTCTGCGTTTCGGGATGGATCCCCTTGACCGGGGGAACATCCAGCGGCGACGGCAGATAGTCCACCACGGCATCCAGAAGCGGCTGGACGCCGCGCTTGCGGAAAGCCGATCCGCACAAGACCGGCGTCAGGCGCGCCGAGCAGGTGGCCTCGCGGATCGCGTGGCGGAGGTGCTCGGGCGTGAAGGCATGGTCGCCCAGATAGTGCTCGAGAAACTCGTCGTCGTGGGCGGCGTCGGCCAGCTGCTCGATCATCAACTCGCGCCAGTGTTCGGCCTCCTCGCGAAGCGACGCCGGGACGTCCTCGATGGAATACCGCCGGCCCTGTTCCTCGTCCTCTTCGGGCCAGATCAGTGCTTTCATGGTCACCAGATCCACCACGCCGCGGAATTCATCTTCGGTGCCGATCGGCAATTCGACCACCAGTGGATTGGCATGAAGGCGCTCTTTCATCATGTCCACGGTCCGGAAGAAATCCGCCCCGACCCGGTCCATTTTGTTGACGAACGCGAGGCGCGGAACGTGATAGCGGTCGGCCTGCCGCCAGACGGTCTCGGACTGGGGTTCGACGCCGCCGACAGCGCAGAACAGCGCGATCGCGCCGTCGAGCACGCGGATCGAGCGCTCGACCTCGGCCGTGAAATCTACGTGGCCGGGCGTGTCAATGATATTGATCCGGTGGCCGCGCCACTGGCATGTGGTGGCTGCCGACGTAATGGTAATTCCGCGCTCGCGCTCCTGCGGCATCCAATCCATTTCGGTCGAGCCTTCATCCACCTCGCCCATTTTGTAGGTGCGTCCGGTATAAAAGAGGATCCGCTCGGTCGTGGTGGTCTTGCCGGCGTCTATGTGGGCCATGATGCCGATATTGCGGATACATTCGAGCGCGACTTGTCTGGCCATGTTCCCCTTTTTCCCTCCGCCGCTGCGTTTCGGTTCACTCCGGGGTATAACGACTTGGGTTACCACTCTGATCTCCTTTGAATTTGTGGATGGGCCTGGGGGGCAGCTGGGATTTTGCTTGCGATCGGTCGGATCGGCCGGATCCGACCGATGTTCCCTTGTCCTCTCCAAGACCTCCTTGTCATAAAAAAACCGGCCATGCCGACGCCCAAGAGCAAGAGCGGGAAAACCTTGGCGGGGCTTCCCTGCTCTCTCTGTGTCGTGGATTACCGCAGATTCATGGGCGTCTGATGTGCCGGAATGTCAGAAACAGATTAGAATCGTCAGGGTTACCAGCGATAGTGGGCAAAGGCACGGTTGGCTTCTGCCATTTTGTGCGTATCTTCCCGCTTTTTGATCGCCGCACCTGTCCCATTGTAAGCATCCAGAAGCTCGTTGGCCAGGCGCTCTCGCATGGTCTTTTCGGGCCGTTCCTTCGCAGATTGAATCAACCACCGAATGGCCAGAGACACGCGGCGCTCGGGCCGGACCTCGACAGGCACCTGATAGTTGGCCCCGCCGACCCGCCGCGACTTGACCTCCAAGACGGGCTTTACGTTCTCGACGGCCTTCAGGAACACTTCCAGCGGATCGGCGTTTTTCAGCCGCTGGCTCATCATATCCATGGCGCCATAGACAATCTGCTCGGCGACACTTTTCTTTCCGCGCCGCAGCACATTGTTGATAAATCGCGCCACCAACACGCTATTGTATCGCGGATCAGGTAAAACTTCTCGGCTTCCCGCCGTTCGGCGCCTGGGCATAGTCTAGTTCCCTCGATCGTTTAAAAATGACCTCGATTGGACGGACGGGATAACGTGAACGTCATTTTACACGTATTTGTGTCCGCACTTTCTTCCGTCCGCGTCTAACTCTTTACCTCTAACCTTTACTGTGTCCCCTCTTACTTGGGTGTTTTTGTTCCATACTTTGACCGGCTTTTTCGCCGATTCTGCACGCCCTGGGCGTCCAGCACGCCCCGGATGATGTGGTACCGCACGCCCGGCAAGTCTTTGACACGACCCCCACGAATCAACACGATCGAGTGCTCCTGCAGATTGTGGCCTTCGCCCGGAATATAGGCCGTGACCTCGACGCCGTTGGTCAGGCGCACGCGTGCGATCTTGCGAAGGGCCGAATTCGGCTTCTTGGGCGTTGTCGTTTTGACCTGCAGGCACACGCCGCGTTTTTGCGGACACCCCTGCAGGGCTGGCGCACTGGTTTTTGCCGGCTTCGGCCGGCGTCCGTGCCGGATCAACTGATTGATGGTCGGCATCGCTTCCCCTTTGCATTCAGTTCGCTGGCACAATAAACCCGCACGCAAAAAATCCGCGCGCGGGATCATCAGCAACGCAGAACCATCTTTTCTTTCGATTCCCGTTCCCTTGTCAAGGCCAATTTCTGCATTTTTTTTGGCCCTACGGCAAACGCTCCGTCGTTCGAATCGAGGCCAAATAGTGGTCGCAGTCTATGGCGGCCCGGCAACCGCTCCCCGCCGCGGTAATCGCCTGTTTATAGACCGGATCCATCACATCGCCGGCGGCAAATACACCCTCCACACTCGTACGCGACGTGTCGCCCCGGCAAACTATGTAGCCCTTGGCATCCAATTCGACCTGCCCGGCGAGAAAAGCAGTATTCGGGTCATGGCCGATCGCTACAAACACGCCGTCGGCATCCATCCTGCTCGTTTCTTTGGTCTTTACATTCCGGAGCACCAGTCCGGTTACCTTGCCTTGTTCAGGGTCGCGGATGTCCTCGACGACAGAATCCCAGACGAACTTAATCTTTGGATTTGCCAACGCACGTTCCTGCATAATTTTGCTGGCCCGAAGCGCATCCCGGCGATGGATGACGGTTACCCGGTCCGCGTAGCGGGTTAAGAAAAGCGCCTCTTCGAGGGCCGAATCGCCTCCGCCGACAACGGCCACGCGTTTGTCGCGGAAGAAAAAGCCGTCGCACGTCGCGCACGTCGAAACCCCGTGTCCCATCAATCGGCGCTCGCTCTCCAGCCCCAGAAGACGCGCCCGTGCCCCTGTGGCGATAATGAGCGCCTGACAATGCAGTGTCTCTTCGGCCGTGGTTACCGTGAACGGCGGATGGGAAAGGTCCACCGACGTGACGTCGGTTGTCAGATATCGTGCGCCGAACCGCTCGGCCTGCCGGCGAAAAATAGCCATGAGTTCGGGTCCCTGAATGCCGTTCTCGAAGCCGGGATAGTTCTCCACTTCGGTGGTTGTGGTCAGTTGGCCGCCCGGCTGATAGCCTTCGATTACCAGCGGATGAAGGTTCGCCCGCGCCGTATAGAGTGCGGCCGTTAAGCCTGCAGGTCCCGACCCGATGATAATTACGTTTTCCGCCATTCGATAAACACCCTATCTTTTGGGGATTGGTACAAGCAACAAAGGTCACTGTAGGGACAAGCCGACCTTCATCAAGTGAAAAAACTGCCGGCGCACGAAACCCGCCGCTTGCCTCTTTTCTATTTGAAGAATACCCCAACCTTCCCTAAATCTCAATCCAGCTGGCGGGAGACAGCCATCCATGCGTATCGCATTGTTCCAAGCCTATCGTCCCGGACGTCCCTATCAAGAATCGCTGCCTGCTCTGGGACTTGGCTATCTGATGGCCTATGTCAAACAACATCAACCCGCGTGCGAAGTCTTTTTTTGCCCCACGGAAGACGACCTGCTCAAAAACCCGGCCGATGTCGTGGCCGTTTCTACCACCTCGGAGACATTCGACGCCGCCTGCCGCGCCGCCGGAGCGGTCCGCGACGCCTTCCGGCCGATCCTCATCCTCGGCGGCAATCACATTACCGCCCTGCCCCATACGCTCCCGCGCGTATTCGACGTTGGCGTTCTCGGCGAAGGCGAGCAAACCTTTCTCGAACTGATCCAATTGCTGGAAGCCGTGCCGGCGCCGACGGCCGGTGACTACGCGCGAATCGCCGGCCTATGCTTTCACGACGACAGCGGCCGTGTTATCCAGAACCCCCCGCGCGAACCCGTTCGCGATCTGGACTCGCTTCCGTATCCCGACCGCGACGGTCTGGGCTTTCACTGGCGCGTGCCCTACTCGCGCACGGTGCATCTGATCGCCTCGCGCGGCTGTCCGTATCAGTGTACGTTTTGCGCCTCGTCGCGGCTGTGGAAGGGCTATCGGGTGTTTACGGCTCCGTACGTTATCGGCGAGATCGAACATGTGCGCGCCCGTTACGGGACGCGCGAAATCCACTTCTTCGACGACCTGTTTATCGGCCATCGCACCCGGTTCCGCGAGTTTTGCCGTCTGGCCGAGGAGCGCGGTCTCACGCACGATTTAGTGTTCCGGACACATGCCCGCGCCGATCTGATCAACGAAGAAATGGCCGACCTGCTGGCCCGCGCCAACTTCCGCTGTATTGATTTCGGCATCGAGTCGAACACCGCTGAAACACTGGCTTATCTGGGCAAACGCGGCACCTCGCCCGAAATCAACCAGCGTGCCATAGACCTGTTGTTTGCGCGCGGTTTGTCGGTCGGCCTGAGCATGATCATCGGCTCGCCCAATGAGACCCGCGCCCAGATCGAGGAGACGTTCGATTTTCTGCGGCGCAACCAGAGCAAGATGGACCGCCTCAGCGTGGGTCTGCTCGTTCCGCTTCCCGGAACGCCTGTGTGGGACGAGGCGGTCGCGCGCGGCCTTGTTTCCGAAAACATGGAGTGGGATCGGCTCGGGATTGATTTCGAGTCGGGCGATCTCAGCCGCTGCGTACTGATGAGCCGCCATCTGGACCTGGCCGAAATGACCGAGGTGTTTTCCAAATTCTATCAACTCGAGCAGGTGATCAATGCCCGTGGACAAGTCCGGCAGCTGACGGACGAAAACGGCGCCTTGCGGGGCGAAATTCAATGGCTGCGCGCTGAGTTGGACTCGCTGAAAGGCTCGCGCCTCGTGCGCGCGGCCCTGAAACTCCGCGCTCTCCTCAACCGGAAGTAGCAGGATTGCCTACCCGTTGGATCTTTTCTTTTCCCCCGGCCAGGCCGCCGCGTAATTGACCAACCCCAAAATGCCAAACAGCAGCATTGCCGACATCTGTCCCTGAATCAGGAACAGGATCAATCCGATCACGGCCACCGTATCGCAGATCATAAACAGCACGAGAAAGCGCCGGCCGCGCGGGCTGTCGAGCAGGGTGCTTTCTACTCCTTCCAGTTCCGGCGCGCTCATCGCCCATTTCGCTTTTAGCAAAAGGAGTATCGGAAAAGCGCACGCGGCCGCGACGGCCAAACCTGCCAGCAGGAGTTGATACGTTTTCGGCTCCAACGGCCAGAATCCGGCCTGCGACCGGCGGGCAAACACACTCCGGTTGATCACCGCACAGATGATCAAATAAATCACCGGCGAGGTCAGACCCAGCATCCAGAATCGTTGGATGGATTTCATTGGCCGTTACACCAGGGACGCCAAGATCTCGCGCAAATCTTCTGCCCGTGCAGGCCGCGGATTCATCTTCAGCGAACCCGACGGTAGGCTTTCCTTCACAATCCATTCCACTTCTTCGGAGGTAATGCGGTACTCTTTCAAATCCGCTGGAATGTCCAACGCATCCCGCAGCCGTTCGACATGGGTGATAATCTCTTCGCCGGCCAGTTCGCTCAACCGCACATATTTTGCCTTCGCAACGTTTTCGTTGAACCGCATGACCGGAGCCAACAGGATCGCGCAAATCCGCCCGTGCGGAATGTGCCACCGGATGCCCAACGGGTGGGCAAGACCGTGGATCGCCCCCAGCCGCGCATTGGTGAGGGCAATTCCGGCCATAAGGCTGCCCAAAAGCATGTCCGAGCGGGCGTCGAGATTCTGTCCGTCGCGATACGCCGGGAGCAGACTGCGCAAGATCAGCCGCGCCGCCTCGAACGCCAGAGCGTCGGTCATCGGATTGGCGCCCAGCGATGTAAACGACTCGATGGCTTGCGCCAGCGCATCCATGCCGCTGTCGGCGGTCGTGCGAGGCGGACAGGAGAGCGTGAGCCGGGGGTCGGCGATGATGACCCGCGCCAAAAAGCGATTGTCGCGGATGCTTTGTTTGATCTGGCGCGACGGATCGCTCAGGACGGCGTTGACTGTGGCCTCGGCTCCCGAGCCGGCCGTGGTCGGCATGGCGATGAAGGGAATACCGGCGGCGCCGACCGCGCGTCCGTCAAAATACTCGCGCAACGGGCCGGCTTCGCGGGCCAGTCCGGCCGCGGCCTTTGCCGTATCCAAAATGCTGCCGCCGCCCAGACCGATTACCACATCGCATTGGGCCGAACGCTGTGCTTGCCGCGCCCGCTCGACCGCGTCGAGGTCGGGTTCGCCCGTTGGCGGCGAATCGAACACGACCGACTCGATGCCTGCCTGGGCGCAGGAATGCCGAACAATCTCGACCGCACCGCCGGCCTCGCGGAAATGCCGGTCGGCGACAATGAACGCCCTTCGCCCCAGGGCCGCCGCTTCTGCACCGGCGGAGTCGGCCGTTCCCGCGCCGAAAATGATTTTGCCCGACGTAAGCAGAGTGAATCGCTCGATCATCTTAATTTTGCCCTTGTCCGCCAAGTCAACTCCACGCAGATTCTGCCCGAGGGTGCCATTTTCGACAAGTGAGAAATTGCACAAGCGCATGCCTTTTCGATTCATCGAATCGAGAGGGACGTCCCCAACTCAGAAAAAACGGTTGCAAAGGCGTAGCAGTTTTTCTAGCGTCGCCCGTGTCTTTGCAGGCGGGCGGAAGTTGCCGAAAGCAAACGGCACTCCCAACGCGGCTGCAGTTTGTATATCTGCATACAGGATTATGGAACAATGGACGAAAACCTTATCCGCAGGGTTGTTCTGGAAGTGATCGAGAGTTTGTCGCGCGGGCCGCAGGCCTCCGTGACGCCCGCTGCCGGCGGCGGGGTCGGCGTGTTTCAGACCATCAACGAGGCGGTTCAAGCGGCCGTTGTAGCGCAGAAGCAGCTGATGGGCATCAGTCTGGAAGTGCGCGCGCGCATCATCGAAGCTATTCGGGAGACGGCCCGCCGCCATGCCGAGGATTTCTCGCGCCGCAAGGTCGAGGAAACCAACATGGGCCGCGTCGAGGATGAAATCGCCAAGCACATGACCGTGGCCAACAAAACCCCCGGTCTCGAAATCCTCCAGACCGACGCGTTCTCCGGCGACCACGGCCTGACCATTCAGGAAATGGCCCCGTACGGCGTCATCGGCGCCGTTACGCCCGTTACTCATCCCACGCCGACGATGATCAACAACGCAATCAGCATCATCACGGCAGGCAATTCCGTGGTGTTCAATCCGCACCCGCGGTCCAAGCGGGTGGTTGCTTACGCCATTGACGTGCTCAACCGCGCGATCGCGGCCGCCGGCGGTCCCACGCCCCTGGTTTCGTGCATTGCCGAGCCGACGCTGGAGTCCAGCCGCGAACTGTTTCAGCATCCCGACATTCGGCTGCTGCTTGTCACGGGCGGGCCGGGAGTTGTGGCCGAGGCCATGAAGTCGTCGAAGAAAGTGATCGCCGCCGGTCCGGGCAACCCGCCCGTGGTTGTGGACGAGACCGCCGACATTCCACGCGCCGCGCGCGATATCATCGCCGGCGCGTCGTTCGACAATAACGTGCTGTGCATCGGCGAAAAAGAGGTTTTCGCTGTCGAGGCGATTTTCGACGCGCTGAAAAAAGAAATGATCCGCCAGGGCTGCGTCGAACTCAACCGCGAGCAGATTGACGCCCTCGCCCGCATTGCCTTCGGTGTCAAGGAAGGCCCTCTGACCTACCGTCCGGGCATCGAGGTCAATCTCAACCGCGATCTGGTGGGCAAAAACGCCGACTATCTGGCCAAACAAATCGGCCTCAGTGTCCCCGCCTCATGCCGCCTTCTCATCGGTGAGACGCCGTTCGAGCACCTGTGGGTGATGGAAGAACAGATGATGCCGTTCCTGCCGCTGGTGCGCGCACGCAACGCCGACCACGCCATTGAAATGGCCGTGATAGCCGAGCGAAACTACGGCCATACCGCCATTTGCCACTCGCGCAATGTGGCCGTAATGGACAAAATGGCGCGGCTGGTCAATACGACGATTTTTGTCAAGAACGGCCCGTGCTTTGCTGGGCTTGGCAGCGGCGGCGAGGGTTATACATCGTTCTCGATCGCCAGCCCCACGGGCGAAGGCATCACGACCGCGCGGCACTTCACGCGCCAGCGCCGGTGCGTCCTTGTGGACTATTTCCGCATTACATAACCGCCGTACCGTCGGCCAAAGACACAGCGCCCGTTCATGAACGGTATTCTTCAGGAACGGGCGCTTTTGCTTTTACTTCTCGCGAACCAAATCCCAGTTCCGGATCAAATACAACACGCCGGAATAGACTGTGAGTACAAGGCAAATGGCCATCATCAGATTGATGACGACGTTGTGGAACCACCACTCCAGAAGCCGCCCTCTCCAGAAACGTTCCCACTCGCCCGCATAGACCAGCGTATCGCGCATGGCCAGAAAAACCAGTGTCAAAAGGATCGTGATCATCTGCCAGATGGTCTTGTGCTTGCCCCATTTGTCCGCCTGAATCACGCGTCCGGATTCGGTGCCCAACGCCCGCAACCCCGTTACAATGAACTCGCGCGACAGGATGACGATCACGAACCAGGCGGGGAACAGATTCAAACCGACGAGTGCAATGAACGCGCCCGAGACCAGGAGCTTGTCGGCCAGAGGGTCCATCAGGCGGCCGAAGTTCGTGATGATCCCGTACTTCCGCGCTATTCTGCCATCGAGCCAGTCGGTGACGGCCGCCACGGCGAACACCACCACGGCCAAATGCCGCGCCAGCATGATGGCCAGCGGCTCGCTGGTCACTTTTTCCGGCATCAGACAGACCACCAAGACCGGAACCAGCACAATCCGAACCAGCGTCAGTTTGTTGGGCAGGTTCATGCGGTGTGTTATCCGGCAGTGATTTCGCGCTTCTGCGGATCATAGACCATGCGCCGGCCCGACACCATCGCCATGTCGGCCAGAATCACCGCAACGCCGTGCTGATAGCCCGCCTCGACATCGGCGTTGGGCGCCTTGCGCGTTCGCAGGCATTGCAGCCAATTCTGCATGTGCGGCGTGGTCTCGACTTCCGGCACCGGCCCGTCCTGGATCGCCTTATTGGGCTCGCGGCTGCCTTTCGACGTCATGGTCGGCTTGGCCCACTCTGTGCTGTCCACCATGCCGCGTGTGCCCTGCCAGTGCATGAGATTGCCGCCCGCGTTGCCGAACAGGGTCGAGTAACTGACCAGCATGCCGCTGGGATATTCCAGGACGGTGTGGACATTTTCCGGACAGGTGAAGTCATCATCGAAGACCTTCTTGCCCTGAAGCGTCACGGCCCACTTGGGGTAGGTTTCGCCCGTAATGTAATGGACAAGGTCAATGAAGTGGCTCATCAGGCCGCCGATGGGGCCGCTGGAAAAGTGCCGGTAGCCATACCAGCCGGACAAAAGTTTGGGATTCATGGGAAGGTCCAACCGATCGCCGAGAAAAGCCTTCCAATCCACCTCGTCCGCCCGAATGGGGCGTTCGGCATACCGGTGCCAATAGGGCTGTGCGCTATTGCGCACTTGCGAAGCGCGAATGATTTTCCCCAGAGCGCCGGACTGGACCAATTGGCGCACGCCGCTGAAGGAGTTCATGCTGCGCAACTGCGTGCCTGCCTGAACGATCCGATTGTTCTTCTTCACGGCATCCGTCATCATTTTCAGGTCTTCCAGTGTCAGCGCCCAAGGCTTTTCGACATAGGCGTCCTTGCCCGCCTCGGCCGCCGCCGTCAATTGCACGGCGTGCAAATGGTCGGGACTGGCGATGGAAACCGCGTCAATTTCTTTTAGCGCAATCAGATCCTGATAGCGCGAAAACTGCTTGGCGTCGCGGTTCCACCCTTGCTTGACCAGAGCGGCCGCCTCCTCGCGCATGCTTTTCCAGGGATCGCAGACGGCGATAATCTCGCAATTCTCGTCCTCGCTGAAGCTGCGAATTTGCTGCATGTGAGCCTGGCGCCCCCGGTCGCCACAGCCGATCTGGCCGATGAGGATGCGGTCGTTGGCTCCGAGCACACGCGCATAGCTGCGTGCGGACATGGCGGTGGCGGTCGCGGCGGCCGACGCCGCCGTGGTTCGGATAAATTGCCGGCGTGTGGGTGTTGGGGATCTCATACGATGGCCTCCATGAAAAATCGGCGAAATCCGATCATAGGGTCGAATGGATTGTAGGAGAGGCCCTTGGCCAAAGCCAAGACATTTTTTCGGATCCGCAGCGTCAGGCGGCGCGCCGGAATTCGCGCAACGCCGGGGGGAATTCTGCTTGTTTCTCCGAACCAGAACGCTTATCCAGAGCAATGAGATAACGAGTTGGGGCTCAGGCGATTTTTTTCAGAATCTCGAAGGAGAGGCATCATGAGACCGACCGTTCGATTTCTAAGCGATACGCTGATCGGGCAAATCGTGGACGAGGCCGTTGAAATCCTTTGTACGCTCGGTGTCGAAATCGCCAACGACGAGGTCTTGAAATTGTTATCGGGTTATGGCGCGGCCATAGACCGAAACAGCAGCCGTGCAACCCTGACGCATGGCATCATCGAGCGAGCGATCCAGTTGGCCCCGCACCAGTTCAGCCTCTACGACATTCCTGGCCATAAGACCCACGACTTCTCCGGCAACAACGTTTATTTTACCCCAGGGTCGGCGGCGCTCAATATTCTCGACTATCGAACGCGCAGGCTTCGCAAGCCAACCACTGCTGACTATATCGAATACGTGAAAGTGGTAAGTGGATTGCGCCACATCGCCTCCCAGAGCACGGCGTTGATTCCGGCTGATGTTCCGGCGGCGATCTCCGACAGCTATCGGCTGTTTTTGAGCCTCCTGTACTGCCAGAAGCCGGTAGTGACCGGATGTTTCTCGATCGAGTCGTTTGACGTAATGAAAGACTTGCAGGTTGTTGTGCGAGGCAGCGAAGCGGCCCTGCGCGAAAAACCGCTGACCGTGTTTTCGTGTTGCCCGACTTCTCCGCTTCGCTGGAGCCGCACCACCTCCCAGAATCTCGTGGATTGCGCTCGGTGCGGCATCCCCGTCGAGTTCATCGCCATGCCATTGTCAGGCTTCGTCGCGCCGGTCACGCTCGCGGGCACCCTTATCCAGCACACGGCCGAAACGCTGAGCGGCGTGGTCATCAGCCAGCTGGCCTCGCCCGGAGCGCCGATTCTCTACGGCGGCTCGCCGGCCATTTTCGACATGCGATACGAGACCACGCCCATGGGCGCTATCGAAACGATGATGCTGGATTGTGCGTACAACGAAATCGGTAAACATCTCGGCCTGCCCACGCAGGCGTATATTTCCATGAGCGACGCCAAGCAAGTGGACGCGCAGGCGGGACTGGAAAGCGGCATGGGCGCGGTCTTGGGCGCTTTGGCGGGCATCAATAACATTGCTGGTCCCGGCATGATGGATTTCGAGAGCTGCCAGAGCCTGGAGAAGCTGGTGCTAGACAATGAGATGTGCGGGATGGTGTATCGGATGCTCGAAGGGATCGAGCCGCGCGAAGACTTTCCTGCCATCGAACGGTTTCAAGAACTTCTGGCAGGGAAACATCTTCTGGCTTCGGAACATACGCTTCGGTACATGCGCGAGGAAATGTTTTTCCCCGGGCCGGTGATTGATCGCGCCAATCGCAGCCGCTGGGAGCAGGACGGGGCGCGCACGCTCGAAGAGCGCGCCCACAGCGAGGTCGAACGCCTGTTGCGCGAGTACGTCCCTTCGACGCTTTCGGAGCAGGTCAAATCGGCCCTGATTCAGCGGATGGAAGCGGAGGGTCGCCGCGGCGGGATAGACCGCCTGCCGGTCCGCGCATAGGGGGCGGAAAGCCTCTTGGGCTTGTCGCTCTGGACAAAGGCAGTTCCCTTTGCGGTTTTTGGGACCCAAGCCGCAAAGAATCTATTTTTCTTTTTGGACTTCGGCGACCAGTTTGTGCCAGTCGGACGGAAGGGTGCCTATGAATTGAACGCCGACACGCGTCGCGCCGTCCCAGTCCGTGGCCGTCCAAACAATCTTTCCCAACATGCGGATGCCGCTGGTCTGGTGGGAGAGCTTGAGGAAAAGCGAGATAACGCGCTGGATGAAAAAGTGATCGTGCGCCTTGAAGCAAAGCCCCCGTTGGCTGATGTCGAGGAGAGTGCCCCAACGCGGCGGGGCAGACTTGGTTGCCGCCTGCGGAAACGTTTCGAATGAATATGCCATGGAAATATCCAGTTTCACGCGGGGACCGCATCGTGTATCCCGCATATCGGGCGGCTCGGAAGAATTGAATGGTTTGGGCGAATCCACCTTTTCAGACACCTCACCGTAAAGCAGTAGGCGCCCGCCGATTGGAAATCAAGCATCTTCTGGTTCCAGAGCGCGAAGCTCGGACCGCCGCGGCAGCGAGGATTGCGCGCCCACCCGTGTGACCGAGACAGCGGCGGCGCCGGCGGCGAACTCGACGGCGCTTCGGAGCACTTGCCCTTCCGAGAGAGCGACCGCCAGAGCGCCGGCGAAACAATCTCCGGCGGCGGTGGTATCCACCGCCTTTACAGCCGGCGTCGAATATACCCAATGCTGCGCGGCTGTTACGCAAACGCCGCCGCGGTCGCCCAGTTTCACCAGCACGGTTTTCGCTCCGCGGTCCACTAGGACGTGTCCGGCTTCCACGGCCGTCTCCGGCGAGTCAACGCGCAGTCCGGTCAGAGCAGCGGCCTCGACTTCGTTGGGCGTGAGAATATCCACAAGAGAAAGAAGAGAATCGGGCAGCCCGCCAAAAGGTGCCGGTGCCGGATCGAGAATCACCGACGCGCCTTTCCGCCACGCCCATCGGGCGGCGGCGGCGACTGTTTCGACGGGGATTTCCATCTGGAGCAGGACCCATTTCGGTGCAAGGTCGAGGCCGTCCAGCACGTCGAGCCGTTCGGGTGTGAAACGGGCATTGGCTCCGGAGGCCACGCTGATCAAATTTTCGCCGCGCGAGTCCACAAGAATAAACGCCACGCCGGTGTGAGTGTCGGGAATGATTTGCAAAGCGCGGGTGTCCACACCGTCCCGTTCGTAGGTGCGTCGGAGTGACCGACCGAACTCGTCGTCGCCCAGACAGGCTGCGAAGGCCACGCGGCCCTCGAGGCGTCCGGCAGCGACGGCTTGGTTGGCGCCTTTCCCGCCCGGAACCATCGAGAATGTGCCGCCGATAACCGTTTCCCCCGGGCGCGGCAGACGCTCCGATTGAACGATCATGTCCATATTGGCGCTGCCGATAACCAGAATCGTTGCCGTATTCATGGCTGCGGCCTCCGTCGGCGGGGTATGATTCCTTTGCAAAGCGCTTTGCTATCTGTGCGTTGCGGGAGATGAGGAGTTCCGCTCCACCGACGGCGTGAGAAAAAACCGCTTAGATGCCGACTGCAAGCACAAATTGCAGCATGCCAAGGGCAAAAAGCGCGGCTTGACAGGGCAAAGCAGACCTGGGAAAGATTCGCGGCAGAAGAAAATCCTGCGGGAGAGGATCTCGATGAATGCAGAGATTCCTGAAACAAGCAGTCCACTGATCGGGCGCACGCTGGCGGGCTTCCGGATCCTGCGCCTGCTGGGCCGCGGGGGCATGGGCGAGGTGTATCTAGCGCACGAGGAATCGCTAGGGCGGCAGGTCGTGCTGAAGTTTCTGGCGGCGCGATGGTCGGGCGACGCAGGCCTGGTGCAACGGTTTGCCCGCGAGGTACGGGCGGCCGCCCGCCTCAATCATCCCAACATTGTCACCGTGCACGCGTTCCATGAGGTCGAGGGTCTGTCGTTTTATGTCATGGAATACATCGAAGGGCGTTCGCTATCGCAAATGATCGCCGAAAGCGCCCCGCTGGATGCGGCAACAGCCCTGACCATCACAGCGCAAGCGGCCGAGGGTCTGGCTTGTGCGCATCGGCAAGGAATTCTTCACCGGGACATCAAACCCTCCAACATTCTGGTGACGCCCTCCGGACTGGTGAAGGTGCTGGACTTTGGCATTGCCAAGATTCTGGACGAGAAATCCGACCTGACGACCGACGGGATGTTTCTGGGCACGCTGCCCTATGCGTCCCCCGAACAGTGCGAGGCCGCGCCGCTCGATGCACGCTCTGACATTTATTCGCTCGGAGCGGTGCTCTACGAAATGCTGGCCGGCAGGCCCCCTCACACAGGGGATACACCGCTGACGCTGATGCGACAAATCGT
>JADFCW010000103.1 GCA_017161705.1 Candidatus Sumerlaeota bacterium | reverse complement strand
CCAGGAGTTCGAGCGCTGTCAGGAGCTCAAACGCCAGAAAGAAGCGCTTCTGGAACGGAGGCAATGTATCCTCGACGAATGGAAAAAACGCGCCGCCAGCGACGAATTCAAACCCGTCATCGGCGCCGAGGATATCGCCCAAATCGTCTCCAAGTGGACGGGGATTCCCGTCTCGCGCCTCGAAGAGGAGGAAACGCAAAAACTGCTCCGCATGGAAGAGGAACTCCACAAGCGCGTGGTCAGCCAGGACGATGCCATTCGCGCCATCGCCAAAGCGATCCGTCGCGCGCGCGCCGGCCTCAAGGACCCCCGCCGGCCCACGGGCTCGTTCATCTTTCTCGGCCCCACCGGCGTCGGGAAAACCCTGCTGGCCAAGGCGCTGGCCGAGTTTCTGTTCGGCGACGAAAACGCCCTCATCCGCATTGACATGTCCGAATACATGGAGAAATTCGCCGTCTCGCGCCTGGTCGGGGCGCCTCCCGGCTACGTCGGCTATGAGGAGGGCGGCCAGCTGACGGAAAAGGTCCGCCAGAAGCCCTACTCCGTTGTGCTGCTGGATGAAATCGAAAAGGCGCACCCGGATGTGTTCAGCATTCTTTTGCAGGTATTCGACGCCGGACGCCTGACCGACAGCTGGGGCCACATCGTGGACTTCCGCAACACCGTGGTCATCATGACCTCGAACGTCGGCACGCGGCGGTTGCGAAAGGGCGGCGCCATGGGCTTTGTCGCCGGCGATGAAATGCAGGATTACGAAAAGATCAAAAGCCGCGTCATGAGCGAGGTCAAAAAACTCTTCAGCCCCGAATTTCTCAACCGCATTGACGACCTGATCGTCTTCAAATCGCTGACCCGCGACGACATCACGCGCATTGTGGACATCGAGATGGGCGAGATGATGCGCCGCCTCGCCGAAAAACGCATCCGCCTCCATCTGACCCCGCAGGCCCGCGATTTCCTGGTCGAAAAGGGCTACGACAGCGAATACGGCGCGCGGCCCATGCGCCGCTGCATCCAGCGCTATGTCGAAGACCCGCTGTCGCACCAAATCCTCGAAGGCGAGATTTCCGCCGGAGACGAAGTCGAACTCGATGTCGGCGGCGACGAACTGGTCTTCCGCGTTCTCGACGAGACGGCCTCGACGGCGACCGAATCCGTCGCCAGCGGCCCCGTGGCCTCCACCACCTGAGCAAACGGAGTACGCCCTTGCGGGCATAGAGAGAAGCAGAGCTTACGGCGAAGGACAGGAAGGAAAAAAACCTGAAACGCGTTCAGGGTTTCCGACGGGTCCTTTTACGGAAGTTCTGAGTCCGCACTCTTGTTTTGCGCGCAATAAAACCCCAAATCTTTACAAGGAGGAAGCA
Organism: Candidatus Sumerlaeota bacterium; assembly: GCA_017161705.1. Taxonomy (GTDB): domain Bacteria; phylum Sumerlaeota; class Sumerlaeia; order JADFCW01; family JADFCW01; genus JADFCW01. Next base: position 18,115 of record JADFCW010000103.1, on the reverse strand, counting down.
ATGGAAGAGTTCCTTGCTTTCCGGAAGATGATCACGCCGATGATCATCCAGGTAATCTTTTGGATTGGTGTGGTGTTGGCAGTAATCCTTGGTTTTGTCATGCTGTTTCAAAATGTACTCCTTGGCCTGATTCAGATTATTGTGGGTCCGATCCTGGTGCGGATTTGGTGCGAGTTAGTGATTCTCGCGTTCAAGATGCTCGAAACGCTTCAGGAAATCCGCGAAAATACACGCCCGCGCGCGTAAGCCGCATAGGAGCACCGATTCTGCTTCCGGGAGCGGGAAAAAGTCTGGTTTGTTTTCCGGGAGGAACGTCGTCCTCGGCCTCCGTATCCGGTCATGTTGGAAGCCGACCCTCCCCAAAACTACAATGACCTTTTCCCGACTTCGGGAGATGCACCCTGTGCCGCAGACCCCACGCCTCGCGCGGAATGTTTAATACCATCTTACTTTTTCGAGGTGACATTTCATGAATCTAAGGCGCTTCTCGATGGCACTGTTGCTCGCTGTTAATTCCAGTGCCGTGTTGGCAGCCGAAAGTTCCCCCTTTATGGTTTGGGCCGTAGATCCCCTCGTCAAGGTCTTTCCCGACAGTGCCCCTGCGTGGACCTCGCCGACGGTCGAACTGCGCGGCGGCGCCAACGAATACCTCTCCGGTCAGATTGCCGTCCGCGCCGACAGCGATCTGGCCGGCTTGACCGCTCGCTGGGAGGCCCTCCGCCACCGTGCAGGCGGCTACGAAATCCCTGCCGCCTCGCTCCGCTGCCGTTTCGTGGGCTTCGTCCCTGTGCCGAAAAACACACCCAATACTCCAAGGGACAATCTGCTTTTCACTGCCCCCGCCGAGGCACCCGACCCGTTGCTGGAAGCAGAAAATGTAGACCTGACGGCCCACCGCACCCAGCCGATCTGGTTGACGGTGTTCGTTCCCGCCGACGCGCCGCCCGGCCCCTACGAGGGACAGATCGCGGTCAGCGCGGGCGGCGCGACGCAGCGCGTGAATGTGGCGCTGGTTGTCTATCCGTTTGTTCTGCCCGACGCGCGGCACCTGTGGGTCACGAACTGGTTCAGCGCCGAGCGCATCGCCCAATACCACAAGGTCAAGGCGTGGTCGGAGGAGCATTGGGCCATTCTCGAACGCTACGCGCGCAACATGGCCGAGCACCGGCAGAATGTAGTTCTGACACCGATTTCGCTAATCAAGGTCACACGCAAGGCGGACGGCGCGCTGTCGTTCGACTACACGGATTTCGACCGTTGGGTGCGGCTGTTCGAGAAGGCCGGCGCGTGCGAACGAATCGAGATCGGCCATGTCGCCTCGCACGGCGAGGGCGGCTGGAGCAGCACGGAATTTGTTCTAGCCCGCATTCGGGCAACGGACGCATCGAGCGGCAAGACCGTTGCGCTTTCGCCCGACGAGGGCCTCGCCCCGCTGCTGCGCGATCTCGAACGGCATCTGGCCGAGCGGAACTGGCTCGAAAAAAGCATGATCCATGTGGGCGACGAACCGGCGCTTCACAACATCGAGTCGTGGCGCAAGGCTTCGGACTTTGTCCATCGCGCCGCGCCCCGCTTGCGCCGCATTGACGCCATCGAAAGCCGCGACTACTCCGGTCGGCTCGAAGTCTGGGTTCCTAAATTGAATTACTTCCCCGGCTGGGCCGACGATTATCGAGCAGCCCAGCGTGCAGGCAACGAGGTCTGGTTTTACACCTGTTTGCATCCGACGGGCTACTACCCGAACCGGTTCTTTGACTACCCATCGGTCGCGGTGCGCATTCTTCACTGGATCAATTGGGGCCAGCGTCTGGACGGCTATCTCCACTGGGGTTGGAATGCGTGGCGCGACGATCCCTTTCAGGTGGTCGGGTCCGACCGCCTGCCGCCGGGCGATTGCTTTATTGTCTATCCGGGGAAAGACGGCCCTATGGATTCGATTCGCTGGGAAATGATGCGCGAGGGGCTCCAGGACTATGAGGAGTTTTGGCTCCTGGCCGACAAAACGCGCCGCGTACTCGAACGGCTGGGCGGCGCGTCGGGGGCGATGGACGCCCGGCAGCGCAGCGACGAGATCTGCCGCCGAATCATTCCGGGCTTCTGCGACTACGAAAAAGACCCGGCGGCTTTTCGCGCCGCCAAGCAGATGTTGCTCGAAGAACTTGCAGCCGCCGAGACCCCGCCGTTGTGTGTCGCGGCCACGGCGCCGGCGGCTGAAACCGAATTGGTTCCCGGCCCAATTTCCGTCGAGGTCTATGGAGTGGTCGAAAAAGGCGCAAGCGTAAAGGTCGGCGGGCAAAATGTAACGGTGGCCGCCGATGGCCGGTTTGCCGCACGCGTCTCGCCGTCGGTCAAGCGGGATACCCTCGAGATTGTGGTCGAGAAAGACAGCCGGCGAAAGGTCCTGCGGCGACAGTTCCGCGTAAGAGAAATGTAGAAAGTGGAACTGTAGAGGAGTTTTGCGGTTTCAACCCATAGCGCTTGCACTCAGGTTTACCGCGTATCCTTTTGCCTGCAATTCAAACTTCAGTTTGTCGCGTTTATATCCGTCTCACCGGGGCGGTGCTTTTACGTCCGCCCCATGCCAAACGGCTGCCCTGAAGCGGGCGAAACATACATCCGAAACCCGTTTTCACCTACACGCCGTTTCCACCCAAAAGAAACGGAAGGACTCCGCGAGGCTGTCACGGCATCTTCGGCTTCAGCGGTGTGACGCCGTCCTTGTCCACTGGATACACGGCGTTTTGCTTTTCCAACGCCTCGATAAGACCCTGCATCATGCGGCGCAGTTGCTCAGGTTCGCTGGTCGCAAGGTTCTTTTGCTCGAACGGATCCTTCGCAAGGTTGAACAACTGATAGTGCGAGTTTCCCGACACTTCCGACGGGAAGTAATGATAGATGACCTTCCATTCGCCGCGACGATAGACGGTGAAATGATCGGTCCGGTGCGGCGAATGCGGATAGTGCATCAGGAAGACCTCCTCGCGGCTGGGGTCGGGCTTGCCGGCCAGCAGGGTGTCCAGCCGCGCCGCGTCAATGACATGGTTTTTGGGCATTTCCGTATCGGTCAGGGCGAGAATGGTGGGGAACAGGTCATAGACGGCGGCCAGCTGGCTTTGAATTGCGCCGGCGGGAATCGGAAGCCGCTTCTGATAGGGGTTGTTCGGGTCGGGCTTTAGCCACGCGGCAATGAACGGCACACGCATACCGCCCTCGTAATGGGCCCCTTTCTTGCCGCGCAGAGGCGCGGCGCAGGCTACGTCATGCTGATGGCCCAGCGGCGCGTCGGAGCCGTTGTCGCCGAGAAAGAAAACGAGCGTGTTCTCGGCGACGCCGAGCGTCTCGAGGTGATCGAGAATATCCCCGAGCGATTTATCTATACCCTCGATGAGCGTGGCATAGGCCTGCGCGGGGGGGCTAGTGCCCGAATCCTGATAGTGCGCTGCGAAACGCGGGTCCGAGTTGAATGGCGCATGGACCGCATAGTGGGCGAAATGGAGGAAGAACGGTTTGCCGTCCTTCACGGCGTCGGCCACATGGCGCTTTGCTTCGATAGTCAGCGCCTCGGTCAGAAACGTGTTGGTTCCATGATATTTCTCCAGACCCGGCACGGCATTGCCGGGAGTCTTTTTGGCTTTGTTGCCGTTGTTGCCGTAGTTTTTCTCGCCATAATAGCTGGCGGGGGCGCCGATCGAGCAGCCGGCGACGTTGATGTCGAAACCGAGATTTCTAGGGTCGGCGCCTTCAGAGTCGCGCGGGCCGAAATGACCCTTGCCGACATGAATCGTGCGGTATCCGTTGGCCCGCAGGAGGGCAGGCAGCGTGATGTCGCCCTTCTTCAACCCGCGCCAATTCCACTGCGGCGGAGAATTAGGGCCGCCGTTATTCTTGTCGGGATTGATCCAGTTTGTGGTGCGGTGGCGGGCGGCGTTTTGTCCGGTCAGGATGGAAATGCGCGTGGGCGAGCAGACGCTCATGGCATAAAAATTGTTGAAGCGAATCCCGCGGGCCGCCAGCCGTTCCATGCTGGGCGTCCGATAATACTCGTTGAGCGGATAGCGTTTAGGTCTTCCGCTTTCATCGGTCAGGAACGGCACCGAGGTGTCCATCATTCCCATATCGTCCACGAGAAAAATGACAATGTTGGGCGGCGGTGCGGCGGCCGAGACGGGCAGCGTCATGCCCAGCGTTATCAGCGCCAGCACAAGCAGCACAGATTTCATACAACCTACGGAATACGCCAGACGGATCATCGCCAAACCTCCTCAGTGCTTGGGATTAAGCAGATCCCTGCAGAAGCGGGACCTCGCATATGGGTTTTGCCTTGGAGTGCGGCGGCCCTGCTGCCGCTATTCCCTCCAAGGTCTTTGAACCCGCCAAACATGATCCTTTCCGACCAAACAAACTTTTTCTTCCACCACCGACGATTCCAGCAAAGCGGCAGCGCGGGCGCCACACTCAACACCTGAGTAAAACGAGGGGATTCGAAAAGTCAACTCCGCATTTTCATGAATCGCCGCCAACCCTGCAGGGCAGGCATCCGGCGTGATTGCCATCTACTTCTCAAATCCCGGCAGCACCCTGGGCGTGGGAATCTGATAGTAGCCCTGCGAAGCCGTCGAGATGTCGGCGCGGTAGAACGGGTCCTGCATGAGGCACACCCTGCGGTCTTTGGCCGGAATGGCGGTCATGTAAATGCGCATCTCGCCGGGCAGCGTGGTAACGATCTCTTCGCGCCAGTCGCCGAGAATGTCGGCTACGCCGACGATATCGCCCTCGACACGCACCGGCGGTTTGAGCGACAGTTTCGGATCGTTGGGGAGTCGCCCGTCGCGGCGGCCGGCGATCAGTGTCCGCTGCGTGTCGCCATCCCAGTAGGCCGCGCGCGGATTGAATCCGCCGAGATTCGCCTCGCTGATCACATTGCCCTTGCAGTCGTGAAGCAGCGACCAGGCAAAGTTCTTTTTCGCATCCGTGTCGGCCGAGTAAGTTTCGCAGCCGGGAAAGCGGGCATCAATGTCGGCAACAAGCCCCTGGCCGTGAACGTGGCGTGTGGGCTTCTGAATGCCCCAGAGAATCTCACCCGTCGCCCCATCCACCATACACATGCCGTTGCCGGTTTTCTGCGCCCGCTCGAGCCCGTAGTAAATCTCCACTCCCGGCCGCTGGGGGTCCAGGTCGCCGATATACACATGATCGGGATGGCCCAGCCGCGTGCACCACAGCCCCTTGCCGTTGTCGTCAACGACACCAGAGCCGAGCACCACCTCGTCGCGCCCGTCGCCGTCAATATCGGCGGCTCGCAGGCAATGCGCACCCTGGCCATTCCAGTTGGGCGTTTCGTCGGTGCTGAACCAACGCCACAGTTCGCGCAGTTTGCCGTCGTGGAATTCATAGGCATAGAGCTTGATGAGGGTATAGGTGCCGCGCTGCACCAGAAGCGCCGGGGTCTTGCCGTCCAAATAAGCCACGGCCATCTGGTTGCGGCAATAGTAGTTGTATTTTTCAAAACCCTCCCGGCTCGGCCAGTCAATCTGCACCCGAGGCTTGCCCGTCAGACCATCGAGGATCGTCAGATATTCGGGGCCGGTCTGGACGCGCCCGTCGGCATCCCGCGGATCGCCCTCGCCGGTTTTCAGCGCCACCTCCGCCTTGCCGTCGCCGTCGAAGTCATACACGACATAGGGCGAATACCAGATGCCCTGCTCGATGGCCCAACCCAAATCGTAGCGCCAAAGGAGTTTTCCGTCCGCATTATAGGCCTCGATCTTGTACGTCCCGGGCGATTTCTTCCAATAGTTTTCATAAGGATCCACATTGGCGTTGGGCGTCTTGATGACGTAGTCGTAGCGCCCGTCGCCGTCCAAATCCGCAATCCCGAGCTTCTGGAAGGTCTGGTTGCCTTCGATCCTGATGACACGATAACCCGGAAATGGAACCGATGGGTCCACCACCGCCGGGCGCGAAAGGGGCTGTTCTTTGCCGCCGACCACTGCCGCCACTTGATACTCGCACCGGGCGCGAGGTGCTTTGGCATCCACAAAATCAGTTGTCCGGGTGATGGGCTCCTGCGTCAGGCGGACGGCCTTCCCCTCGCCGGCTGCCCGCCGATACACGTGGAACCCGACATCCTTCGGGTCCGTATTCAGCAATCGCCAGCTGACATACACCTTGCTTTCGCCGGCGGGGATCGCGTTCACGCCGCGGTCTATTTTCTCGATCACGCGCTGCACGGCAAAGCCTTGCACGGGCGGCTGGGCCGCGCAGGCATAATCGGCGATGCCGCATACGAGCGCGATGCCTAACACCACGGCAAAGAGGTTGCGTGTGGCTCTGGGCCGCCCCCCGAGCGTTGGCTGAAAGGACGCCCGTGCATCCTGCACCAGGGTGCACATCGGATTCCGTTGTCGTTTCATTACATCCATAATGCATCTTCCTCTTACGACAGATGAATTTGCAAACAACCGTTATTGTGCAACCCGACGTTCGGAGAGTCCACAAAATTCTTCGCGGAAAAGCTGAGCCGGCGTGGCGCAAAATTAGGCGACAGATCGGCCAATGAGATTTTTGCCATGGCAATTTCCTGACCTTTCGTCCATTCTGAACTTGCGCCGCGCCAAACCGGCGGTCACAATCTGTCCGTCTGTAGATCGAACGGCTCAGCCTCTGCATGTTTCCAATTCGCGACAACATAGTGGCCCGGCGCACGCCCATCGTGACGGTGGTGCTCATCCTTGCCAATCTGGCGGTCTTTGGGATGTGCGCGATGATGTCCGAGCGGGAGTTGGAGGCGTTCTTCTTCCGGTATGGGTTGATCCCGGCCAAGATTTTCCGTCCGGATATTGTGTCGGCCTACTACTGGCGCAAGTTCGGTGCGCTCGTGCCGTCCCACTACAGCCTCGCCGACAGCCTGATGCCAGTGCTGTCGTGCATGTTTTTACACGGCGGCGTTGTGCACGTGGTCGGCAACATGTGGATGTTGTGGATTTTCGGCGACAATGTGGAGGACTGCCTTGGCCATTTTGGATTTCTTCTCTTCTATGTGGCTTGCGGCGCGGCCTCGAGTCTGTTTCATCTTCTGTCGGCGCCGCTCTCGCCGGTGGTGACCATCGGCGCCAGCGGGGCTGTGGCCGGTGTTATGGGCGCTTATATGATTCTCTATCCGCGCGCGCGCGTGCTGATGCTGGTGTGGATTCTATTCATTGTGGATTTTTGGTCGGTGCCCGCTTTTTTGTTTCTGTTCTATTGGTTCCTGATTCAAGTGTTCAGCGGTGTGGCTACGCTCGGAAGCGGCATGCTTTCGGGCGGCGTGGCATGGTGGGCGCACGTGGGCGGGTTTCTGGCCGGATTTGGGTTTGTATTGGTGTCGGGGGTTCGTCCGCCGCAAAAACCCTCGCGCGCCTATGAGCGTGCACGCTACTACTTCGACCCGCGCACGGGCCGTTACACCAAACATCCGTTCGGATAGGGAAGGGACATTCCCATGATGGCTCAATCCTTTGGCAAACGCGGTATCCCGGGCGTCGCCGCCGCGGCTCTGGCGATTTTCGTCTCGCTTGCAGTCGGCGGCGAAGCGCCCGCGCCAAAGACGCCGCCGATATTCAACGCGCTGCCCGAAGGCACCGTCCTCGCCGCAGCATTCACCGACCTCGATCGCTGGCGCGCCGATCTGAAGAACACCGCCTTTTACGAACTATGGATGGACGCCAATCTTCAGCCCTTCCGCGAACAGGGCTGGCCGAAAATCAAAAGGGTGATCGCCGAGAAAACGGGTGTCTCTCTGGACGAAGCCGACGGTCTCATCCATGGCGACCTGCTGTTTGTTCTGGCACTCAGTCCGGCGCCCGCAAGCGGCAGCGAAAGGCGCCCGCAACCCCAGATCCATACGGCGCTTCTGATTCGCCCTTCCAGCAATCGCGCCCAGGTGGAATCGTTCGTGAAGACTTTTACGGGCAAAATCCCCGAAGGGACAGGCCCGGTGCAGCGTTGGGAAGGGGGCGTGCTGATTCTGGCCGATACGGAGTCGTTCGCCGGCGAGATTGCCGCACACGTTCGGGCGGGGCGCTCGCCTCTGGCCGGCAGCGCGGCCTTTGCAGCGTTTCAACAGGACTGCAACCCAAAGGGATTCTTTCACGCATGGGTCAATCTGGAAGGGCTCATCGGGCAGGCGTGCGAAACCGCGCCGGAGGCCGAGCGCAGGCGACGGGCGCTCGATACGGCGGGCGTCGGCGGCCTGACCTCGCTGTGTTTGTCGTCGGTTATTCAGGGGAAGGGATTTCTTACCACTGTTCGTTTGCGCGCAGAGGGACCGCGCAGCGGGATTCTGGAGTGGATGGGCGAGAATGCACCGTCGAAGGCCGTTCGGCTGGTGCCGGCCGATGCCACCGGGTATGTATCGTTTCGCACAGCCGGCCTCGACAAAATCCTTGCGAGCCTTTGCTCGATGCTGATTGCCGTCGAGATCACAACAGAGCCGGGCTGGCAAAAGGCAATGGCCAGCGTTCGAGAGGCGGCCGGGTTGGATTTGGAAAAAGACCTGCCGCGGATGATCGGCCGCGAGATTGTTTTCTATTCGGGCGGCGATCCGGCGCTGATTCCGCAGTTGCAGATCCTTGTCGAAAGCCCCGATCCGCCGCTCCTGATCCGAACGGTGGACCGTTTGCTGGCGGCCCAAAATATCCAGGCTACAACCGCCTCGGCCTCGGGCCTGCCATATAAATATTTTATGATCCCGCAAACACCGATGCCCTTTCAGCTGGCTTACGGCCGCCTCGGCGATTTTGTGGTTCTTGCCACACAGCAAACCGGCTTTATTCGAACCGCGCAGACGTACAAAAGCGGCCGGTCCCTGGCCGTGCATCCAGAGTATATTCAGGCGATGGAACGTGTCGGCGCCGCGGGCTGGGCCGAAAGCTACACCAAAACCGCCAGGGAAATTGTTGCCTTATCTGCAATGATGATGCCATTGCTCCTGCCCGAAATCAACGAGCTGCTGGGAACCGACTTCACCGGCGCCGACCTGCCCAACTTCCAGGTGCTGCTTGACCACGAAAAGCCGTGCGTCAGCCGCATGCGAAGCCTGCCCGACGGGATTGAAATTCAAAGCTACACCGAAGGCGGGATCTCGTTCACCATGCCGACAGCAGCCGGCATTATGGCCACAGTGGCAATTCCCAATTTCATGCGGGCACGGGAAGCCTCGCGGGCCGCGGCGTGTCAAGAAAACCTCGTTCACATCCAAAATGCCGTGGAGCAATGGGCGATTGACCATGACAAATCCGAGGGGGCTACGGTGACCCTGAAGGAACTGGTCGGCCCCAACCTCTATTTGAAACAAACTCCGCGCTGTCCGGCAGGTGGTTCCTACGGCGATGTGTTCACTGTCGGCAAGCCCCCGACGTGCGACTACACCCCGCCGGCGTGGTTTGTTCCGCAAGAGGGCAAATCCCTGCACAAGATTCCGGAAGCGAAATAAGAAACGGAAAGTGGTCTGACAGCTCCGATCCGTCCGACTGACACAGAACCTCCAATGTCCCGCCAAAGCGAATGCCTAATTCTTGCGGTCATCGTCGTGGCGGCGGCCGCTCTTCGCCTGACGGCTCTCGAATACTCACCGCCGGGGCTTTTCCGCGACGAGGCGGAGAAAGGCTATAACGCGTGGTGTCTGGCTGAAACCGGCCGCGACTACGAAGGCCGCCGCCTGCCGCTATTTATCAATGTCTTTGGCGCCCACACCTCGGCCATTTATCAGTATGCCACGGTTCCGTGGGTATGGCTGGCAGGGCTGGAAGTCTGGACAACCCGGCTGACGGCTGCGCTGGTTGGTGTCCTCACGGTCTTTGTGCTGTTTTGGCTGGCGAGGGCGTTGTTCGATCCGGCGGCGGCGCTTGCGGCGGCGGGGATTCTGGCCGTCTCCCCGTGGCATATTCAATTCAGCCGGTGGGCGCAGCAGGGCATTTTCATGCCGCTTCTGTTCACAGTCGCGGCGTGGGGCGTGGTGCGATTTCGCCAGGGGCGGCGATGGGGCCTGCCGATTGCAGCGGCGGCAATTGCGCTCTCCACATATGCCTACGACGTAGGGCGGGCGCTGGCGCCGCTGTTTTTGGTGCTTCTGGCATGGATCGCGTGGCGCGAATTGCGCGTCCACTGGAAGTGGACAGCAGTCTCTGCAGTGATTCTCGCGCTCCTCGTCGCTCCTACGCTCCACTTTGTTCTGAGCCAAACTGACGCGGCGATGGCGCGTTTCCGCCGCATTTCGATCGCCCAGCCGGGAATGACTCCGGCGCAGGTGGTCGGGCAGTTTCTGATGAACTACGCGCGGCACTTCAGCCCGGGCTATCTCGTACTGCACGGCGATCGCGAATTGCGGCACTCGACGGGTTTGACGGGAATTCTCCACACGGCGGAAGCGCCTTTTTTTCTCCTTGGCCTGATCTTTCTGTTCCGCCGCCGCGATGCCGCCGCCGCGCTCGTTCTCGGCTGGCTGTTCATCAGCCCTGTTGCTTCTTCCATGACGCGCGAGGGCATTCCTCATGCCTTGCGCAGTCTGGCCGGTGTTCCAGCCTTCGCTTTAGCCGCAGCCATTGGCGTCGCCGAACTTGCGCGGAGCGTTTCCCCGCGGAATCGAAAATGGCTGATCGGTCTCGCCGCCGGATGGGAAGGCCTTTGCCTCGCCTGGTTTGTGTACGTGTTTTTCTTCATCTATCCGAACATCAGCCAAGCTGCCTGGCAGGCCGGTATCGGCGAGGCGATTCGCTGGAGCGCAGCCCGCGAACAAGCCGATCCGATCTGGATATCCGAGGCGGTGGGGGGACTGAGTCTGCCGCCGGAGATTATCGCGCCCGGCGAGATCTTTGTCGCGTTTTTCGAGCGAATTCCACCGGCGCAATTCCAGCGTGGCCGACTGGACGGGACGCGGTTCCATGTGCAGCCGGCGGGAATGGCTCTGAACGACCTGTTGACACTCATCCAGCCGCCACATAAGATTCTGATTGCGTTGATGGGCGAAATGCCAAACCGCGCAGTTCCGGCTTTTGCAAGCCGAAAACAACAGGGGTATTCTCACGCGGTGGCGGTTTATCTTTTACACGGATCGAGGTGAAGTGTCTATCATGCCAACCTACGAATACGAATGCAGCAAGTGTGGCGAAATGTTCGAAGCCTTCCAACGCATCAGCGATGCTCCTCTGAAAACGTGTCAATTGTGCGGAGCGAAAGGAACGGTCTCGCGCCTGATCAGTCCCGGCGCCGGGCTGATTTTCAAAGGCTCCGGGTTCTACATCACCGACTACAAAAAGAGCGGCACCGCAGGAACGGAAGCCAAGGCTGAAAAGAAGGCCGAGGAAGCGGAATCGGCTCCGGAAAAACCCGCCGAAAAGAAAGAAAAGAAAGAAGTTTCTGCCAAAAAAACCCGCGCGAAAGACTGACCTCGCCTTTGCCCGCAGAGAAAGCGGCGAGAGGTCAAAGGCGAAGAGCAAAAGGTTGGAGGTTGGAAGTTGGAAAAAGACCTCTGCCTAGGAGCGAGCCGCTCTTCAAGCCTATCAGGTCGCATCGGAAACATGGTCATGGAACCCGTCGAGGCCATGCTGGTGTTGGACGAATCCCAGGCCCCGCTATCATGGCCGGCGGTATTCGGCAACAGCGGCCCGGTTGAAATCGAAATCGGCATGGGCAAGGGAACGCTTTTGCGGCGGCTGGCGGCCCTGTCGCCCGAGCGGAATTTCATCGGGATCGAGCGCGCTAACAAATATTTGCGTCTGGCAGCGCAGCGAATCGCGCGCGACCGCCAGACCAACATCCGGGTCGTTCGCACTGACGCGGTCTATTTTCTGGAAACGTTTGTTCCGGACGAATCCGTTGCCGTGTTTCACATCTACTTTTCCGACCCGTGGCCCAAACGCCGCCATGCCAAACGCCGCTTGTTTCAGCCGCCGTTTGTCCAACTGCTCGAACGCAAAACTGCCCTCGGCGGACTGATTCATATCCGCACCGACGTGGAGTGGTATTTTGCCGATATGGTCCGGCTGTTTGAAACCGAAACAGCGCTTGCCATTCGGGACAAAGGGACATTGGATGCCGCGGCGTTGCCGCGCGAAATGCAGACCAACTTTGAAATCAAATACCGCGCAACGGGCAAGACCATCTATGCCCTGACGCTGCTAAAAGGCGTGTGCGGCGGCGACAGGCCGGTTTGAGCCTCATGGAATTGAACCCTCCCATCGCCTTCCTGTATCCCCCGCAGCCGCTTGAACCCTGCGCGACGCCGGAGGAGTTTTTCGGACGCTTCCCGCGCCTTCGGGCTTTTCATGACGAAGCCCTGGACGCTCTGCGGTGGGACAGCCGGCGCAAGCGCGCCGCTGCGCAAAGCTGGCCGCTCCATCCCAAAACCGCCGAGGACTTGTGCATCGCGCACGTCGGCGTCGTCGCGTTCAGCTGGGCGCTGACCCAATGGCTGGCCGAGAAGGGTGTGGTGCCCGATGTGGTGTTCGGACACAGCCTCGGTTTGCACGCGGCGCTGGCGGCCTCGGGCGCGGTGCCTGCGACCGATGCCCTCGAGGTGGTCGAGCGGACGGCGCGGTTCCTGGCCGAGCCGGCCGGCGCGCCCGAAGGGGCCATGCTGGCCGTGACCGGATTTTCGCCCGAGGAAATTCAGGCCCTCTGCGCCGAATATACCGAGCCGCAAACAGCCTTTCCGGCCATTATCAATTCGCGGCGCCAGGTTGTCGTTTCGGGAACAACTGCATCCATCGCTGTCCTGGCGGACGAGTTGCGCAAGCGCCTGCCCTGGGGCTTGACGTTCATTCCCAGCCGCCTGCCGCTTCACTGCCTCCTGATGACGTCTTTGGGCGAGCGGTGCGCCGATCTGGTTGCCGGCATGCATTGCCACGTCCCTCGGCGCAGGCTGCTTCATCCGAGTACGGGCGAGCGGGTTCGAACCGTCAGCGCCGTGGAGCGGTTGTGGCGAACGCATCTGCTCGCGCCCATAGACTTCGTGGGGGCAATGGAGCAGATGGAGCAGCTAGGCGCGGCAACCTACGTCGAGATGGGCATAGGCCAAACACTGTCGCGGCTTTGCCGGTGGTTCCGGCGCGACATTCATGTGGTTTCGCTGGGTGATCCCGAGACCCTGGAAGCGCTGATTGCCGCCGCCGAGTAGAGAAAAAATGAAAGAAAGACCGGCGGCGTTCCCTTGCAACCGCAGCCGTCGCATGTCGTTCGGTTTTCCGGCTGGCGCGCCGCAAAAATGCTTGTCGAATCCCGCAGCATGGCGTAGAAATCCAACAGGAGATTGAAAGAAGGGAAGGCAACGATGATTTTGTGCATATTGAAATCAATGGGCACAAAAACCATACGGTACGCCGCGCTGGCGGCGCTCCTGCTGGGCGCGGTCGGCCGCGCGCCGGCGCTCGTGCTCATCAATGAATTTATGGCGGTCAACACCGTCACGATTACGGACGAGACGGGGCGGTTTTCCGACTGGATCGAGTTGTATAACGGCGCACCCACGCCGGTGGACCTCAGCGGTTACTATATGACGGACGTCACGTCGGAGCCGCGCAAGTGGCGAATTCCCGCCGGCGTTGCCATCGCCGGCTACGGGCATCTGTTGATCTGGGCGAACGGGACCAGCCCGACAAATCCGTCGCGACCGCTTCATGCCAATTTCCGCCTGAACGGCGAAAACGGCGAGGTCATTGCGCTCTATGCGGCCGACGGAGCGACCACCGTGGATGTGATTCGGTTCGGCCAGCAGGCGGCCAATGTGTCTTACGGGCGGCGCATTGACGGGTATCACCTGTGGGGGCCGTTCAAGAAGTCCACGCCGCGGGCCTCGAACGCCCTGGGCGGCTACACGCCGCCGCCCGCGCGCCTGGCCGGCATTCTGTTTATCAACGAATGGCTGACCAGCAACACAACGGGGATCAAGGACGAGACCGGCAAACGCGAAGACTGGTTCGAGATTTACAACAGCAGCGATATCCCGATTGATCTCGGGGGCTATTACCTGACCGATAAAACGGCGCAACCGACGAAGTTCACCATTCCGCCGGCGAATGTCATCGGCCCCAAAGGCGTGGCGTTCTTCTGGGCGGATGACGATGTTGGACAAGGTCCTACGCACGTGAATTTCAAACTGAACGACACGAGCGAAACGATCGCCCTCCACGAAAAGTCGGATGCGGCGCTCATTGACCGGATCACCTATGGCCGGCAGACGGCCAATGTTTCGCAGGGCCGGATGCCCGATGGGGCTGCTGCGCCCTTTGTGTTCTTTTCGACGCCGACGCCTCGTGCACTGAATCAACCGCCGCCCACAAGCGCCGGACGCTGGGAATGGTATCGCTGAAGCGGCCGAAAGCAGTTTCCCCGGTCGCTCAGTATCATCATCGCCTTCAGGAGAGTGAAGCATGGAACAGGTCCCACGACGCAGGTTTTTGAACACGCTCGCCGCAGGGACAGCAACCGCAGCGGCAGCGGCATTACCATCGAGCGGAACGACCCAAGCCGCCGAAAGCGCGGCGCCGCCCCTCAAGCCGCTCAAGGCCATCCCCTTTTCGCTGGGGCTCGCCTCTTACACGTGCCGCAAATTCAAGACCGACGAGATGATTGCGATGGCCCGGCGAGTCGGATTCGAGTATGTCTGCATCAAGTCGTTCCATCTGCCGTTGGAATCCACGCCCGACGAGATCGCGGCCGCCATTGCAAAGATGAAAGCGGCGGGCCTGAAGCCTTACGGCGGCGGCGTGATCACCATGAACAAGGCGCCGGAGGTCGAGCAGGCGTTCGCATATGCGAAAGCCGCGGGCATGCGCGTGATCGTGGCCAAGCCTGCCCCGGAGCTTCTCCCGCTTGTCAACGACAAGGTCCGGCAGACCGACATCAAAGTGGCGATTCACAATCACGGTCCGGGCGACAAGGTCTATCCCACGCCGCAGAGTGCTTATGAGAAAATTAAGGAGCTCGACAAGCGGATCGGCCTATGCATGGACGTCGGTCACACGTTCCGAATCGGCGCCGACCCCGTTCGCGATGCCGAGCGGTTTGCCGACCGGCTGCTCGATTTGCACATCAAGGATGTGACGGAGCCGACGGAAAAAGCCAAAGAGACCGAGGTGGGGCGCGGGGCGATTGACATCGTAGCGCTGTGCCGCACGCTGGTGAAAATCGGCTTTTCCGGCGTGGCGTCGTTCGAGTATGAGAAAGACGAAAACGATCCGCTGGCCGGCCTGGCCGAGTCGGTCGGCTATGTGCGCGGGGTGTTGGCCGCAATTTGACCCGGGCGGTTGGGCGCTCCGATGAAACGAGCCATTCTGACAGGCGCAACGGGTTACGTGGGATGTCATTTGGTGGACGCGCTGGCGCACCGGTCGGTGGAGATGGTGGTGGTGGCGCGCCCGACGACACTTGCGGATGCGCGCGAGTTTATCCACTCGCGCGGCGCCGCGACGCACATCGTGGACTATGCACGCGGCGGGGAAGTGCGCGAAGCGTTTCGCGGCTGCGACATCTGGTTCCACTTGATCGGCTCGATCCAGCGCTTGCGCAAAGACCCTTTTGAGTGGCGTCATCGCGAGGTGACGGCACGGCTGGTCGCCGCGGCGCGGAAGGAAAGGGTCGAGCGCGTGGTGTTCCTGACGGCCCTCGGAACGAGTTCGCGCGCGAACAACATTTATCACAGAACCAAATGGGAAGCGGAACGCGAGGTCTTGCAGTCGGGTCTGGCCGGCGCACTGGTGCGGCCCAGCCTGATTGTGGGCCGGTCGGTCGGGCCGCGCGACAGCAAGCTGGTCATGCGCTACATCCGGATGATGCGCGAGCGCGGACGGGCGGTGGTGCTCGGCCACGGCAGCAATCGAATCCAACCGATTGACGTGCGCGATCTGGTCGAGTGTATGATCAAGGCGGCGGAGCGGGAGAACCGCAACGTGGCGGTGTATGAGTTGGGCGGCCCGGAGCCGCTAGCCTTCCGCGAATTTGTCCGACGATTAGGGCAGGCGATCGGACAACATGTGCCGATTCGATCGTTGCCGCTGTGGCTGGCGGCGCTTGCGGCGCGGTGGTATGAATGGACGCGCGAGGCGCCGCCGGTCACGCGCGAGCAGGTGGCGCTGTGCCGCGTGGACAACGTGTGTGCGCCTGACAGTGTGGAACGGCAGTTTGGCTTTGCCGCGCGGCCTTTGGACGAAAGCCTGGCGACCTATCGAACGGAACGGGACGGCACGAAATGATCGGGCGCATGGGATCGGGCATCCTGACAGTGCTGGAAGAGACAGGCCGGTTCATGCTGTTTGTCTGGCATGCCTTCGTGGCGATTGTTCTGCCGCCGTTTCGCCGGAGCGACACCGTGAAGCAGATGTGGCTGGTGGGCGTGCGGTCGCTGCCGATCGCCAGCCTGACGGCGATGTTTGTCGGCATGGTGATGGTGCTGAACACCGGCTATCAATTGCAGCGCTTTGGCGCAAAGTTGTATGCGGCGGGGATCGTGATCATCGCGCTGACGCGGGAGATGATCCCCGTGTTCACCGCCGTCGTGGTCGGAGCGCGCGTGGCCGCTTCCATGGCCGCCGAATTGGGCACCATGAAAATCACCGAGCAGATTGACGCGATGCAGGCGCTGGCGGTGAACCCGACCAAATATCTGGTGGCTCCGCGCGTCGCCGCCACGACGGTCATGTTGCCCGTAATCACGATCTATGCGAATGTAGTGGGCGCGTTTGGCGGATTTCTGGTTGGGGTGTCGGCGCTGAATATCCCGGCGAAGTTGTATTGGATCAATACCCAGCATTTTCTTCGGTTCAGCGATTTATACAGCGGGATTTTGAAGACGGTCGTGTTTGGCGCGGTCGTAGGGATTGTAGGTTGCTATTTCGGCTTTCGCACGCGCGGCGGGGCCGAAGGAGTCGGCCAGGCCACAACCACGTCGGTCGTCGCCACGCTGATCCTGATTCTTCTATTCGACTTCATCCTGTCGAGCTGGTTTCTGTATATCACGCGGACGCTGGTTTGAGCGGGCAAGTCGCCGCGAGGTTACTTGCTTCCCGAATTCTGCGGCCGGTGTTGCAGGCCGTTTTGGGAGGAAAGAAGATGAGGCGCAGAACAGTTTTGGCAATTCTCTGCAGCATGACGGGACTCGGCGCTGCCGTGCGGGCGGGTGAAGCACCGACCTCATCGCCGATCACCTTCAACACGAACTTCGAAAGCGGCAGTCTGGGCAAGATCGAAGTGCTCGGCGAAACGCATTTTCGCTGCGCCGTTCGCGGCGAATACAACTTCATGGGACGCAACCGACAAGCCAGCTGGTATTACTTCCGCATGGACAATGTGCGCGACCGCCAGATCACGCTCGAACTCACCGACCTGGTCGGCGAATACAACAACCGGCCCGGCGCCATTGCCGTCCGCGAAGGCACGCTTCCCGTTTTCAGCTATGACAACCGAACGTGGCAGCACTTCGAAAGCAGCGAGTGGGACAAGGAAAACTCGCGGCTGATCCTGCGGGTACGTCCCGCGCGGGATAGTATCTGGATTGCGCACATTCAGCCCTACACGACGCACGACCTCGACCGCCTGCTCGACTCCCTGCGCGGCAACCCTCATCTGCGCACCGAAGTCATCGGCAAATCGGCCGGCGGGCGCGACCTGCTGCTTCTGACCGTGACGGATTTTTCGCGCCCGGACGCGGCGAAGAAATCCGTGTGGCTGATGGCCCGGCAGCACTCGTGGGAAACCGGCGGATCGTTTGCCTGCGAGGGCGCGCTCCGTTTCATTCTCTCCGACGCGCCGGAGGCCCGGCAGCTGCGCGAGCGCGTCGTCTTCACGTTTCTCCCCATGGCCGATCCCGACGGCGTAGTGCGCGGCGGCGTGCGGTTCAATGCCAACGGCTACGATGTCAACCGGCATTGGGACGAGGTAGATTTGCGCGATCCGAAGATGCTCGAACGCATGCCGGAAATTTGGTATTTGAAGAAGGCAATCGTGCAGTATGCGCGGGCGGAGAAACCGATTGACCTGCTCGTGTATCTGCACAACGAGGAATTGAACGACTGGATCAGCGCGCCGCCGGTCGAGGACGTTCTTTTCGCACGGCGCGTGCAGCGGTTCTATGACCTATTGATGG
>JADFCW010000102.1 GCA_017161705.1 Candidatus Sumerlaeota bacterium | reverse complement strand
CGCCGCCAGAAGGCCGGGACAGCCGAGGACAAGACTAAAGAGCACGCGGCGGCGTGTCGCACTTCGCAGAATATGAAACTTCTCCTGCGCCGCCGCCACCAAAATCGCCGAGTTCATCCCCGACAGCGAACTCATGCCCGCCACCGCCAGGACCGACATAATGAACGTGTAAATGCCGTAGCCCTCCACGCTCCGAAATGCATTATACGCAATCGGCACCAGCACAGCCAACAGATTGCTGACAGCCACGCCGGCCGCCAGCGCCGGACCTTCCCGAGATACATATTGCAGTTGCCGGCCCAGCATCTACTTTCCGTAAGGAAAACTCTTCAAAATATAGTATTCTTGATTTCGGTAAATCTCGAAATGCTTTGACCATAAACGGAATACAGCCGAAAACAACCGATCCCGCCGGCTGCGATTACAGCGCAAATCACGCCATTCAGCAGGATACGGGGCAAACGATCGCAGAAAACGGACCTTGGGCATATTCATTAAAATATGCTGAATTTGCTTTGATGTGACATACGTGATTTCCTCGAACAGCGGTCTTGTCGGTTTTCCTGCCAGAAGCAAGACCGCTGCGGAAAACCACCGAGGGAACGGCTTCAGCGGCAGCGGAACTTTATAGTGATGCTCCAGGGGGAAGCGATACTCGGGAGTGCTGATAATAACCACACCGCCCGGCTTGATTACGCGGACCATCTCCTCCAGCGATTGTCGAACGTCGCGAACGTGCTCCAGAACGGTGTAGCAGAAGACAACATCGAAGACCTCGTCTCGATAAGGCAGATATTCAGCCACTCCGCGTAGCAGCCGCGACTTTGGGCCACCCACGAACTCCATTTTCTGCCCTGCAATCTGCAACGCGGTGTTGTTCGGCTCGATCCCATGCGACTCGTTTCCGAGTGCAGAAAGGCAGACCGCCAGGCCGCCCGTGCCCATTCCAACCACCAACGTGCGGCAGCCCGAAAACCGACGGTTGAGAATTTCCTCATGCAGCGCCAGCCGCCGGCTTTCTTCCTGTTCCTCGATGAGACGCTTTGCCACATGAACGTCCACGTTGCGGATGCCAAACCGGCGATAATAGTTCTGGTAATAAGACCGGACTCGCTCTCGCAGCTCCGCTGGGTAGCTGAACGAGGCATTTGCCGATATCAATCCGTCGGGCGTTCTGGCGCAGGGCATCTGCAAGTAACAACTCAATTGACTCAAGCAAAAATGAGAGCCTTTAAAACTCAACGCCTTTCTCTTTGCCGAAGCTCTGATAAAGTCAATTTGTTCTTTCGACACCTCCCGGCGATCGCACCTGCCTGCACCGCGTCCACAGCAGCGCTTTGCTTGCGACGCCATCCGCGCGGGACGACCTTGTCCCGGGTGACTCGCTGCTCCTGGCTGCGCTCCGCCATGCGCTTCAACGAAATGCCGCCGTCCCGCTGCATCAAGAGCAGTCATCGCACTGCGTGCAAGGAAAACCCGCGTGCTCTTTTATTTTTCGGCTAGAATCAGATACCCCGACACAGTCCCTTCCCAGCCGTAGAGCGCGCGAACGAGCGGGTGCCTTTCCAGCAACACGCAAAGGCGAATCAGGGGAAACAGCGGATAGAAAACATATTTATAAAAGCGCCGGCGCGACGTGCCATGCAACGCCCGCACGGCCACATCGCCGACCACCGAAGCGAAATAACCCGACGGCTCGATCTGCACCTTCCGAAATCTGCCCAACATCTGCCGCAGCCGTGTTTCCGTGAAACGGTGATAGTCGTGCGGGTCGCCGTGTATGGGATAGAGAAAGGGCGAACTGAGCAAGAGGCGTCCGCCCGGCCGCAGCACTCGATAAATTTCGCGCAGCAGCGATTCGGCATCCACCACATGCTCGATCACTTCGGAGCAAACCGCCGCATCGAACACCCCGTCGCCAAAGGGCAAAGCTTCACCCCGGCCAACCACGTCGGGCGAAGCCTCGACGCGCAGATCCAGCGCCGTCCATCGGTCGCCGCTGCGCCGGTCAAGCCCAAACAGACCGCGGCCCGCCCCCTTTTTGCTTCCGATGTCCAGCACGCGGCCTGAAAGCAAAGTGCGATGATGAACCAGCCAACGATCCACCGCACGCCGGCGATAGGTGCGGTGATCGAATAGCCCCCGCGAAAGCCCATTGAGCAACTCCGTCAGACTCACACCGCACCACCCTGTGCTTGTCTTGATTGAACCGCTGCCGCGTAGATGGAAACCATCGCTGCGAGGATCTGCTCCTCGTCAAACTGTTTGCGCAGCAGCGAGCGGCAGCGCGGGCGCATGCGCGCCAGGCGCTCCGGATCCTCGAGCGCCGCTGCAATGGCATCGCCAAGGGCGCCGGCGTTGGCCGGCGGGACCAGCCAGCCGTTTTCGCCCTCGACAATTTGCTCCGGCGTCCCGCCGCGCGCCGTGCCGATGACCGGCACGCCAAACGCCAGCGCTTCGAGCACCGCGCTGCTCAACGGCTCCGGCCAGATCGATGGCAAAATGAACAGGTCGGCCCGGCGCAGGAGGGCTTGGACATCCGAAGCAGGCACATGGCCGAGCAACCGCACGTTGCGCGCCGGAATGCCAGGAGGGATTTTCACCGGCGCGGTCGGGCGGCCGGCAAATACAAACACCGCGTCGGCATGCCGCGCGAGCACCCGCGGAATAGCCTCGAGCAAAATGTGCGCCCCCTTGCCGAGCGAAAGTTTGCCAACATAGGCGATAACGGGCGCGCACTCGGGCAGGTTCCACTCGGCCGGCGGGGGTAGGGGAGCGGCGCGGAGCTCCGAGTCGGAAATTTGCGGCGGAAGATTATGCACGACGGCCAGCTGGTCCTGCCGCGCCCGGAACCCGTGGCGCAAATACTCGTCCATCAGGCCGCGGCTGACAAAAATGATTTTCGAAAAACGGCGGAGCGCACGTTGGCGCCGCGCCAGATCGAGCCGTTTCCACAGCGCATCCAGCCGCAGCCGCCACCGGAAACCCCGCGAAGCGTCGGCGTGATAGCACGCCAGGAATTCGCGCACACAGCGGCGGTAGTCTCTTACACATTGATGCTGCGGGTCGTACGCCGCCGACAGCAGATGGCCGATAGGGCACAGCGAATTGAGGTCGCGCAGCGTGGCCGCGCAGGGGAGGCCGAGGCGCCGTGCGGCCAGATAAGTCGGGATTTGAACATAAGTGTTTTGCGCATGGAGAATTTCGATGCCGCGGCGCCGCGCAATCGAGACAATAGCCCACGCCGAAATGCGGGAGTAAAGCGGCTCTTTCGCCCAAAAAGCCGACGCCATGCAGCCCGGTTCGACCCGCTGCGGAAACCAATACCGGCGAATCGCCACGCCGTCATCCTCTTCTTCCGACGGCGCACCGTAATTGGGGGTCAGGACAGTCACGGTGTGGCCGCGCGCGGCAAGCCCCCGGGCCAGTTCCTGCGTCGAACGCTCCGCACCGCTCACGGCGTGCGGCCAGTAGTAATCTATGACCAGGCCAATATTCATAGGCGAGGGGGGAACCATGGGGCGGTTTTCTTCCACCTACCCGACGGATGGGTTCGATCAGTCGGATGCCTCCGATGATTTCTCCCCGGGTTTGATCATCTTCCAGATTGCGCTCAGATTGCCGGCAGCGCGCTGCCAGTCGCGCCGCAGCACATTCACGACCACGTACCCAAAGGCCAGCCAGCCGAATGCCGCACGATGCGCAAAGTCCTGCGGCATGAAGCGGCGAAAATGCAGATAGTTGTAATAGACTTCCTGAAAACCGGTCTGCCGCGCGCTCAGCCGCGCCGTCGGTACCTTCCGATGCACCAGGCGCGCTTCGGGCGTGGCCACCAGCCGCCAGCGCCGCCCCACCTGCCACGAAATGGCGCGGTCTTCGCCCGCGCTCCAACCTTCCAGATCGGTCGGAATCTCCACTCCCTCGAGCGCCTCGCGCCGATAGCTCATATTGCAGCCCGTGAGCCACTGCACCTCGGTCGGCGCCGAAATGTTGCGAACGAGAACGCCGATGAAATTTTTGAGAATCTGCCCTTCGCGCCGCGGCGAATCCATTCCGAAAAACCGTAGCACGAGCATTTGCAGCCGCGCATACCGAAGCCCCTCCAGCACACCTTCGACGCCCCCGACGCGGCGGTCGGCATCGCTTTCGTACACTCTCATAATCCCTGCTACGTAGTTTGCGTCCAGCAGCACATCATCGTCGAGAAACAGAAGAATGTCGCCGGAAGACTGCGCAATCCCGGCTTTGCGCGAACGGGCCAAACCCGGACAATCGCATTTGTTGCAATAACCAAACCGCACCCCCCGCATTTCCGCAGCGGCCCTCATCGCCCCAACCAATTCGGGGGCCTGACGGCCGTCGTCAATGATCACAAGTTCGTCGGGGAGACGGGTCTGGCGCCAGAGCGTTTCGAGCGTTTGCGCAAGAGATTCCGGACGGTCTTTTGTGCAAATCACCACCGACAGACGCAACGCTCCTCGCACCCGCGATGAGTTCTGCGACTTGTCCAACTGCGCCGCTCCGCTCATGCGTGGATGAATTCCCGCCCCGCCCCGTCTGTCAAGCAAATACGCCCCGCTTGCCCTCACAGTCCTTAGGATTTCAGAATGATTTTTGCACACTGCCTTTTTGAAACGACGTGAAGGATCAGACGCGGGTCAACGGCAGCGTCCGCTGCCGGAGTTTCAAGATCGCTCCCCTTAGGGCGTGACCCGCCCGCAAAGTCCAGCGAACCCGGTCAAGCAGCTTCGCTCCGCCGACCGAGGCCGCGTCAGCCGCGCCGCGTCTTCCGAAAGACTCTTGCACCCCAATAAAAACAGAAGGTTGAACTCCGACAGGTTGGCTTTTCGCTCGGCAGGTTCCGCCCCTTTTCCAACGTCCAGCGCAACGCGCCGAGGCCGCGTCAATATTCAGCCACCACGTCGATCGGCTGCTTTGGATCCACATCGCCCGGCAGAAGTCGTATGTTCTCGCCGACAACTCGCTCGGCGTCCCACAACCGGCCGTTGACCAAGACCCTCGCCGGCCACCGCCCCGCAGGATGCCGCAGCCGCAGCCACACCACGTTGGGCACGCTCCGTGTGGGCACCGTAACCGTGGCCACGATCCGGCCTTCCTTTAGCTGCGAGCGGATGACCAGACCCGCCGGCCCGAAAAACGTCGCTGCCCTCTCGATGCGAATCGTGTTGCCGTCCTTCAGCCATGCACGCGGGGTGCCTCTCCCAAACCACAGCTCCGAGCCATTTTCCCACACCAGCAGATGCCGCAGCCACATCACAAAGCGCGACTCGTCCGAGGTTTTATAGACCGGGCCGGCACCCTGACCGAACCCGCGCGCCCATTCGGCAAAACACTGGACGTCGGGATAAATCAACAGTGCATACGTGTTCCAGAAAGCGCGCAAAGCCGCCGGAATTTCGTCGCGCGCCAGATACACCGTCGGTAAATCCAGCAGACACGGCTGAAGCGTCATGCCGCCGTGCTCGAACCATGTCTTTTCCGCATCGCGCACATCGAAACCCGACTGCCGGGAAAAGAATATGTTATCCTCTAACTCATCGAGCATCCAGGTCGCCAGCGGATCATCCGGCAAAAGCACCTCCGCTGTGGTCAGATGAAGCGCGCAATACAACGCCTCGCGAATCCACCCTTCGGTCAGGTGCCGCCAGTGGAACACCCGCGACGGAACATACGGAATATAGCTCCCGTCCCGGCGGCGCACTACGGCCGACCGCGTGGCGGCCTCCCGAACCGCCAGATCAATATCCTGTCCGAAAGCCTCGGCCTCGATCGCCAGCCGAGCCGCCTCGGGATGACCGATGTCGGCCAACGCTTCGGCGGCGCGTTTCATTCCCAGATAGAAATAACCGTTCGTTGCAAACCAGTATTGAAACTCCGTGACGTCTTCGAGCGAACACGCCGGAGCCAAGCCATGCACAGGCGAACGCGGCTGGCCGACTTCGCCCATGGTGGCCTTGCGTTCGGCAATCAGAAAATCGCACGCACGAACTAACTTGTCCGCAATGCGTTCGAGATACTTCCGATCGCGCGTAAACAAATAGTGATCCGCCGCCCCCCACAGGACAAAGCCATGATTCATCGCATATTTCCCGTGCGTATATGCACCCGCACTATGGAACACGCCTTCCCGCGTCGAGAACCGGCCCGTCAGCGGTTCGGCACCCTGATAACGCAGCATCGGTTCGAGATAGCGCTCCGCTTCGCCCGACTCGCCCCGCATATCCATCGCCCGAGCAATCATGACCGTCTCATTGGCGAAAACCTTGTAGCGCACGGTGCCCACGTTGGCATAGTATAGGCCCGTCTCAGGATCGCGATCCGTCGAAATGAGCGCGTGCCAGAGACTGGCGGCGTAAAAATGATTGAGCGCCGGTTCGGGAACCTGGATCTGCATCCCGCGTGCAATCCGCCCCCGCCAGAACTCCCGCACTTTAGGTACTTCCTGCTCATATTGCATCTCCTGCAGGCGCGCGTATTCAGCCTCCGTGAGCAGATCCACAAACGGCATCTTGAAGTAAAGCGAGCGCGTTTGGCCGCCATTCAGAACCCCCTGCCATCGCAGTACGGCCGAGACCGTTGCGGTTGTAGCAGGCAAAATTGTCCAGCCATCGAGGCCGGGGCCGACCTGTCCGCGAACGGCCCGCAGCTGGGGCGAGGTCTCCTCGCCGGCAAACGGCAGCACAATCGCGATCGTCCCATCCTCCCGCAGCGTCACTGGCGCCGGGTCGGAAAACCGCAGATTGACCGTAGCGGTCTCGGAACGATCAGTCAGATTGGTGATATCAATCTTGGACAGCAAGACAACGGTTTCGTCTCCGCGTCGCTTCGCCTCCTGGCCAATCTCGCCCATCAACACCGTGGCCGCCAATGTGTGATGAAACCACAGCGGGCCGGTCTGCCAGCGAACATGCACAATCGGCAGGCAATTCTCGTCCAGACTCCGCACCGCGTTCTGCCGGTCTTTCCCATCGAAGGCGGGCACGGCGCGCATATCCAGAAGGCCTTCGAGTTTTCCGCGGCGGTAGGGAATGCGCAGCGTGTCCGTCGCCGCCGTGTGCAAACTGGCATTCCACATGGCCCAATCGCCATGGGGGCTGATGAAAATCTCCTGCCGCCCAGCAGGCACTCCAATGGGAATCCACGGTGGCGGACTCAGTCGCGGCAGTCCCCCCATCGCCGACGCATAGGACGCCTCGGGCCGCTCGTGGATCCGCCGTCGCACCGTGTCCATCCAGCGCGGGCCTGATGTTCCCGGATCATTGAGAAAGGTAATGCCGCGCGCCGTCGGAGAAACAAGAACGCCGAAATCCGGCAGGCGCAGTGCGCCTTCGCGCAACACATCCTCCGGAACAAACGAAAAACCGTTGGCGCTCGACCCTTGTCCCAACCGAACCGTCACGCGCGTCAAATCATTCGAATCGGTGTCCGGATTGTGCGCATACCGGATTCGGGCGCGTACACCCGCAGACGCCCCGGCCACACCCTCGGCCTGCCAGGACGTGCCGCGCAGCATGGCACCGCGCGGCGGCGGCAGCGACGTCAGACTCCGCAACTCGCCGTTGAGCACCTCGATTCGCCCCGCCATCGTTCCGTCCTGCTGGAAGCGAATTTCAATGTCGAACGAATCTTCCCGCCAGACAGAATTGCCCTCGACCATCAGGCGGGTGCCGGCCGGCAGAGCCTCCTTTTCGGAGACTACCCGGATTTTGAGCGTCCGGCGGAACGTCGGGGCTTTCCCGTCGGGATATTGCGACGGTGCAAGCGCCTCGCGCCATTCTGTTTTATCCAACGGCGGAAAAACAAATCGCAGAATCGGCGCAGATTCCTCCCGCACCGCACGGGCAGTCGTCGTGGTCCATTCCCCGTTCCACGGGTCGTCCAGACGCATCCAGCCCCCGGTCCCATTGTTAGGCCAGACACTCGCCCACCACTGAAGATGCAGCGAGTCAGCCGGCGGGATTTGAGCCCCCTCCGCAAATTGAACAGCCACGCGCCGCACATCGCGCGGATTTGTCCATTCCACGCCGAGCAAGTTTTCGCCCGATAGCGGCGTGCCAAACTCGGCCAGATTGACCGTTTCCTCCGAAGACGGTTCGCCCGCCCCTGCCGAGCCCTCTCCCAGAGCAATCAGAAAAGAAAACACCAATACCCAATGCAATGGTAACCAGCGGATCATGGCAATCTCTTCCGACGCCCTTGAACCAGTAATCGAAAGGTGGCCCAAACAGTTTTCATCAACGGCAATTTGCTTCGCCCCTGTTTTTGATCATAGCGCAACACAAACGGAATCTCCTCGATTCGCCGTGCGAACGGAGCTAGATTCACCAGCAGTTCGTCCGTGCAAGCAAAACCCGACCGCTCGATCAGGCGCTCGCCATAGTGCTCGAAGCCTTGACGCAGAAGCGCGGCCCTGTAGGCGCGATAGCCGCACGTGTAGTCGCGCACGCCGGGCAGTCGCAGAAAAACAGCGAAAACCATGCGGGCGCCAAAACTCAAGAACCGCCGAAACAGCGGCACCCCGATTTGTCGGCTGCCGCGCCGGAACCTCGAACAGATCACCATGTCCGCTCCCGTGGCGATTCGCTCCGCCAGCGCCGGGACATATTGCGGGTCATGGGTGTTGTCCGCGTCCATGCAAACCAGAACATCGTCCGGCGACTGCGCTTCGCGCAAGGCGCGCCGCAGCCCGGTTTTCAACGCCGGACCCAATCCCCTGTTGCGTTCGTGATCCACACGAATCAACGGCAGCCTCATCGCCCACTGCTCCAGCACCGTTCCTGTCCCGTCGGTCGAACCGTCGTTCACGACGATAATCTGCCATGAAAGACGACTGCCATTGAGCGAGGCAAGAAACCGGTCGAACAACGCCGGCAATCCTGCCGCTTCATTATATGCAGGCAAGACCACGATAACCTTGCTGGGCGTTCCCGGAGACAACATGCCATACCCCTTGATCGAGCTGTTCGTAGTTCACGCTTCAGCGTGCCGTTCGTAGTTCAAACTTCAGTTTGCCCTTTATTATTCCCCCGACTACAGTATGGAAATTCTTTTCTCCGGCCCCGAGTCAAAACCCCCGCAAAACTGAAGTGGGCATACGACAAACCGAAGTCCGAACTACCTGCCCGAGAATCTCGGATCGCATCAACTTCGACTGGAAGCGCTACAGAAGGAGATTGTAGTAACAATCGCGCTGGCGCGGCTCGCGGCCGATCTGCCGAACCATCGTTTCAAGGTCGGCGCGGGTCAAGCGATATTCCACTCCGGCGGCCCGAACCACGTTCTCCTCGATCATCGTACTGCCGACGTCGTTGGCGCCGAAAAACAGCGCGATCTGGCAGATTTCGCGCCCCTGGGTCACCCACGAGGCCTGAAGGTTCGCAATATTGTCGAGGTAGAGTCGTGAAATAGCGAGCGTGCGCAAATATTCGTGCGCGCCAACCGCCCGTCCGCCCAACGCTGTGTTGCGAGGCTGAAAGGTCCACGGAATAAATGCGGTGAAACCGCCGGTTTCATCCTGCAAACCGCGCACCCGCCGCAGGTGCTCGACCCGGTCCGCATAGGTTTCAACGTGGCCGAACATCATCGTCGCCGTCGTCCGCATTCCGAGGCGATGGGCAGCGCGCATGACCGCAATCCATTCGTCGGCCGTGCATTTGTGCGGGCTGACTTCGCCCCGCACGCTGTCGCTGAGAATCTCCGCCCCGCCGCCCGGAATGGTGGCAAGCCCCGCACCCTGAAGCCGCGCAAGTACACCCTCCACCGTCAAACCATTCAGCCGCGCCAGATGCACTATCTCCGGCGGCGAAAAACCATGGACGTGCAGGCCGAACTCCCCGTGAATGATCCCCAACATCTCCTCATACCACTCGAGCGGCAAATCGGGGTGCAGCCCGCCTTGCAGGAGAACTTGCGTCCCGCCGAGGGCAACCGTTTCCGCCAGCTTGCTGCGCAGCGTGTCCCAGTCCAGAACGAACGCGTCGGGATCGCCTGGCCTTCGGTAGAAAGCGCAGAACCGGCAGCCGCTGACACACACGTTTGTGTAGTTGATACTGCGGTCAACAACGTATGTAACAATCCGTTCCGGATGGAGCCGCCGGCGAACTCCATCCGCAGCGTGTCCAAGTGAAACAAGGTCCGCGTGCTGAAAAAGATCGAGCGCCTCCTCGTCAGTGAGGCGCCGCTCCAGGCTGGTTTTGAAGCGATAAGGCCAGCCGTCGAATTCGCCGCAGGGCGAAGACTTCTCTGTCCGACAAGTCCGACTTGTCTGACTCGTCCGATCTGTCCGACTCGTCTGATTCCTCCCATGATCCGTCCCGTCCCTCTCCACAGGAACAAATCCCGCCTCCCGGATGAAAAAAGACAACTCCTCCACCGACAGCGACTGCGGCGTCAGCGCCCCAGCCTCGTGCGCAATTTGCTCCTCGAACACCGTGCCGTGCAAATCATCCGCCCCAAACGACAGCGCCGCTTGAGCCAGTTTGATTCCTAATACCACCCAATAGGCCTTGATGTGATCGAAATTATCGAGCAGCAAACGCGCGACCGCAATGGTCTTCAAACTATCGGCGGCGGCTACCGGCGGCAAATCGCTCAGACCCGTTCGCGCCGGCTGAAACGCCAGCGGCACAAAACATGTAAAACCGCCGGTCTCATCCTGCAGCGCGCGCAGTGCCAGCAAATGATCCACGCGTTCCTCGATCGTTTCAACATGGCCGTATAGCATCGTAGCCGTCGAACGAATCCCCAAGCGATGCGCGGTGCGCATGGTCTCCAGCCAGCGGGCGGCCGACGATTTGTGCGGACACAGCGCGGCGCGAAGCCGCTCCGACAGTATCTCCGCCCCGCCGCCCGGAAGCGAGTCGAGACCGGCTCGTTTGAGCATCTCCAGAACCGCTTCGATCGTGCAGCCGCTTCTCTCGGCCATTTCCGCAATCTCGACCGCCGTGAACGCCTTGATGTGAACCGAGGGAAACTCGGAGCGCAACCGCTGCACCATGCCCACATACCAGTCCAGCGCGAGGTCGGGATGAATCCCGCCGACAATGTGCAGTTCGCGCGCTCCGGCGGCAACGCCCTCCTTCGCCCGAGCGACAATAGCGTCATGGCTCAGAGTGTACGCGCGCGGATGGTCTGCCGCCACGCCAAAGGCGCAAAACCGGCACAGCGAGCGGCAGACATTCGAGTAGTTGATATGGTGGTTGCGGACAAAGAAAACCCTGTCGCCGCTTTTCCGTCGGCGAACCGCGTCGGCCAGCGCGCCAATCCCGAGCAAATCGTCCGAGGCAAACAACGCAAGCCCCTCCTCGCGCGTCAGCCGTTCGCCCTCGCGCACTTTGCTCTCGATACGGCGGACAGTGTCGCCCGTCATTGGCGTGCACATCTCAGCAACGAAGGTGTGACTCGGATGGCGACGATGCAAGCAATTATGAATATACATCCTGCCCGCTAGCTCTCGGCCAGAGCCGTCTTGCTCACACCGCGAAGGAGAAACCGGCCGCCGCTCAGCCGCTGGAGCATGCGGCCGATCCACGAAGCAGTCAGCGACATCAGGCGCGGGCCGATCCGCCGCGGCCGGGTAGCCGCGTCTATCTCCACACACACATTTCGGAAACCCGCCCGCTCCAGCATGCGTGTCAATACCGCCGGCGAAAAATCAAAAAGGTGATACGGCGGGTCGTACAATTCATTCCGCCGGCCGAGACGTTTGAGAAATTTCACCAGCGGCGTGGTGTCGGGAACCCTCACGATCAACAAGCCGCCTGGTTTCATGGCCGCATGAACTTTTTTCAGTCCGCCCAGGGGATCCGGAACATGTTCGAGTACATAGAACAGTGTCACCGCATCGAAACGCGCCGCAGGCCATTGCGCCTCGGCCAGAGTGGCGACGTGAACGTCCAGCTCTTTTCGTCGGCAGGCCGCCGCCGCTGCCGCTGCCACTTCGATGCCCTCGACCTGCCAGCCCGCCTTCCGCATCATCTCCAGAAAGCCCCCGTAAGCGCACCCGATGTCCAAAAGCCGCCCGCCAGCCGGAAAACGCGCAATCAGCCGCCGCCGCGCCGACCGATACAACCCGTCCATCATCCGGTTCCAGCTTGCCACGCCATCGGGACCTTCCGGCAAATACGTCTGGTACGACTCCGCCAGCCATTGCGGCGAGGGCGGCTGCTCCAGATACACCAGACCGCACCTACGGCACTCGACCATTCGATAACCTCGCTGAACATCCACGAGGTCCGGTTGATTGTCGCCGCACAGCGCACAAAGCGGGGTAGGGGAGTTTCCTCCCGCCGCCGCGCTAACGGCGGAACGATCCGGAGTTCGGAGGATTGACGTCCCGTATCCTTTAATCCTCTTGAAAGTTTCGCTTTTCATCCCTTCTCCAAAACACAAGACTATTACCGCTTCATGAAATCATCCGCAAAATCAAGCGTTATTCTTATCTCGCGAGTAAGCAGGGTATCTCTCTAAAACTTAGAGCAAAATCCAATGCCTTCTTGAATTTCAAGAGACAGGGCCGAGCACTCGCGCCCATCCTATTTCCCTGCGCTAGATGTTTTCTTCCCGTCCGCCACGACCCAAAACTCCACACGCAAGGAGAGGGGCTTGCGATTCTATTGACACGGCTTTTGGGGGGGAAGCTAGGCTCCGGAAACGGAAACGATCGTGCGTAAACGCGCAAGAATTTGCGCGCAATCGGCGGGGCGGTTCTCCGGTTCCTTCTGCAGACACTGCTGGACAATCTCGACCAGAGCTTCCGGCGTTTCGGGCCGACGCTGCGAAACCAGCGGGGCAGGATGATGAAGATGCTGCCCGAACACGTTGTCGCCGGTGAAAGGAGGCCGTCCGGTCAGCATTTCGTAAAGCATGACGCCATACGAATATATATCCGTGCGGTGATCCACTGGCTTGGCTCGTATCTGCTCGGGCGACATATACCACGCCGTTCCCATCACCATACCATCCTGCGTCAGTTGAATATCGCCGGCAAGGCGGGCAAGACCGAAGTCCACCATTTTGGCGTCGCCCGTGCGCGCGTCTATCATTACGTTTTCCGGTTTCACGTCGCGGTGGATAACTCCGGCCTTGTGGGCGACTTCGAGGGCTTCGGCAATCTGGGCGGCGAAATGAACCACGTCAGTGATAGGCAGCGCGCCTTTCTCTTCGATTTTCTTTCGCAGGGGAACCCCCTCGATATACTCCATCGTAATGAAGCAACCGTCCGGCGCGGTCACGATGTCATAAATGGAAACAATATACTTGCTCGACAATTGAGCCGCCGCACGCGCTTCGCGCAACAACCGCTGCTGGATGTCCGGTTTGCCCGCCATCTGGGCCGGAAGCACCTTCCAGGCCACTTGCCGATTGAGCCGCGTATCCAGCGCCAGATACACCACCCCCATACCGCCTTGCCCCAGTTTCCGGATAATCTGATAGCGTTCCGAGCTCTTTTCCGCCGGGGCGATCTTCACCGTCGTGCCCGGCCCGGCGGGCACTGGCGATGGGTGAGCCACCTGGCCCTGACTCTGCTGCTGCGAAAGATATTCAGCGCGCTTGAGCCGCTCCTGAATATCCCGATAGTAATAATCAATCGCAATGATCTTGCTGAAGATCGTCCTGGCCTCCTGAAAGCGGCCTGCACTTTCCTGGGCGCAGCCAAGCGTATAATAAATGTCAATATTCTCGCGCGACGGTTTGGGGTCTTTGCCTAACGCCTCGTTCAGACGGTCAATCGCCACGTCATACAGATTCTTGCGCAAAAAACACTCGCCCAGCAGCTTCAGCGTCTCGCGCTGATAGGTGGGGTTCTCGGTGAGCCTCTGGAGCTCGCGGATCGCCTTGTCGTATTGACCGAGTTCAAAACCCATTCGCCCAAGTTCAAAGCGCGCCTCGGCGTCGTCGGGATTCGTGCGGCAATGCGCGTCGAAGCAGGCCATAGCACGATCCATTTGGCCGACTTTTTTGAAAATCTGACCCGCCTTCTTATGGTGTCCCGCCTGATCATAGAAATCAGCAGCCAAGATCAGGTCGGACACTTGCTCGTAGAGTTGCGCTGCCTTTTCCGCTTCCCCCGCCCGGCCATAGCAAAGGGCAGCCATCCGCACATTGCCCATCTTTTCATACAGATATGCGGCCGTACGATGATGGCCGGCCATCTCGTAATGCCGCGCCGCCGTCATTTCATCACCGGCCTGCTGCTTGACCTTGGCCGCCCGTTCGTAATCGCCAATCTCTTTGAACATCTCATAGGCTTTATCGTGCGCGCCCAACGCCTCGTACAGTTCCGCAGCTTCGCGCAGACAACCCGCTGCAA
This sequence comes from Candidatus Sumerlaeota bacterium, assembly GCA_017161705.1. GTDB lineage: Bacteria > Sumerlaeota > Sumerlaeia > JADFCW01 > JADFCW01 > JADFCW01. Next base: position 5,250 of record JADFCW010000102.1, on the reverse strand, counting down.
CATAGTACTCGGCGGCCTTGTCCCGGCAGTCCATGGATTCCAATCCCAGAACGTCCCCCTCGACTGTGGTCACATACAGAAGGTTTTCCATAGGATCCGCAAACAGGGCTTGAACTTCCGCCTCCGTCGGAAACGAATAAACCCACGTACCGTCCGCAGTAAGCAGCGAGATTTCTTTTCCGCCGGCCGCCGCAAGAATGTTTCTACCCGGTAGGCAGAGAATTCGCCGACAAATCCGCGCTTTCTGCACTTGCCACCGAACCTCACCGGATTTGTCCAGCATCAGCAAGGCGGCTTCCCCCATCGCCGCCGCAATCGCCTGGCCATCGGGAAGAAACACAAGATTGTGAATACGCTCCGGCATTTTGCATTGCATCAAAAGATTGCCGTCTGCATCGAAACGATAGACGGAACCGCCCAGCGTGCCGACGGCCAACTGATTCCCCTCCGGCGAAACCGCAATACACCATGCCTTGAAGTCCACCGGCCGCTCCCAACAACTGTTCCCTTGCAAATCGAAGCAGGCCACCGAATCGCCAACGGCAACTGCCAAACGCGACACGGCCGGCAAAAGAACCACTCCGCGCACCGGTTCGGGAAAACGCTTTTGCCATAGCACCTGCTTTTCCGCGTTCAATGCAGCGAGACTGTTCTCCTCGCTGCCCGGCGCACCTTCAGTTCCAACAACCAACAATTCCCCGTCCGCAGAAAACACCAGGCTTGACGGGGTCCCTACGGCGACCCCGCGACTCGCCCACTTTTGCGAAAAAGCACGATTCAGGTATAGGACCCTGCAGTTGGCCGTACCCAACGCCAATGCATCGTTGCCCGTAGCCACCGCGCCGCAGGTAATGGGAAATTCAAAACGATGGCGGATTTTCGCATTGAGAACGACGAGGCCTTCATAGATTTTTGCCGCCTCGACCGCCTTCCCCGGGGCGAGCGCATAGGCACGGGCAGCGCGGTCCATTTGCCCCGTGGCCTGATAAATCTCCGCAGCGCGCTCGTGGCAACCGGCTTGTTCATACAGTTGGAGCGCCTTGGCAGTCTTTCCCTCGGCAAGCAAAAGGTCGGCCGCCCGAACAATCTCGCCCCCCATCTCGAACAACACAGCCGCCGCCAACGGCAGACTGTTCTGGAGGCATTCTTCCGCCCCAGCTTTCAAGTCGCCTTGTTTTGCATACGCCCGAATCAAACTCTCGATGCTTCCCGCTTCGCGATACAGCGAAATCGCGCGGGAATAATCGCCTTGCTGAAAATACAAGTCCGCGGCGTCCTTTTTGCGGCCGGCTCCCTCCAGCAGCTGTGCCGCCAGTTCGATCTGCCCCTGACTTTCGCACAACTGAACCGCGGCCTTGATTTCACCGCCGCAAATCAAAGCCTCGGCTGCGCCGCGCGCGTCGCCCGCTTTCTGAAACAGCTCGGCCGCACGGGCATGCAGCCGTCCCCGCATGGCAGCCTCAGCCGCCTTGGCAAATTGGTTCGCTTGCTCGTATAGCTCCGAAGCCTCGGCATAATGGCCCTGGCGCTCGCGCACCTCGGCGGCACCCTCCAAGTCGCCGGCACGCCGGAACCACTGAAGCGCCTCATCCAGCTGATTCCGCGCCAGACAGGCTTGCGCCCTCTGGCGAAGCAAGTTCTTCATCATCCCGAGCATTTTTTCTCATCGCTGCATGCAATAAAATATTCCTGCTCCCTCCCCGACGATGCCTCTCTCACAACAAACGCACCAGTGCCGCAGCCAAACAGAAGCCCGTTGTCAGGCGGTCGGCAGGGAAACAGGCGACGCCGTTTCGGGCGTTCCTGGCGACATAGTTCGGCCCATCTTCTTCGGGTCCGTCTCCATCCAATACTCGATATCCGCCTCCGTCAGCTCCATGGACTCATAGGTTTCCTTTTCGCTATACGAAAGAATGGCCAGCGTTTCTTCCAACGTGGTGCGTCCGAGCAAGGCCATGATAAACCCGGCCTGGCGAAGCGATATATAGCGGCGCTGGCTCTGCGCAAGCCTCCGGATGGCCGCCGAATTCCACGTCTGCAGGAACCCGTTTCGGATTTCATCGCTCACGGTCAGAAGCTCGAATACCCCGGTGCGTCCGCGGTAGCCCGACTGGCCGCAATGCTCGCAACCCTTCCCGCGATAAAACTCCCACCGGTCGGCGTCCAGGTCCCGTGTCCGAAACTGACGAAACATTTCCGCCGAAGGCACCACCACCTCCTTGCACTGCGGGCAAATCCGCCGCACAAGGCGCTGCGCCGACGCCGCAATGCCCGTGCTGGACAACAAATACGTTCGCAGCCCCAGCCCGATCAGACGCTGCACCGCCCCGATCGCATCGTCCGAGTGAATGGTCGAAAAAACCTTGTGGCCCGTCAAAGCAGCCTCCACAGCCGCAATGGCCGAAGTCTCATTGTTGATTTCGCCCAGCACAATCACATCGGGATCATGGTGAAGCATCGCCTTGACCACTTCGCTGACAGGCGTCCCGCTGTCCCCTTTCAACTGATACTGCGCGACCCCCTCGATGCTATATTCCACCGGCGACTCAATGGTGCAAATCTTGATGTCGTCCTTGTTGAGGTAATTCAGGCAGGAATACAACGAAGTCGTTTTCCCCGATCCCGTCGGGCCGGAAAACAAAATCAGACCCGATGGCCGATCCAACAATTCCTGCAGATTGTGCAAAACTCGCGGCAGCATGCCCAAATCATCAAGATCTCGCAGCCCCAGCTCCTTGGTGAGAATCCGGATGGTGATCGAAGGACCCAGGACCGTATTGGTAGCCGACACCCGCATATCCACATCGTTGCCGTCGAGCGTAACATAAATATGCCCGTCCTGCGTGTCGGCGGAATCGGTCACATTGATATGAGCCAGGACCTTGATGCGGCGCGTAACGGCGTCGGCCAGACTCTTCGGCAAGTCGGTTTGGAATATCAACCGTCCATCAATTCGATACCGAATGCGCAGCCGGTTGTAAAGCGACTCGATATGAATATCGCTGGCGCGCTCCTTGATCGCTTTGGAGAGAATATAGTTGACCACATCAATGACTTGAGCCGACGGCCCCTGGCCGGCATGGCTCTTGTCCAAATCATATCGCACAAACCGCGTGCCGGGGCTTTCCTCCTCGGCCGCCGACCGCGTTGGCGGCCCCAATAGTGTTCGCTCTTCGAAAATCTCCTGCAGCACTTTTAGAATCATCGTCCGGGGACCGATGGCCAGCTCAAAAGAGTTCTGGTGGCCCTTGAGCACTTCGTGCAATTCCGGATGAAGCGGGTTGCTGACCAGCAGCGTTATCGTGTCCTGATTGCGAGCGATAGGCAGCACAGCTTGGCGGCGCAGAAAAGATTCCGAAAATTGCGCCAGCAGCGTTCGGTCCACAATCCGCTTGTTGGGAAGTATATAAGGATAGTCCATCTGCTGGCTGAGCGCCATGGCAATTTGTTCCTCGGAGACGACCCCCTGTTCCAGCAGGCTTTGCCCTAGCAGGATTCGTTTGGTTTTCTGGATCTCGAGGGCTTGCTCCAGCTGCTCTTCCGTCACCAGTCCGTTCGACAGCAAAATGGAGCCCAACGGCATCCGATGCTGATACTTGCGCGAAATGTCGCGCAGCTGCCGCTTGGTGACATATCCCAATTCCAGCAGAATATCGCCGAGCCGCCGTTTTCGCGGCGACTCCTGCTGCAGCTGCAAGGCATACTGCAATTGGTTCTCCGTCACGACGCCTTCCTTGAGCAAACACTCGCCCAAACGGCTCCGTGCTTTTCGTTCCTGCTCGCTTCTCAGCATAGATACCCTTTTTAATCGTTGGTTTTTGATACCGCCAACCGCCGGCCTTTCTGCGGTTTTCTTTTCCATGGGCTAGCAATTTCCGCCGACCATGGCAATCAAGGCTCAGATAGCATTCTGCAGTACAAATTGTCAACATAATTTGGTTTCTATCGGCGCAGCGAACCATCCTGCTTGCCGGAAAAGGCAACTTTTCTCCCCATTCGAAAGAGCAGCTGTCGTGGCAAAAAACCGAAGACGGGCCTGCGCAACACGATTGAACCCTTTGATTGCAGCTCGAACCGCGCCTTACTCTTTGGATAGTTGGATAGTGAGCGAAACGCTCGTGAACCCCGTCCGGTTGGAACGGCAGAGCCTAGAAAACGCTCGAGTGCAGTGCAAATCATGCCTCTCTGCTTATGAGCCCGCTTACTTGCTTGAATCCAAATACGGGATCAACGCATAGACGTTTTCGTTCAGCTCCTTCATCGCATCGAGCAAATCCCGATACGGCTCAAAACCAATTGTAACGATCCCCTTGTTCGAATCGCGGTTCGACGGGTCGGCTGTGAGATCGGCGGGGTCGTTGTCCATGTATTTGAACCAGTGCCAGCCAACGCAAGTGCCTGACTGCAGCAGGCCGAGGCAGAAGTTCTGATAGAACAGCCCGCGGTCGCGCTGTGTCCGAACGAGCCACCCCGCGCCCGTCGTGTTGGCATAGCCCGAGTCGGCGCCCTTTGCATAGAACTCGGTAATCAGAACGGGGCGGCCGGACTCCCGCGTCCACATCGCCATGCGCTGCGGATCGGGCGTCCATGCACCGTAATAATTGACGGCGATGGCGTCGAGGTGTTTTCCGGCCGCGCGAAAAATATCTTCGCTGGAAAGCGAAAAGCCATACAGCCGCGGCCCCAAACACAAATGATTCGGATCGTGTTTCCGAATGGCCCGCGTCGTCGCCGAAAAGTAGCGGTCGTACACATAACCGAGAAATGCGCTGCGGTCCTCGTCGGTCGCATCCTTGGCCGTTGCCCCTGCGCCGCGTCGCTGAGCCAGCCATTGCTCGGCCGCGCGGCGATTGGGCGCCAGGTCCGGATCGCTGGCATCGAGGGCGAGAAACTTGTCGAGCATATCCCGCGAAGCCGGCAGTTCATTGTCCGAAAAATGTCCGATCAGGTAAGGATCGTCTTTCGCCGCTGCAAGCGGCGCCGCGTACCTCTCGCAAAACGTCTCGAACTCCGGATGAAACACAGGAATGCAATCGCCGGTGTAGCCGAGATGTCCGGGCAACTGCCGCGTGAGTTTCTTTGCCCGGCCAAACGAACCCATGAAACTCCACGACAGTGTGTACGGCATCGGGCGGGCGGCCTTCCGCAGCGTCGCGGCGTCCGACCATCCACCCGTGCCGTTGAACCCATAGTCGCGCAACAGGGCGACAGTGGCCTCCGCCCATTTGTCGAGCGAACCGAATTTCTTGG
>JADFCW010000101.1 GCA_017161705.1 Candidatus Sumerlaeota bacterium | reverse complement strand
ATCCGGCATGGCACTATGAAAGCACCAGCGGCGTTCTCACTGTGCTCTTTCAGGATGCCGCTGCGACCCAATCGGTGCAGGTCGTTCGACCGACGAGCAGCGCGTTTGCCCGTCGCACTTTCGAGTATGAATAGCGGTGTGAGCAACCCAGGGGTTTTCTGAATGCAATTTGAGGAATCGTCGGACAGTCACCGTTGCAGCGATACCGGCGCGCTGCGCGACGTCTACCGCAACCGGCCCGTGCTGGTAACAGGCGCCAACGGCTTTCTGGGCGTCAACGCGGTTCATGCGCTGGAGGCACTCGGCGCGCGGGTAACTGTTCTCGTTCGTCAGGAGCGTGTACGCGCACAAGGATTTTCCGGCCGGGTGATTCAGGGCGACCTGCGCTTTGGCGAGACGGTCCGCACGGCCGTGGCCGGGCAAAGCATCGTTTTTGATTTTGCAGGCGTCTCCGGCGCCGTGGCCAGCAATCAGGACCCTGACGGGTTTCTCGACCGCGAGTGCGGCCCCCATTTGCAGCTGATCAAGGCATGTGCCGAGGCCGCCCCCTCGCCGGTCGTAACCTTTTGCAGCTCGCGTCTGGTCTATGGCCGCCCGCGCTATCTTCCCGTGGACGAGAACCACCCGCTCTGTCCGCAAAGCATGTACGCGGTGCACAAGATCACCATCGAGCACTATTTGAATGTGTTTGCGACCACGCACGGACTGCGCTTTGTCGTTCTGCGCGTCTCGAATCCCTACGGTCCGTATCAGCCGCGCGATCCGCGCAACTACGGTGTTATCAACCGCTTCCTTCGCGACGCCGCCGACGGTCGGCCTATTCGCATCTTTGGCGAAGGGCGGCAGAAGCGCGACTACATCCATGTTGCCGATGTCGTGACAGCCTTCCTTGCCGCCGCGATGACCGACGCCTGTCATGGCCAGGTGTTCAATTTCGGCGGCCGCCAAGCCGTCAGCATCGCCGAGGCTGCGCACACCATCGCCCGTCTGGCCGGCGGCACTCCCGTTTGCTTTGAACCGTGGCCCGGCGAATATCAAAGCGTCGAGACGGGCGACTATCAGTCGGATCTCCGCAAAATAGACCGCTACATCGCCCTTCCGCCTCCGGTGCCTCTGGAAGACGGTCTGCGCCAAACCCTTTTCTATTATCGGAATTCGGAAGACTGAAGCGGCAGATTCGCCGCGGCCGAGGGATCAATACCGCGACCCCAACCGGCTGCTCATGGGACGGTTGGGACCGATGCCCATTTCATCCAGCTGGCGGGTGGAGACAATCGGCCGCGGCCGGTCTATCCCGCGCGGCTGGCCTTTTTCATCCAGCGAATAATCTTTCGACAGGCGATACACGACCTCGTTGATCTTGCCCGTGGTCCATTTGCGTTCGCGCAGAAGGTCTTCGACCACGGCGACTGATCCGCAGCGGTCGTACACATCGCGAACCCATTGATATTCCGAGTCCCAAACATACGCGCGGTCGTTCTGCCACAGAGCGCACGCGGACAGAACGCTACACGCGGCCAGGAACACCAGTTGGCAGAATCGTTTCATAGACTTGCTCCCGCGCCCGCCCTTTTGCTGCGGGCTTGCGCTAAACACGATCTCACCGTCGGGCCTTGCCGCCGCCAGTGTCAACGACTTTCTCTCTTCGCGGCTCCCACGGGAACACCGTCATGTGCGGCAGCGCAGCCGCACCAAATCCGTGCGCAGCGGCCGGGAGCGGCGGCGGCTTTCCACCGCAACCGCTTTCGCTCAATTGCACTCGGCCACCAGCGGGCCTTCCAGTTCTTTCAGGTAGAACAGCTTGCCCGCCAGGGTCGGCATGAACGACGACGGAATCCACGGCGTCGGCTCGTGATGCAGCGTCAGCCAGAACGACATGCCCTGCCACATCATGCCGCGTCCGAGCGTCCCGTCGCAGCCGCCGATCACATAGTCGGACGTTAGAAACAGCCCCGGGCCGATTGTGTTCGCATAGGCCGGGATGAGCGTCGTGCGGCTTTTGAAGCTGGTGATGGCGTTCTGCTCAATGGTCAGCGGATGAAGCCGCGCGCCGAGACGATGAGTCTGCCGTTTCCATTCCGCCACGCTGTCGAACTCTTCGGCGAAATGCGGCTCCCAGAACGCAATATGGCAGACGCGCCCGACGCCGAAGACGGTGACCAGACGCGCGCCGGCGCTGCGCAATTCGCCGATCTTCTGCGGATAGGCGGGGAGATTCTTTTGCGTAGCGAAATTGCGCTGAGCCGCCGGCACGGTGAGCTTGCCCAACGGCCCATAGAACGCCTGCTCCATGGCGTTCTGAAACGCCCCCGGGTCGTTGGCCGGCAGTGTGCGGCCTTGCGCGTCCGACCATTCATCCATGTTGAAGCCATAGACGTGGTCGCACGGAACGCCCCATTCTTTGAGGAAAAAAACCGCCCAGCGATACATGCCCATCGGCCCGACGGGCAGGATGAAGATGATTTTCTGCTCGGCATCGCGGGCCTGCTTGATTTGGAGCGCAATCTCGTGGCCCATATAGGTGTCGAAATCTGCGAGCGTGTCGCACGGAACCGGCCGGAACTTTTTGTTCCACCACTTCTCGCGCTTGCCTGCAGCCGAAGGCGGACGGCTGCAGATGCGGTCGAACTTCGCCAGGTCCCATCCCTTGGGGAAAAAGCCGTCGAGCATCGAGCCTTTGATCGTCGTGAGCAAATTCATCGCCATAAACCTTCCCTCCTTAAGTTTGTCTTATTCACAAGGCATTTTCCTGAGGGTCGCTCGCAGTTCTTTTTGCGAGCAAGTACGAAAAAGGTACGCGTATAAACCCCCACCAACAGGCAAAAAAAGCCACCCGCTGGAACTACCACCCACACACTGAAGTTTGAACTCCAAACGGTGCGCGTCAACTTCTTTTGCTGTTGACCGCGTGAGACGGTTCGACTATGCCTCCTGTTGGCGACAGGTTCTCGCATTGTATTCGATTATTTCCGCCAAATGTGGTGGATGGGAGGAAGCACATGAACCGAAGAGGATTTCTCGAAAGCGCCGTCGCCGGCACTGCCGGCTTCACTCTCATGGCCTCGGGACGTCTGATCTCAGCCGGAGGTGCCGACATCCCGAAGGCGACCGATCTGGTGGCTCTGGGGAAAACAGGTGTCAAGATGACTCCTATTGCAATGGGCACCGGCACGGTCGGCTATAAAAAATCCTCGAACCAAACCCGCGCCGGCCAGGAATCGTTCAACCGCATTACCCGCGCCTATCTGGACGCCGGTCTGAATTTCCTCGATACCGCCGATCTCTACGGCTCGATGCCGTTTTTCAAAATTGCCCTCGAGGGAGTCCCGCGCGACAAGGTGGTCATCATGAGCAAGGTCTGGGGCGACGACGGCAAACAGGCGCAGGCCGACCTCGAGCGCTTTCTCAAGGAACTCGGCACCGACTACATTGATATTGTGCTGACGCACTGCGCCACGACGGCCGACTGGTATAGCAGGCGGGCGGGCGTTCGCGAGACCCTCTCGAAGGCTAAAGAACAGGGGATGATTCGCGCCCTCGGCGTCTCGTGGCACGGCATGGCCCCGCTGCAGACCATGCCGGATGCCGAGTGGGGCGACCTGTTTCTCGTCCGCATCAACCACAAGGGCGTCAAGATGGACAGTGAGCGGCCCCAGGAAGTCGAGCCGGTTCTCAACAAACTTCACGACAAGGGCAAGTTTGTCATGGCCATGAAAGTCCTTGGCGAGGGCACCATCAAGGACTCCGCCGAAATTGACGCTTCGCTCCGCTACGTATTGGGACTAGGGACCATCAGCGCGATGACGATCGGCTTCGAAAAGCCCGAGCAGATCGGCGACTTTGTGCGGCGCTGGGAAGCGGCTATGGCCGACGTGAAAAAGAGCAAAGCATAAGGTCCCCTCTGGGAACGATCTCGGGCGAAATACGTCGAAAAACTCCTCTTGACACAAATCGTTTCCCCGCTGTAGGAATTCTTCTCAGTCAGGTTTGGTATTGCGCAGAGGGGGGCGATCCGTCGCTAGCGCATCCAAGTCCAGTCGAGGTCGAGGCATTGCACGGAACCGTTGCCAGCCTGCAGAGGAAATGCCTCCCGCTGGGTCTTGCCGTGTGGAGTGCGGGGCTTTTTGTTTTCTTGTGTTCCTGCTCCACCCCGCCCAAGGTTCCTTTCACGCATTTGAAGAACTGGAAAGGGTATTCCGTTCCAGGCTATTATTACACCGTGCAGCGCGGCGATACCCTGGAGTCCGTCGCGATGCTGTTCGGATGCGACCTCGATTTATTGTCGGAAATCAATGAAGTGCCCCGAAACCAGACCTTGAGCGCGGGGCAGCGTCTGTTCATCCCTCGTTCGCGAACCGAATATCCCCACTACTACTACAGCAAACCGCGTCAGTCGGACCCGCTGGTGATTCCACCGAGCGGGGGCGCTTACACGGACTCGTCGCTCGAGCGCGCCATCGCCGCGCTGATTCGATCCGGACAGGCACCGCAAGGCCCGACCGTGGTGATGGCCCCAACGCCCAAGCCGCTGCCTCCGCCGCCCGCGCAGCCGCCGACGCCCACGGTCTTTAAAGTTCCTCCCGGTTCCGGCTCGCGGCCGATGGGTGGAGCGGAGGCTACGATGCAGCCGCCGCCAGTCAGCCGAGCCGCGATGCTTCCGACGCTTCCGCAACGCGACGCGCCGCAGATTCCCATGGCCAATCGGCAGAAGGGAATTCAAATCGCTCAGTCCTACACAAAACATCCACTTCCTTATAGCCCGCCCACGGTGATTTCCGGCGCGCCGGCGTTTCAATGGCCGGCGGGCGGAACCATTACCTCCGTTTTCAATCTCAGCGGCTCGGGCAAGCGCTTGCACAACGGTATTGACATTGCCAACAAACGCGGCACGCCCATTCGCGCCGCCGCCGCCGGACGCGTCCTCTACAGCGACAACAAGTATCTTCCTTCGATGGGCAACATGATCCTTATCGAACATTCCGGCGGCTGGATCACCCTGTACGCCCACAACGACCGCAACCTGGTCAAGGAAGGCGATTCTGTGCAAGCCGGCCAGGTCATCGCCACCATGGGAATGACGGGAAATTCCACAGGGCCCCACCTGCATTTCGAGATCCGCCGCAATGCCGACACACCCGTAGACCCGCAGCTCTATCTGCCAAAAGCCCGATAGGCGGCTGCTCCTGTGAACCTATTCAATCGGATCTTGTGAAAACAAGACTGCGGCAGGTTATTCCCGCTCGATGCAACGGCCCTGTGGATAAAACGCCGGCGGGGTAGATCTCGAATCGCTCGATGCGACACAATTGCTTACTGAGCGGAAGAAAGGCAATGGGTTTTATCAGCGAAACGGTTTTGTACCGACCGGTCAGGCACCGTGTTTCCCTCCACCTCGAGGCGAAGATTCCGCTACCGTGGAGGAAGATAGGACAAACTGAAGTTCGAACTGCTTGCCCTTTCCATCAAAGCAGAACTTGATGGACTACTGGGCGCTTTCCAGGGGAGCGACCAGCCGGCAGTTGACAGTGCTGACTGTGAAATCCGCCGGCGAGGCACCGACAATCAGCACGGCGCCCACATCGGGATGCTTCTCACAGTAAGCCCGCACCTTGTCCTCCCCCATTACCAAGAACGCTGTCGCGAGGGCGTCGCCTTCCGTTGCCGACGGAGCAACAACTGTTGTGCTGAGAACGCCCGTCGCCGGCCAGCCCGTGCGCGGATCGAGGATGTGACTGTAGCGCTTTCCCTCGTGTTCGAAAAACTGCTCCCAACTGCCGGAGACCGACAGAGTCGAATCGCACAGCACCAGGGCGCCGAGGGCTTTCTGCCGGTCGCGCGGATCGGCCACGCCCAATCGCCAGCCGTCGTCGAACGGGGGTTTGCCGATTACCGCGATGCTGCTTTGGGCGCTGTGAACCAGAGCGCAGCGGATTCCCCAGCCGCGCAGGGCTTCGACCACGCGGTCCACGACGTAGCCTTTCCCGACGGCGCCGAGATTGATTTCCACGCCCGGTCGGTCGAACCGCACGCTGCAGGTTTCATCATCAAACTGGACGTGCTGCATGCCGATTTTTTCGCGCGCGGCTTCGAGGGCCGCCGCATCGGGCATTTTCCCCGCACGGCGGTAGAAGCCCCAGGTCTTGACCAGCGGGCCGACCGTGATGTCGAAGGCTCCGTCGGTTTCCTCATACAGACGGCGGCAGGTTTCCAGAAGAGCATAGAGACGCGGTTCGATCCGCGCGGGGCGGTCAGCCGCCGTCTCGTTGATATAGGAAATGTCGCTCGTGCCCACATAGGCGCTAAGCTGGCCTTCGAGATGCTCGACCAGGTCGAATGCGGCGTCGGCGATGGTGCGCAGTTCGCCCTCGGGGCGGTCCACATCGAGGGCGATCTCGAACGGCGCGGCCATGGCAATGCGGTGAAAATGCAGCCTTCTCCGCGCGGCACTTGTCCCGTCCACGTTGTCCATCTTGGACATGCTGTCCATTTCATTGCCCCCGTGGCCTGACCGACAGCGCCAGCACGGGCGCTATGGCACGCTGAAAGGCCTGTGCTGCGACGCTTCCAAGAAACCGTTGCACGTAGGGAGTTCCGGCGTCCGAGGCGTCCACAATCTGCGGGTCGAGCGGGATAGAGCCGAGAAACGGCACGCCCATTTCGCGAGCCATGAACTTGCCGCCGCCGGACTTGAAGATTTCCGTCGCCCGGCCGCAATGCCCGCAGACAAAACCGCTCATGTTCTCGATGACGCCGATCACCCGCAGGCTGATTTGCCGGCAAAATGTAATGCACCGGCGCACGTCGGCCACGGCCACGTCTTGCGGCGTGGTCACCACGATTGCGCCGTCGGCTTCGGGGATCAATTGCGCAATCGAAAGCGGCTCGTCGCCTGTTCCCGGCGGCGAGTCCACGATCAGATAATCCAACTCGCCCCATTCGACGTCTTTCAGGAACTGCTTGATGACGGCAAACTTCATCGGCCCCCGCCAAATGACCGCGTCCTCGCGGCTGTTGACCAAAAGGCCAATCGACATGACTTTGAGATTTTCGCTATAGGCGACCGGCAGGAGCGCCTCGCCGGTGCCCTCGACCGGCCGGCCCTCGATGCCGAGAAGTCGGGGAACACTGGGCCCGTGTACGTCAATATCCAGCAGCCCCACGCGCTTGCCGGCCAGCGCCACCGAAACTGCGAGATTGACAGCCACGGTGCTTTTGCCGACACCGCCTTTGCCGGAAAGCACAAGCACTTTATGTTGGATTTGACACATGCGGCGGCCGACGGCGCGGCGTTCGAGAAAGTCCTCCTGCGCCTCGCCGGCCGGCTTGTTTTTCAGCGCGCAAGCGGCGGAGTCGCAGGTCTCGCAACTTCTTTCAGCGGACGGCATGGTTTGAACTCCTGTGGACGGAATAGACGTTGTGGACGCGGCGGACGCATGGAAAAATCAGAACAAACCTGCTGATACAATGACACTGCTTGTGCGGCATTGTCAAGCCGTGCGGCAGAACGTCTTTGCACAATTCTGCTTGCAAGCAACGGCGGCAGTTCTTACGGTTCGCGCGGGCGTGAGTGATTGTTCCCTATTCCTTATTCCTTACCGGAGTTCGTTCATGCTCGAGCACCCATTCTCCGATCTACGAGCCCTCATCTCTGCGATTCCGGACCTCGTGCTAGTGCTCGACCGCAACGGGCGCTACCTGGAAGTGCTAACCAACGACAACCGCATACTCATCCGGCCGGCGGAGGAGCTGCTGGGGAAAACGATTTACGAGGTCTTTCCGAAAGAACTGGCCGAGCAGTATCACGCCGGAATTTTGGAAACCCTGGAAACGCGGCAGCCGACCCGCCGCGAGGACCGCCTTCACATCGGCGGCCGCGAAATATGGGTCTCCGCCACCGCCGCGCCGATCAACGACGACCACGTCGTTGTTGTCATCCGCGACATTACAGAGCATAAGCAGACCGAAGAAACGCTCCGGCAGCGGGAAGAATACTTCCGCGCACTCATCGAGAACACTTCCGATATCATCCTCGTGCAAAACGCCGATCGGACCCTCCGTTATGTCAGCCCCGCGGTCGAACGCGTTCTGGGCTACCGCCCCGAGGAGGTCATCGGGCGAAAGCCCTCGGATTTTATTCATCCCGACGACCAGCCGCTGACCCAAAAGATTCTGGCCGAGCTTCTGGAAAAACCGGGAGCGACGGCGCGGGTGGAATTTCGATTGTACCACAAGGACGGCTCGATTAGGACATGCGAGGGAATCGGGAAGAACTTGCTGCATGATCCGGCCGTCGGCGGCATTGTGGAATCTGTCCGCGACATCACCGAACGGCGAACGCTCGAAGCACAGTTGCAGCAGGCCCAGCGCTTGCAGGCCATCGGCAAGCTGGCCGGGGGCATCGCCCATGACTTCAACAATCTCTTGACCACCATTCTGGGCTATTGCGATCTGCTGCTCAACCAGATTAGCGCGGGGAGTTCGTTCCGCCGCGACGTCGTGGAGATCAGAAAAGCGGCGGGGCGCGCCACATCGCTCACGCAGCAGCTTCTGGCCTTTGCCCGACGCCAGATTCTCGAACCGAAAGTTATTGATCTGAACACCATCATCGCGGAAATGCACAAAATGCTGTGCCGCCTTATCCGCGAGGATATTGATCTGGTCACCGTCCTGCCGCCCGGTCTCTGGCGTGTTCGCGCCGATCCCACCCAGATCGAGCAAATTCTCATGAACCTGGTCATCAATGCGCGCGATGCCATGCCCGAGGGCGGCAAGCTGACCATCGAGACAGGCAACGTGATCCTGGACGAGGCATACGCGCGCCGCCACGCCGGCGTGCAGCCCGGCCCCTATGTGCTGCTGGCCGTCAGCGATACGGGCTGCGGCATGGATGCTCAGACCCTTGCGCAGGTGTTCGAACCATTTTTCACAACCAAGCAGCGGGGCCAAGGCACCGGTCTGGGACTGGCCACCGTCTATGGCATTGTCAAACAAAGCAGCGGGCACATTTGGGCGTACAGCGAACCGGGCCGCGGGACGACCATGAAAATCTACTTACCTCGCGTGGACGCCCCGCTGACCGTGATCGAGGACGTGCCCCATTCCCCGCCCGCTATCGAAGCCAGCGAGACCATTCTCGTCGTTGAAGATGAGGAAGACGTTCGAAACCTGATTGCCGAAATCTTAGGAATGAAAGGCTACAACCTTCTTCTGGCAAGGCATCCCGCCGAGGCCGTGGACATCAGCCGCACCCACGACGGCCCCATTCATCTGCTCATCACCGACGTGACGCTGCCGGAAGTGGATGGGCGCTCATTATCGGAAGAAATTGTGCAGATACGACCCAGTGTTCGCGTGCTGTTTATCTCCGGCTATACGGAAAACGCCATTGTCCACAATGGTGTGCTCGACGAGGACGTCTATTTCCTCCAGAAACCCTTTGCCCCAGAGATCCTGCTGGCCAAGGTGCGCGAAGTTCTGGATGCCCCGCAACGCCGGATGGAACCGGATTGACGCCAGTACCTTGCGGTGGGTATAAAAACGCTGTTCTCACACGGAAGCAAGGACTACCTGCGAAACAGTCTGCTTTTTGCAAAACTAGAACCGGCACGATGACTCGCAAGAAAGACAAACCGCCCATGTGTCAACCAGTCCCTGCCGCCCAGGTTCGAATTGTGCCCAAACCCTGGGGCGAAGAGTGGTGGCTGGCGCAGACCGACCGCTACGCCGCCAAAGTGCTGTTTATTCGCAAGGGCTGTCGCTTCAGCCTCCAATATCATCGCGTGAAACATGAAACACAATTCCTCTGGAGCGGGCGGCTGAAGTTGCAGATCGGCCCGGACGTCAATCAGCTGGAAACACGCGTGCTCGAACCCGGCGCCGTCACCCTCATCCCGCCCGGCATGTGCCACCGTCTCGAAGCGCTCGAAGACTCCTATGTGTTCGAGACCTCGACGCCCGAACTGGACGACGTTGTCCGGCTGAGCGACGATTATGGGCGCGAAGCCACGTCGGCGCCGTGAGATGCCGCAGACGGAGCTATCGCTGTCCTGTTTCAGCCGGAAATGCACAATTGGCCTGCCGGCTGAGTGGGTGCTCCCGCACGGCAACAATATCCTTGACCGGCTCCGTCCAAAAGCGTTTTGCCTACGCAATGGGTCTTTCTGTTCGGAAGATCGAAGAAAACAATCTTTCACTCTTCTTAAGGAGGAAGAGCATGAACATTCAACGAACTGCTCGAATTTATCGTCGCGAGTTTCTGAAAACCGCCGCCGTCGCTTCGGCTGCCGCCGCGACGGTCGGTGTTGTCCGGCCCGGCTATGTCGCCGAGGCGGGCCCGCTCAAGGTCGGTCTAATTGGCTGCGGCGGACGGGGGACCGGCGCTGTTCGCAACGCCCTGCAGGCCAGCGACCGCACGGGCGTTCCCCTGCAGCTGGTAGCCATTGCCGACGCCTTCAAGGACAAGGTGGATTCAACCCGCAAGGCGTTCGAGGGCGTGAAAGGCGTTGTGCTCAAGGACGACATGTGCTTTGCCGGTCTCGACGCGTATCAGAAATTGCTGGCTACCGACGTTAATTACGTCATTCTGGCCACGCCGCCGGGATTCCGCCCGATGCACTTCGAGGCGGCTGTCAACGCCGGCAAGCATATCTTCTGCGAAAAGCCGGTTGGCACCGATGCCGTCGGGATTCGGCGGTTCATGGCCGCGGCCAAAAAATCGGAGGAAAAAAGACTTTCGGTGGTTGCCGGCACCCAGCGCCGCCACGATGGTTCTTATATCGAGACGATCAAGAAAATCCATGCCGGCGAAATCGGCGACATTCTTGCCGGACGCGCCTACTGGTGCGGCGGTCCCGTCATCAAGGCCCGCGAACGCAAGCCCGAATGGAGCGACCTCGAATGGCAAATGCGCGCCTGGTATTCCTTCTGCTGGCTCAGCGGCGACAACATCGTCGAGCAGCACATTCACAACCTCGATGTGATCAACTGGGCTCTCGGCGGCCATCCCGTTGCCGCGTTTGCCTCGGGCGGCCGCGCCTGGAAAACCAACGAGGACTACCTCGGCAACATTTGGGACAACTTCTCCGTGGACTATGAATACAACCTCGGCGGCCGCACCGTCCACGTCCTGAGCATGTCACGCCACTGGAACAACAGCGCCGGCGGCGTGTTCGAGGAAGTCACCGGCACCAAGGGCGTCAGCAATTGCCATGACCTGGCCAGGGGCCAGACCGAAACCGCCATGGTCCAGGAACACATGGACCTCATTGACAGTATCACGGGGAAAGGGCCGTATCGCAACGAAGGCATTCAGGTGGCTGAAAGCTCGTTCACGGCGATCCTTGGCCGCGAGGCCGCCTATACCGGCCAGAAACTGACCTGGGAGGAACTGCTCAATTCCGATCTCGACCTCATGCCCAAGGAGCTCAGTTTCGAGGCCAAACTGCCCGCGCCGGTAATTCCCGTTCCCGGCAAAGGTGTTGCGGCCAAACCTAAAGAGCGCAAGGCCGGCCGCAAGAAAAACGCGTGAGGCATTTTTGAATGCCGCGCGACTGAAATGCATCGGGCGAATAGGACCGGCAGGGGCGTTGACGGCAGCGGGTCCGCCGCGTTCTATTCGCCCTTCTATCATCGGGTCGCGCGTGTTGATTGTCCACATGCTGCGCGAGCAGTTGCACAAACTTGGACTGTGCGAAGGCGGCTGGCTGGGCGTCTTCGGCGACGTGGAGGCAGCCGATTGCGGCGAAGCGGCGCTCGACGACCTGATTGTCGAATTGGTCGCCGCCGTCGGCCGCAACGGCCACATCCTCGTTCCCGCATTCACGGGCGGCGCGCAGTTCGACCGCGAAAAAACGCCTGCCGCCACGGGCCGCTTTGCCGAGCGTTTCCGCCGGTGGCCCGGCGTTGTCCGCAGCCCTCATCCCACTCATTCAGTCGCCGTGCTGGGACCGGCGGCGCGAGAAATTGTCCGCGATCACGACGTGTATCTGCCCTTTCGGCCCGAAACACCGCTGGGGCAACTTGCGGCAAAAGACGGGAAGGTTCTGTTGCTGGGTGGAGATCATCGCGCCAACGTGTTGATTCACGTCGGGCGGTTGTCGGTCGAGCGTGACCGGCCGGTCGAATGGATCAACGTCGAGACGGTGTTGGAGTTTGGGGGAAGACGGCGCCGGCGCTATGTGGCCGCACCCTGCGACGGCTCTTATGCCTTCCTCGGAGAGGAACTGGAGATGGCAGGGCTTGCCCGGCAGATGGACAGCCCGTGGGGCCGGATGGCCTATATGTCCGCCCGCAGGATCGTGGATTGGGCCGCCGGGGTCGAACGCAACAGTCCCCGCCGCTTTCTGTGCGGCCGTGCCGACTGCCGTTGGTGCGCCGATTTGGAAAAACGCCTACCGCCCCCTCCAATCTCGTAACGCGTTGTCCGCAGTTGGAGATAGAGGTGCTGATTATTCCGGAGTCGCAAAATATGAGGGTGCGTTTTCTCTGCACCATACTGAAATAGGTTTCAGGCGGTGAAAGGGAAATTGGATTTTTCGACGCATGGCGGATTGACTTCACGTCTCACCTGTTGGATGTACGCTGGACCCATAGACCTACATCTATTCGAGCCATTTGGATAAATCCGGCACCAACAATTCTTTTTTTTCGGGAGTGTCCATGTTTTCTTTGGTCACCACTTCGCAGCCGGTGTCTATGCGTTTTTCAACCTTTTCGCCGCGCAGGTGCTGCACCATTGTCTTCACGCCCATGTAGCCCATGTAAAACGGATGCTGCATGACGAGGCCGTGAATTTCGCCGTCCTTGAGGGCCTTGGCCAGCTTCTCGCTGCTGTCGAAGCCGACAAATTTGACTTTGCCGGCACGGCCCGTATTCTGCAGCGCGCGCAACATGCCGAACGTCGTGCTTTCGTTGGGACAGAAAATGCCGTCCACGTCTTTGAAGCGCAGGAGCAGGTTCTCGGCCTTCTTATAGGCCACCTCGGCGGTCGGGGCGCCGTATTGATTCGACGAGACCACTTCGATGCCGGGGAATTCCTTTTTCAGGGTTTCGAGAAACCCTGCTTCGCGCGCCATCGTGCTGGCCGATCCTTCGGCATATCGCAGCAGGATGACTTTGCCTTTGCCGCCGAGCAGTTCCGCCAGTCGCCGGGCGCCCAGAACTCCGCCTTTATAGTTGTCGGTGGCAACGAAGCTGACATAGCGGTCGGACCGCAGGTCGGAGTCAATGATGACGACAGGGATGTTGCGCGCAATGGCATCGTGAACGCATGGGACAAGGGCGCGGTCGTCCAGCGGTGCAAGCACAATGCCGTCCACGCCGCGCGTGACGAAGTTCTCGACGACCTTGATCTGCTGCTCGCGGTCATCTTCCTTGAGCGGACCTTTCCAGATGATTTCGACGTTGAGTTCGCGGGCGGCTTTTACCGCGCCGGCGTGGATGGATTTCCAGAATTCGTGGGTCGTGCCTTTGGGGATTACGGCAATCGTGAGTTTTTTTTCTTCGGCCCCCCGCGCCGGACAAATCCACGCGCCGAATCCAGCCAGCATCGCAGCGAGAACATCTCTTCGAGAGGCGGTTTGTTTCATGGCATATGACTCCTCGTGTGCGGTTGACATAACATTGCCGCCACAGTGGTCAAGGTTCCTCCCCATGTCAAGATTTTTGGTCTTGCACCGCCCGTCCGGCAATCCGACTGCAAATATGCTTGCACGGACCCAACCGGCGTGGCAGGCACTCCCGCAGGCGGGAGGCGAATTTGGCCGCTCGTGCATTTATCCAACCATAGGAGGTTGCATCATGAACGTGTTTCTTCGGTTTGTCCTGGTCGCAGTTCTGCTTCTGGGCAACGGATGTGCGACAGTCAGCAAAGCACTGAAACAGACGGGCAAACCGCTGCCCGAAAAGCCGAAGGCAGACGTCCGCTATGACTTCGGCGGCTTCCTCGACGCCGGCCGCTGGTATCGCGGCAATTTGCATACGCATTCGACGTTTTCCGACGGGAAACTCGACCCTGTGGCCACAGTGGAACTCTACCGCAAACAGGGGTATGATTTTACCGCAATCACGGATCATTATCACGGCTTCTTCGAGAAAGACCGCAAGACCCCCAAGCGCCCCATCGCCTATCCCCTCGATCAGATGAACAAGCCCGGTTTTTTGGTGATCCCCGGCATCGAGCACGACACCAACCGCAACGGCGAAACGATCCACATCGTGGTGGTCGGCCCCGGCCATGAAATCCCTCTGACTGCCGACGACGATGTCTCGGTGGTCATTCAGCGCTGGTGGGACAAGGGCGCTTTCGTGATCTTCGCCCACCCCCACTGGAGTCTCGATGCGACAACCCTCCTCGAAGACTTGAAGTTTCTCCCTTCGCTCGAGATGTTCAACTACGGCGTCGAGGGCAGCCAGGGACTGCGCGCTTACTCGGGGCTGCATTGGGACCGTCTGTTGCGCAAGGGCCGCCGCGTCTATGGCGTGGCCACCGACGACCTGCATCGGCCCGAAGAGCATCTGGCCGGCGGCTGGGTCATGGTCAAGGCCAAGGAACTGACCGCCGAGGCGATCCTGAAAGCGCTCCGCGAGGGGAAATTCTATGCCACCACCGGCCCGGCGTTCGAAGACGTTTATCTGGATGAAAAAAGCAACATCCATGTCCGGTGCTCGCCGGTGACGGTTGTTCGCGCCCTGTCCGGTGTCGGCGGCAATTTCCAAGTGAAAGCCACACCGGGAAAGACCCTGACCGAGGCCGTGATCCCCTGGCAATGGAAAGGCCGCTCTGGCTTTGTCCGCGTCGAGTGTATGGACGCCAAGGGCCGCATGGCTTGGACACAGGCGGTTTTCTATCAAGGCGAAAAAAGCGGCAAGCAAAAATGATGAATGATGAACAGTGAAAGATAACAAAGGAGAGATGAGGGAAAGGAAAAAACTGTGCAGTGCGCCCCGCTTTGTCTATGTCGCCCTTTCCTCCATCTTGTCTCGCTATCCCCACAGGAGGCAGCCCCATGACCCAACCCCGGTCCAACCGGCGTCAATTCCTTGCCGCAGTCGGCGCAGCAGCCGGCTCTGCGGCCCTCGGCGGTGCTGCGGCCCGCACCGCCGGCGCAACCTCGACTCCGCCGCATATCGTCATTTTCCTCATTGACGATCTCGGCTATGCGGATTGCGGTTTTACCGGCGGAGAAATCAAGACACCCCATATAGACCGGCTGGCCGCCAACGGCGCGCGACTCGACCAATTCTATGTTCAGCCGCTGTGCACGCCCACGCGCGCCGTTCTCCTGACCGGTCGCTACCCCATGCGCCATGGTCTCCAGGTCGGCGTCTGCAGACCCTGGGCGCAGTATGGTTTGCCGCTCGAAGAACGCACGCTGGCGCAAGCCCTCAAA
Organism: Candidatus Sumerlaeota bacterium; assembly: GCA_017161705.1. Taxonomy (GTDB): domain Bacteria; phylum Sumerlaeota; class Sumerlaeia; order JADFCW01; family JADFCW01; genus JADFCW01. Next base: position 4,499 of record JADFCW010000101.1, on the reverse strand, counting down.
CAAGCCGGCTACTCGACCGCTATCTGCGGGAAGTGGCATCTCGGCCACTTCCAGCGCGACTATCTCCCCACGCGGCGGGGTTTTGATCATCAATATGGCCACTACAACGGCGCGCTTGACTACTTCACCCACCTTCGCGACGGCGGCCACGACTGGCATCGCAATGATCAAGCCTGCTACGACGAGGGCTATACGACCCATCTGATCGCGCGCGAGTCTGTCCGCCTCATCCGCGAGCACGATACCGCAAAGCCGCTTTTCCTCTATGTGCCTTTCAACGCCGTCCATTCGCCGCTGCAGGTGCCGGAGGAATACGAAAAGCCCTACGCCTCGCTCCCCCCGCAGCGGCGCACCTACGCTGGGATGTTGGCCGCCGTGGACGAGGCGATCGGACAGATCGTCGCCGCGCTGACAGAAAGAGGAATGCTGCAGAATACCTTTATCCTGTTTTCCAGCGACAATGGCGGCCCCGCTCCCGGCCGGGTCACCAGCAACGGCCACTTTCGCGCGGGCAAGGGGACACTCTACGAAGGCGGCGTGCGCGCATGTGCGTGTGCTGCATGGCCGGGCCGAATCAAGCCCGGATCGGTCGTCGCGGCGCCGCTTCATATCGCCGACATCTATCCAACGTTGCTCACGATCGCGGGCGCATCGCTCGACCAACCGCTCCCGCTCGACGGCCGCAATGCGCTTGGCGCTCTCACGCGCGGGGAGCCGTCGCCTCACGACGCCATCCTGCTGAACACTTCGCCGCTGTCCGGCGCCATTCGCATGGGCGATTGGAAACTGGTTCTCAACGGCCAGCTTCGCGACGATGGTTCCGAGTTGCGCGACGAGACAGGCGAAGCCGCAAAGCCGAAAAAGACCAAAGCAGCCAAGAAAGGTGCGGTCGCAGCTGCTGCCGAGCCGGTGGTCGAGCTTTTCAACCTGGCCGAAGACCCGTCGGAAAAAGAAAATCTGGCCGCTAAGCATCCGGACAAGGTCAGGCAGCTGCGATCGCGGTATGAGGAGTTTGCCCGACAGGCCGTTCCGCCCAGGAACGCTCCGCCTGCGCCCGATTTCAAGGTGCCAAAAATCTGGGGCGAAACGTAGAACATGAACGCAGTTCTGTTTGGCGTATTGATATACGTTTTGCTCCAGCTGGCCGTCGGGGTCATTGTCTCGCGCCGCATTGCCAGCGAAAGCGATTACATTCTGGCCGGCCGCAAGTTCGGCCCATGGATGGGCACCTTCAGTTTCTTCGCCACATGGTTTGGCGCTGAAACCTGCGTTGGGTCGGCTGGACGCATTTATCAGGACGGCCTGTCGGGCGCGTCAGCCGATCCGTTGGGTTATGGCTTTTGTCTTCTGCTGATGGGTGCCGTGTTCGCTGCACCGCTCTGGCGGCGGGGGCTGACCACGCTGGCCGACCTATACCGTCAGCGCTACACGGTCGGCGTAGAGCGCCTTGCGGTTCTGTTGATGGTTCCGACGTCGGTGTTTTGGGCGGCGGCGCAGATTCGGGCGTTTGGCCAGGTGCTCAATGCCTCGTCGGGTATGAGCACGAACGCGGCGATCGCTGCGGCGGCGGTAGTGGCGATTATTTACACCGGCTTCGGCGGCATGCGCGCCGATGTCATCACCGACTTGATTCAAGGAGTGATGATCATCCTCGGATTGCTGATTCTGGGCACCGTGTTGTTCCCCGATTGGGCTCATGTGGAGGCGGCGTGGGCGACGGTCGAGACGGAGCGGCTGAACTTATTCGGCGGCGGGCAGTCGGTGTGGCAGACGCTCGAGGCATGGGCCATTCCGGTGTGCGGGTCGGTGGCGGCGCAGGAGTTGGTGGCGCGGGCGCTGGCCACACGGTCGCCGGAGGTGGCGCGGCGGTCGGCGCTGCTGGGCGGCGGCCTATATCTTACGGTCGGAATGATCCCGGCGTTTCTGGGTTTGGCGTGCGCGGCCGCGCTGCCGGGCCTCGAAGACGCCGAGCAGTTTCTACCGCGCCTCGCCCAGCAGCATTTGCACACCGGTTTTTACATTTTGTTTGCCGGCGCATTGGTCTCCGCAATCCTCAGCACAGTGGACAGCACACTGCTGGCCGCGTCGGCGCTGACCATGCACAATCTGGTCGTGCCGCTGCGGAACGGGATGACCGAGGCAGGCAAATTGCGCGCCACGCGCCTGGGCGTAGCCGCCTTTGGGCTTCTGGCCTGGTATCTGGCGCTTCAAGCCGACACAGTGTTTGAACTGGTGGAAAACTCTTCGTCGTTTGGGAGCGCGGGCATTTTTGCCATCACTATTTTAGGCCTGTTCACGCGGCTGGGCGGATCAGTCAGCGCCTATGCAGCCTTGCTGGTAGGGATGCTGGTCTGGGTGATCGGGACCTATGTGTTCGCATTCGAGGTGGTCTATTTATATGCACTGGGCGGGGCGTTCGCGGCATATCTGTTGTTGTGCCGGGTAAAAATTATATAGCAGATTGTCGGAGAACGTTTATAGTCCGTACTGTAGCGGGCAATGGGGGCGGGAAGGTTCTATCAGCGCAAGGTTTCGGTTTTGTATTGAATATGAAAAATAGAATGCAGATGTCTGTGCGGTATCAGAGATTGCGCGCCGCGTGGGGTTCGCCCGCTGGTATTTCTCGCCCAGGCGCGACGCGAATCCTCCCAATTTTCCGAAAGGAGACCTTTCACCATGTCTGCCATTCCGCGCCGAACGTTTTTCGGACAGGCCGGCACGCTCGCCGTTGCGGCAGTCAGCGGGCCTGTGTTGGGTGCCGCTCCGTCGCGCAGGCCCAACATTCTTTTTCTCACCGCCGACGACATGAACTATGATTCGCTCGGTGTGACCGGCTGCAAAATCCGCGACATCACGCCCAACATTGACCGCCTTGCCGCCGAAGGCATCCGGTTCACCCTCGCGCACAACACGATCGCCGTCTGCCAGCCCAACCGGTCGGTCTGGATGACCGGCCGCTATCCGCATCGCAACGGCGCGGTCGGTTTCAATCCGATTCGCACGGATGTTCCAACCCTGCAAGAGTCGCTTCGCACCGTCGGCTATCTGAACGGGATTTTTGCAAAAGTGCCGCACCTCGCTCCGCTGGAGAAATTTTGCTGGGATGTGGTGGTGGAAGCCGCCGCGCTCGGCAACGGCCGCTCGCCGAAGCTTTACTATGAGGCCGCTAAACAGTTTTTCGAGAAGGCCAAATCCGAGGGTAAGCCATTTTTCCTGATGGCCAACTCGCAGGACCCTCATCGTCCGTTTCCGGGGAGCGAGCCGCGTCCGGTGCAGAAAGCCGGCAAGAAGGCGAGCGAGAAAGCCGCCAAACGCGCAGCGCAAAAAGAAGCCGCAGTCGTTGCAGGTGTCTCGCGCGTTATTCAACCGGACGAAGTCGAGGTCCCCGGCTTCCTGCCCGACCTGCCCGACGTCCGGCGCGAGGTCGCCCAATACTTCACCGCCGTCCATCGCTGCGACGAAATCGTTGGCGAGGTGCTGCGCGCTTTGCGCGAAACCGGCCTCGAGGAAAACACCGTCGTCATGTTCAACACCGACAACGGTATGGCCTTTCCGTTCGCCAAGACCAACTGTTATCTGGCCAGCACCGCCACGCCCTGGATCGTCCGCTGGCCCGGGCGCGTCAAAGCGGGGGCGTTGGATACGACCCATTTCATCTCCAGCATAGATTTTACGCCGACCGTTCTGGATCTGTGCGGCGCTCCGCCCATTGCCGGCGTGGATGGACGCTCGTTCGTTCCGCTGCTTTACGGCAAGCCGCAGGAAGGCCGCGACAGCGTCTATACCGTCTTCCATCGCACATCGGGCAACAACGACTATCCCATGCGTTCGATTGTGAATGCGAAATACGGCTATATTTACAATGGCTGGTCGGACGGCAAGACGGTTTTCAAGAATGAATCGCAGTCGGGCCTGACTTTTGCCGCTATGCGCAAGGCCGCCGAAACGGATGCGAAAATCGCCGAGCGCGTTCAGTTCTTTCTCTATCGCGTGCCCGAAGAACTCTATGACTATGAGAAAGACCCGTGCGCGCTGCAGAACCGCATCGCCGATCCCGCTCTGGCGCCGGTGCTGGCCGACATGCGCAAAGCCATGCTGGAAAGGATGACGGCGCTGGGCGATCCGCTGACCGACCAATTTCGCGCGCACATCGAGCGCGCGTAGGATGCTTAGCGTTTCCGGAAGGGCAGCGTTTGCGGCAAAAGATAATCTGAGGGATTTCCTATTTGCCGCAAGCGGCCATGCAGCCCAGCACGCTGCACAGCCGCTCGTTACAAATGTTCTGCTCGGACCTGTGTACCCAGTTCTTCTTTGCTTCTACGTCTCTCGCTTTTCAGCGGCTATTAAAAATACCTAATGAGCCTTTTTGCGCTGCTCGCCACAGGCGCCCGATTTGTTCGCCGCAGTGCTCAGCCAGGGCGCGCGCGTTGCGCAATGCATCGGCCAGCGCGATCGGTTCGCGGCAAATGGAAAACACCGCCGTAATCCCTAACGCGTGC
>JADFCW010000008.1 GCA_017161705.1 Candidatus Sumerlaeota bacterium | reverse complement strand
CACTATGATCCGACCAACGGGGTGGTCAGCGATGGCGATATCTATCGCAATGGCGCGGTGAAATAGGGACAGTTCGAAAGAAGAACTGCGCAGCCATCGGCGTGCGTCGGATGTCGGGGTTTCTTAGGTTTTTCGCGTATAGAAAGGCAGTGCGAGAAGCAGACCTTCGAAGGACTCGCCTTCCAGCGTTCCGAACGTAAAAAAAGAAAGCAGGCAAGGAATCTTGCGATCCCTTGCCTGCAAGAATTACCCACCAGGCTACCTTACGGCATTGGCGGGAACTCTTCGGTCAGCACACCCAGACACCGCACCGTGCCGCTGATGTTCTTATTGAACACCACGTTCGGAATGCCCAGGACGTAGGCCTCCCAACGCAATTGCATTGGCTCGGTCGCCGTCGTTGAAGGCGGAGCAGCCGACGGAGCGCAAACCCACTGTTCAAACGGTGTATTTGCGGTTCCGATCGAGCTGTAGCTTCCGCCGCCCTCCAGTTCCTTGTGAGCATACCACTGGAATGTGGTACCGATCACGCTGGTACGGACGGCCGGCAGGAAGTTGCCGCCCGGCGTATAGGTGGAATTGACCGTCCAGAGCACCCTGTAGTAGTAGCCGGCTTTCAACGGAGTGCCCGGCATCGGGCTGGAGAACGAAGCTTCCAGCAGCTTGTTGCCCTCCGGCACCGTAATGACCATGTTGGTGGCGCTCTTGGTGGCCACCAAGCCGGTCGTCGTGCCCGACGGATCGAGTTTCTTCACGTCACGGACCCAGTTGGTGAAGTTCGTGGTGGTGAAGCCGTTCGCCGTCACGAGCGTGCCGCGGCCCACATCCGGACGCGCAATGCCGTCCACATCCACCTGGTCCACGTTCAGCGTGCCAAGGTCTTCATTGAACGTGTCGGTATCCAGCATGCCGCAGGTGATATACACTACGGCCGTCGGCGCCATCAGTTTATCCGTCTGTTGCGGATAATACAGGATGGTGTAGGTCTTGCCCGACGTGCCGGGTTCGCGACCCTCAATGAACGGAATGGCACCGGCAACGTTGTAGGTGTTCGTGATTACCTCAACGCGGTCGTTGAAATCCTGATTGAGGAAGTCAGGAATCCACGTGCTGCCCGATTGAGTGACGTGCGTCCAGATGGCCTGCATACGGATGCCCGGACAACCATGCCCGTTAACCGAGCTGGTCATACGGTAGCGCGCACGCAGGATGCAGCCCCAACGCATCTTCAGAGCAATGCTCGGATTCTGCGGTGATTCCCACGCACCGAAGAGAATCGGCGCCGTGGTCGCGGCGCTCTTGGTCATGCTCAGCACGCCGCCCGTGGCTGCACGAGTCGGAGCGGGGAACGTCGGTGAAACGTCAAACCAGTTCCAGCCTTCCGATCCGGAGGTAAACGGATAGGATTTCTGGGACTGCGGAACAACCGCATCCAGTTGAGGATTCGTTGCGCCAGCCGCCGTATTCACCGTCCGGACAAGAATCGCTTGTCCAGTATAGCTGGTTCCATCCGACACATACAACTGCAGGGTGGAGGTCATGCTCGAAGCACCCGGATTGGGGAAAGGCAACGTTCCCGCGACCGGGCTCCAAAGCCGGTTGCGGAACGAGGCCCAGTTGCTGACCGCGCGCAGGTTGCTCGCTCCCGGATCCTTGATGGTGTCCGGGGTCGGGCTGGCCAGCGGCGCAATCCCGTTGATCAGGATGCTGTTGCCCGGATTCGTTTCAACAAACGACCACCGCAATGCGGCTTTCGTTGTCGCATCATCGTCGCGGACCATTTCATCCAGATTGATCGCTTGAGAGAACACAAAAAAGTTCCGGTCAAGCGTCTGGGTGTTCTGCTCCGCATCGCTGATGATAATGTCCGGGATGCAAGCGATGACCGGTGCAAGGGAGAAGCCAGGCGAAGCCATTATACACAGAGCCACTACTCCCAGGGTTACGACCAACCCCTTTCGCATATACTACCCTCCTTTCCTTTAGGACTGGGCGCCTTCTGCGCAGACAGCCGCTGAAGGCCCGCTTCTCATAATGGCTCCTTAGGGGTGGCTTGCTCCTCCTTTGCCCGTGTAAGGTGAGAAAGTGAAACCGGCTTTTATGAGGCGATCCGTGATTTGCAGGATTTCGCGGCACTCCCCAAAAGCATCGGGTAGTTTATGAGGCGCTTGGTGTTTTTTTGTCAACTGTTTTTTTTCGCCGACTTCCCAGCAAAACCGGTTTTATGTGTATTCCGATCTGCCTCTGCCTGTCAAGGCCAATTTTGTTAAAATCGCGTTTCCTTTTTGGCCCCGGCAAGCCATCCATAAGGATCAGGAAGACAGGGATCAACGCCCCCGGCACCGCAGAAATCCCGCTGGCGGCTTGACGGTTTGGCGCCAAACGGCTCGGCTTTTGCTGGGAGCGCCGCCCTTGTAAACATCCTGCGCCCAACGCCGGTCCGCCTTCCGGCATAATGGTTTTGCGTTCGGCTCCGCTTCCTTTCGGTTTATTCCCTCCATTCATCATCTTGCTTTTTGCATGGCGGGCCGAACAACGCGCGCCGCCAGCGCGCCCAGCGCTGCCGCCAGCGACGGGGTTTGACAGGACGATAGATCCGCTTGCGCAGAAAGCGGCCAAATCGCAACGCCAGAGGTTGGTCGTCAAGGCGCTGCTGTTCATCGCTGTCCAGAGCGTCGGGGCAGTAATACCCCTTCAGTTTGAGAACGGTGAGGCGATCCACCTCGCAGAGTTGGGCAAACCAGCGTCGGCTTCGCGGCGTCGGGCCGGCCTGAAAGGCTGTGGCAAAGTCAATCAGATAGGGCTGCTGGTCGCGCGTGACGAGGATGTTCTTCCGGCGGAGGTCGCCGTGGCTGATGCCGCGCGCGTGCATGGCCTCGACCAGCGCCAGGAGACGGTCGAAAAAAACAGGCTCGAGCCAGTTCTGCTTCCGGTGCGGCAGGCGCTCGCCATGGACCCACTCCATGGCAAACGCGTCGTCGTCTACCCAGCCGAGCAATCGCGGGATGCCGGCGATGCCTTGAAGCGCTTCGAGCCGGGCCCACTCGCGCCGGAGAATCCAGCGTCCCCATAGCCGGCGGATCAGCCAGGGGCGGGGCCGGAAGTCCTTGACCACGAAACGCCGGCCTTCGATTTCATAGCCGCAGACGTTGGGCTGGGTGATCGAGCGGCCTTCGTGGAGCCAGACAGGAAGAAGGGGTTGGATTGGGGTGCGCAACAACACGCAAAGGTCGGTCGCCGGAATTGAAGGAATTGAAGTCGCGGGCGTTTCCGTCGTTTCGGGATGCGGGCAGGTCGGATTCAACGGATATTCCTCAGGAAAGTGCCGCATGAGCAAAGGCAATGAAAAAAGCCATAGGATAATCCGGGGGCCGACACGTTCGCATCATTGCCTACGGCAGGTTTCATGTCTTTTTGCCATGAGAGAAGCATTTCGCCAGCGGATTCTTTCTCGCTAAGTCCACAGCAGGACCGCTAAAACTGCACCTTTGGCGCCTCGCGCTGGGCGGCTTCGGCGAGCTCGAAGAATTCTTCCGGAGTAAAGTGAAACATGCTGGCGATGATATTGGCCGGCACCGTCTGGATTCGCGTGTTGTATCGCATGACCGAATCGTTGTAGAATTGACGGGCAAAACCAATCTTGTTTTCGGTCGAGGCCAGTTCCTCCTGCAAGGCCAGCAGGTTCTGATTGGCCTTGAGATCTGGGTAGGCTTCGGCCACGGCAAAGAGCGACCGGAGCGTCTGGGTGAGCATGTTTTCGGCGCCGGCTTTTTCAGCGATGCCCTTGGCGTCAATGGCCTGCTGGCGCGCGCGGGTCACGGCTTCCAGTGTCTCCCGCTCGTGCTTGATGTAGCCCTTGCAGGTTTCGACGAGGTTGGGAATGAGGTCATAGCGGCGCTTGAGCTGGACGTCAATCTGCGCCCAGGCATTTTTGACCTCCTGCCGCAATTGGACCAGGCCGTTGTAAATGGCGATAATAAAAAAGATGATCAACGCGATGATGGCGAGAGCGATAAGGTACCCCATACTTTTGTCCTCCTGTATCGGGAGATGCGGTACACGAATGGTTGAACGCCGCCGACCGGTGGACCTGAGACCGCGGGTGCATTTGTCATGCGGCTAGAGCTTTCGGCTGCGGGGGGGCCGGAAAGTCTGGGCCGGCGTTGCGTCGCCGGCGGCCTCCTCGGCCGTTTCAGAAACCTCCTCGATGAATTTGCCCATGGCGCGATATTTTTCATGGCGCAGACGGCGCAACATATCCGGAGCCAGAGGGATCAGTTCGCCGAGTGCTTGCTCGAGAGCGACGCGCACGTTTTCAATGGCCACGAGCGGATCGCGGTGAGCGCCGCCCAGCGGCTCGGCAATGATGTCGTCTATGATGCCCAGTTGCAGCAGATCAGGGGCTGTCAATTTCAGATTAGCGGCGGCGACGGGAGCCATTTTGGCATCGCGCCATAAAATGGAAGCGCACCCTTCGGGCGAAATCACGCTGTACCATGCGTTTTCCAGCATCAACACGCGGTCGCCGACCCCGATGCCCAGGGCGCCACCGCTGGCCCCTTCGCCGATGATGATGACGACAATCGGCACGCTGAGCGTGAACATTTCCATGATGTTGCGAGCGATGGCCTCGGCCTGGCCGCGCTCTTCGGCGCCGATGCCCGGATATGCGCCGGGGGTGTCCACGAAAATGGCGATGGGGCGGCGGAATTTGTCCGCCAGTTTCATCACGCGCAGCGCTTTGCGGTAGCCTTCCGGATGCATCATGCCGAAGTTGCGCGCGACATTTTCTTTGACGTCCTTGCCCTTTTGCTGACCGATGACGGCCATGGGGCGGCCTTGAAAGAACCCGAAGCCGCAAACCACCGAGGGATCGTCGCGGAACTGGCGGTCGCCGTGCAGCTCGGTGAATTGCTCGAACAGGGCGCGGATATAGTCGAGCGAGTGCGGCCGGTCGAAGTGACGGGCAATCAAAACGCGCTGGTGAGGTGTTAAGTTGCGATAGATGGTTTCGCGGGTTTTTTGCAGTTCAATTTCCGCCACATGGAGTTCGCTGGCCACGTCCTCGCCGGCGGCCTCGCGCTGGCGCAGCTCGGCAAGGCGCGCTTCCAAATCCACGATGGGCTTCTCAAATTCAAAGGTAGTCATTGCCATAAGAAAGAATCCTCGGCTGAAAATGCGACAAATTTTGCGAAAGATTTATGGCCCAGTCCAACTCACTTCACGGAGTGCTATTCTATCTCTCCCGAAACGTCAATCTCTTTATCGCGGGAAGACGGCGCAGATCTGTCAGAAGCTGGGGTTCCGGCGCCACGCGCAGGTGATCGCCCGCCTCCAACGCCAGCTGGTGGCCGTGGGCATCAAAGGGCACAATCAGGCGCACGGGCAACGGACCTTTGTTGCGGGCCAGCACGGTATACACGTCGCTGAGTTCCTCGCGGGGGCAGCGGGCCTCGCGCAGCACAATCTCCAGAACGCGTGCATGCGCCCGCCGATACTCTTCGGCGCTGACGATCTCCTGGACCTGGCACTTAACGGTTTCGCCGGTGCGCGAGTTGGGCACGCCCCGCACATAGACAATCGAATCGTCCTGAATCAAGTGCGCGTAGGCGGCATGGATGCGGCTGAAGGCGATGCACTCGACGGTGCCGGTAAAATCCTCCAGTTCGAAGAAGGCCATGAGATTGCCGTTGCGGTCAATCTTGCGGGTGATCTTGTGGATTTCGCCCAGGAGCAGAGCCTCGCCGCCCGCGCCGTTGGTTTGCTCGCGGAACCGCCGGATGGAGGACGTGGCGAAGGAGTAGTAATCCACGATGTATTCATCGAGGGGATGGCCGCTGATGTAGAAGCCTACCTGCTCCTTTTCATTTTGCAGCGTCTCGCGGAGCGACCACGGCGGGACGTCGGGCAACCGAACGGCGGACAGCACCGGCGGTTGCTGGACGTCGCCATCCTCACGATCGAAAAGCGAAATCTGGCCGGCCTCGCGCTCGCGCTGCGCGGCCGCAGCCGCCTCGATCAGGCCGTCGAGCGCGGCCAGCAATTGCGCGCGATGCCCTCCGAGGCTGTCGCACGCGCCCGCTTTGATCAGGCAGGCGATCATGCGGGAGTTGAGCGTATGCAGATCCACGCGTTCACAAAAATCCTGAAGCGACCGGAACGGGCCGGCTTTGCGCCGCGCGGCCCGTATCTTCTCCACTGCTCCATGGCCCACATTCTTGACGGCGCCGAGGCCGAACCGGATGTTGCGCCCGACCACCGTGAAATGCAGGTCGGATTCATTCACATCCGGCGGCAAGATTTGAATGCCCATCGCCTTGCACTGGGCGAAATACAGGGGCATCCGGTCGGTATTGCCCATGTCATTCGTCATCAAGGCGGCCATGTATTCGACCGGATAATGGGCCTTGAGATAGGCGGTGCGGAAGGCGATGAGGGCGTACGCGGCGCTGTGCGACTTGTTGAATCCATAGCCGCCGAAATGGTCCATTAAGTCAAAGACCTGCTCGGCGGTCTGGCGGGGGACGCCGCGGGCAGTCGCCTTCTGAACAAATACTTCCCGTTGCTCCTTCATGACCTCCTTTTTCTTTTTGCCCATGGCGCGCCGCAGCAGGTCGGCTTCCGACAGCGTGTAGCCGGCCAGCGCGGCGGCGATCTGCGCCACCTGCTCCTGATACACGATGACGCCGTAGGTCTCGCGCAGGATGGGTTCGAGACTGGGATGAAGGTATTTGACTTCCGTCAGTCCGTGACGGCGGTTGATGTATTCGTCCACCATGCCGGCCTTGAGGGGGCCGGGCCGGTAGAGCGCGTTCATGGCGATCATGTCCTCGAACCGTTCGGGACTGAGTTTCCGCAAGTAGCCCTGCATGCCCGAACTTTCAAACTGGAACACGCCAAACGTGTCGCCTTCCTGAAACAGGCGGAACGTTTCGGGGTCGTTGCGGTCAATTTTATCCCAGTCAATCCGGATGCCGTGATTGCGCTCGACGGCCCGGACGGTGTTTTCGATCACGGTCAGGTTTTTAAGGCCGAGAAAATCCATTTTGAGCAGGCCGATGGTCTCCACGTCTTCCATCGAATACTGTGTGACAATTTCGTTTTCGGTGCGGTAGAGCGGGACGTATTCGATCAGCGGGCGGTCGGCGATGACGACGCCGGCGGCATGGGTCGAGGCATGGCGCGCGAGGCCTTCGAGACTGCGGGCGGTGTCAATCAGCTGGCGGATGGCTTCGTTGCCTTCGTAGCGCTCGCGCAGGCGCGGTTCTTTTTCCAGTGCGGAAGCAATCGTGATGTCCAGTTCGGCGGGGATGAGTTTGGCGATTTCATCCACGGTGCGCAGGTCAATGTTGAGGGCGCGGCCGACATCGCGGATGGCGTTCTTGGCTTTCATGGTGCCGAAGGTGATGATTTGCGCGACGTTGCGCTCGCCGTACTTGCGGCGAACGTAATCAATCACCTCGCCGCGCCGCTCGTAGCAGAAGTCTATGTCAATGTCAGGCATCGTGATGCGGCCGATGTTCAGAAACCGCTCGAACATCAGATTGTAGGCCAGCGGGTCTATGTCGGTGATTTCGAGGCAATAGCTGACGAGGCTGCCGCCGACCGAACCGCGCCCCGGTCCGACGGGAATTCCCTTCTCTTTGGCAAAATGAATAAAATCCCACACGATGAGGAAATACGACTCGAAGCCCATCCGGCCGATGACGTCCAATTCCATGTCCACACGCTGGCGCTTCTCCTCGGTGACAGGGGCGCAGCGCTTTTCCAGGCCGGCATAGACCAGTTTGCGCAGGTAGCTGGACACCGTTTCGCCCGGCGGGGGATCGAAGCGCGGAATCAGCCGTTGATGGAGCGGCAGGGTCAGATTGCATTGCTCTGCAATGGCGAGAGTATTTTTGAGCGCGTCCGGGACAGAACTGAACAGCGCATCCATCTCCTCGGGCGACTTCAGATAGAACTGGTCGCTTTCATAGCGCAGGCGGTTGCGGTCGCTGACCGCGCTGCTCGTGCCGATGCAAAGAAGCACATCGTGGGCGACGTGATCCCCGGCGCGCAGATAGTGGACGTCGTTTGTGGCCACGAGGGGAACGTTGTGCTTTTGGGCGAGGCGGATCAGCGCCGGATTGAGTTTTTTCTGCTCGGGCAGGCCGTGTTCCATCAGTTCGAGGTAGAAGCCGTCAGGCCCGAAAATCTGGCGATAGTCGTCCAGGGCCTGCTCGGCGGCGGCTTCCTGCCCTTCCAAAAGAGGGACGGCAACCACACCCTTGGTGCAGGCGGACAGGGCCAGCAGGCCGCGGCTGTATTGGGCCAGTGTCTCCTTGTCCACGCGCGGTTTGTAGTAGAAGCCTTCGAGATAGCCGATGCTGCTGAGGGCGGTAAGATTCCGGTAGCCCTCGAGGTCGCGCGCGAGGACGACCAAATGGGTGTAGTTGTGGGCTTGCTGAGGCCCGCGGTCGTCGCGGCGGGTCGGAGCGACGTACAGCTCGCAGCCGAGAATGGGTTTGAGGCCTTCGGCTTTGAGAGTCTGATAGAATTCGAGGGCTCCGAAAAGATTGCCGTGGTCGGTCAGCGCGGCGGCCGTCATGCCGGTTTCTTTCAACGCCTTGCACAACGCATCCATGCGGACCGTGCTGTCGCACAGGCTGTATTGGCTATGTAAGTGGAGGTGGACAAAGGGCTTGGCGGGCATGGACGGCCGCCTCCTTGCAACCCGCTCGTCAAAAGAAATTTTCCTCGTACATCGAGAGAATAGCGGATAGCGTCATTCGATAGCGGAACGAATAGAACGCGGCTCGCTTTGCTTGCAAGTCAGAAAGGCGCAACTACTGACCCATGCAACATTCCGAGGTGTCGTCATCCGATAAAGAGACGCCTACGGAGGAACGTCTTCCACGGCGTTGAAACCGAAATACCGTTTGGCTGAACTGTCTTTGATTAAAGCAAAGCGGCAGCATGGCTGCCGCAGTCCAAAAAAAATCCCTGCTTTTGCGCGGATGCGCTTTCGGGCGGCCGGCAAAAAATCATCATCCTGAAAATCCTGGAAGAGCCTGTCCAATCTTGTGCAACAGCGCGGAGGTATCTGCATTTGCGTGTCTATTCGACCGGCTCGGCCTCCGCCGCGGCGATTTCTGCCATCTCGGTCTGCGGCTCTGCCAGCGGCATTGACGGCGCGGGCGGCGTGGCCGGTTCGCTTGGCCGCGGGCGGCGCCGGCGCTCGGAGACACGCGGAATTTCGCGGATTTGATACTGTTCCGGCAAAAACGTCTCGCTGCTGTGCAGAAGGATTTGGATTCGATAGCGCGACCGCCAGCGATTGAGCACATCGGCATGCTCGGCCTCGATATAGGCTTTTTCGTCCGGATGCATGGTAATTTCGAATGACGGCCGCGGCGTGGCGGTCAGGCGGCTGACCAGATCGCGCCGGATATTGCGCCAGACCTGCTCGCGGGTAAGGATTTCGCCCGATCCTCCGCAGACCGGGCAGTCGGTAAAGAAATAGCCCTTCAAGCTATGGCGCACCCGTTTGCGGGTCATTTCGACCAGGCCGAACTCGCTGATGTTCAGCACGGTGGTTTTGGCCTTGTCCTGGCGGACCAGGCGTTTGAATTCGTTGATCAGGTTTTTCTGATACTGCTTGTTCTCCATATCAATAAAATCAATGACGATGAGGCCGCCGATGTCACGCAGGCGCAATTGCTGGGCCACGGTTCGCGCCGCCTCCAGATTGGTACGATAGACAGTTTTCTCCTGGTCGTGCCCGCCCGTGTATTTGCCCGTGTTCACGTCTATGGCGGTCATAGCTTCCATTTCGTCGAAAATCAAATAGCCGCCGCTTTTGAGCCAGACTTTTCGCCGCAGCGCTTTTTGAATCTGTTTCTCCACCTCGAATTGATCAAAAATGTTTCGCAGCGGATCCGAATGAAGCAGAACATGATCGGTCAGAGAGGGAATCATTTGCTGAACCCAGCGGCGCACTTGCCGATACTCGCGGCGGGCGTCCACCCAGATTTCATCGGCGGTCGAACTGACCACGTCGCGCACCACCCGGTAGAGGATGTCGTGATCATTGTAGATCAGCGAGGGGGCCTTGGCGGTGCGATACTTCTGCCGGATAGACTGCCACGCGCGGTCGAGATATCCCACATCGCTCTTGATTTCGTCGGCGGTGCGTTCCAGACCGGCGGTGCGGACAATGTAGGCCTTGTCGGGAGCGAGGATTTCGCGGAGGATTTTCCGCAGCCGGCGCCGCTCGCGCGCATCCTCGATCTTTCGCGATACGCCGCCTTCCTGGCCGGCAAACGGCAGCAGGACAAGATAGCGTCCGGGCAGGGAGATGTGGGTCGAGACGCGGGGGCCCTTCTGGCCGATCCCCTCTTTGGTCACTTGAACCAGAAGCGGTTCGCCGGGCTTGAGGGCCGTAGCCGGATCGAAGTGGCGGCGGCTGCCGTCTTGCCCGCGCGGCTTGGTTCCTTTCTCTGCAGCGGGGCTTTCTCTGCGGCGTCCCTCGCCCCGGGAGAACTCGACCGTTTCTTTTTGGATGTCGTCAAAATGAAGGAAGGCGTTGCGTTCCAGGCCAATATCCACAAACACCGCATGAATGCCCGGTTTGATATCGCAGACGACGGCCTTGTAAATATTGCCGAGGATTGCGCGCTCGTCCGTCGGTTCGATCAGCAGCTGGACAAGGTTTCCATCTTCGAGAACCGCAACGAGAATTTCCTTCTTCTCGACATTAACCAGATACTGCAGCTTCATTCGAGAACCTGTGGGAACGGGATTGGGTAAAAACGATCGGTCTCACCGTCACAGCAGTCCTGCTCACAGAATCACTGAGCAGAAACACCTACCGGATCGGAGGGCGGGGAATCAAGGGGGAAATTCCGCCCGACCGGTCATGGGCACGAAACGGACGGGGATCACAAGCCGCTGGTCCAGTCCGTCGCTCCGTTTTTCGATTACATACAAATCCTGTTCGGATTTGCCCAACGGCAGCACAAGGCGTTTTCCGACTTTCAGTTGCTCGGTCAGCGCGCTGGGAATATGATCTGGCGCGGCCGTGAGAAGAATGCCGTCGAATGGCGCCTGGTCGGGAAGACCGCCGTAGCCGTCGCCTTCGGACACGTGCACATTGCGATAGCCCAGCCGGGCCAGCGTGTCGCGTGCCCGGCGCGCCAGTTCTGGAATAATCTCGATGGTGAACACTTCGCAGCCCATTTCGGCAAGAATCGCCGCCTGATAGCCGGAGCCGGTCCCGATTTCCAGAACCTTGTCGCCCGCGCCGACTCCCAGCAGCTCCGACATCAGGCCGACAATATAGGGTTGCGAAATGGTTTGCTCGTAGCCGATCGGAAGGGGCGTATCGGCGTAGGCTTCGGTGCGCATCGAATCGGGGACAAAGCAATGGCGCGGCACCGCGCGCAGCGCGTCGAGCACCGCCGCCGAACGGACCCCGCGCCGCGCAATCTGACAGTCCACCATTTCGCGCCGCTGCCGTTCGAATTCCCGCTCGCGGTCCATTGCGGCGACATCCGGAGACAGGTTCGATCGCTGGCGCCGGAGAAAGTTCACTCTTTGCCCACTTTCTGGATCTCGCCGGTCATCGGAACAAAACGAACCGGGATCACGACTTCGCGGATCAAACCATTGCCGGCTTTCCGGGGCCGCTGGTCGTCCGGCGCGGTCTTGGTCAAGACGACCAGTTCCTGATGAAACTGGGGGCCGATCGGCATGACCATCCGTCCGCCGACCTTGAGTTGTTCTTCGAGCGGGCGGGGAATTCGTTCCGGCGCGGCGGTCACGATGATGCTGTCGAAGGGCGCTTTTTCAGGCCAGCCGCGATAGCCGTCGCCTGCACGCACAAAGACATTGTCATAGCCGAGCCGCCGCAAGTCCTTTTCCGCCCGTTTGGCCAATGGCTCGACTATTTCGATGGTGTAGACCTCTTTGACCAGCAAGGCAAGAACCGCTGCCTGATAGCCGGAACCGGTGCCGATTTCCAATACGCGGTCGTCGGGTTTCGGTTTCAGGAGTTCGGTCATCAGGGCCACAATATAGGGCTGTGAAATGGTTTGGCCATAGCCGATTTCCAACGGTTCGTCGGCGTAGCTGAAACGCCGGTAGGCGGCCGGCACGAACTCGTGGCGCGGCACCCAGCGCATGGCTTCCAGCACTCGGAGGTCGCGCACCGGCGGCCGGCCGTCATAAGGAGTTTTCGGGCCGATCGTGCGCTCGACCATCTCGTACCGAACGGCGCGAAATGCGGGATCGGCCAATGCCTTTCGCGACGCTTCTGGAATCCGGAGATTGAGCGCTGTGGTGGGCGCGTCGGCCTGCACCGTTGCCGACGAGGCAGCGGATTCCGGCGGAAGGCTGGCCGAAACGGCAGGGGCAGATTCGGCAGCGGCGCGCGGGGCAGGGATGTCGCCTTGCCGGCAGGCAAGGCCTGCCAACAGGGTTACAGCCGCCATCCAGTTTGCGAAACGTGTCATCGCCTTCTCCTCCGCGGTTGATATTCCTGCTTATTTTTGCCCGATAGTCCAGAGAAATATAAACCCCTCGCGAGAGACCTTCCTGACGGAAACGGCGCTCGCGGGCAATCGGCCGCAACGGTTTCGTCGGATAAAGCCTAAGTCTGTCGCGTGTTGCGGAATTGCGTTGTCCTACGTGGAAGTCGCCCGTTGTTTTTCGATATACTCGCGGATGCGGCCTTGGATGTCGGCCGAAAGGCCTACAAATGCCACACCGATGTTGCATTGCGGAAGTGTGTCGGGCCGATAGCGCACAGCAACAATCTTGCCCACGAGAATTGGGGGAAGGAATTCGGGTCTGCGCTCCAGAGCAATCTCGGCATGACGATGGGTGGTCGTGACTTCCTGAAAACAGGATTCCTGAAAATCATCTACGACAATCAGCGCGCCGGAAGCACTGAGCACCCGGCACTGTCCGTGAAACACAAAGCGCGCCAAATCCGCAGGCGAAGCTCGAACCTTCATCTGGGCTGGGTATTGAACGTGGATTCGGGAATGGGCCCGCTGATCCGGTTCGCAGGCAATAATCCAGTTGCGCTTGCGCCAGTAGGACGAGGCCTCGCGTTTGAGCTGGTCTAGGGTCTTTCGGCTGCGGCATCGCGTGCAATAATAGACCGTCTTGTTTTCGTCGCTGACCGCAAAGACCTTTCCTGCCCCGCAGGAGCACTTTAGCTTGACCCTAACGTTTTGTCCCTGCAAGCTATAGCTTGCGATTTTCAACATGCGGCGCGGGCACCTTTGCCAAAATCCAAAATAGCCGCCCTAATAAAAGACAATCAGCCGAAACAAAGCAAGGTTTTTTTCACTTTCTTTCGCCGGAGGCACAATGAAGGGTTGGCGGAGTTGCCGAACGACGTCATGGTCCATGGCGTTCGGGCTGGTCGCAGCGCTTCTCCTGCTTGGGCCGGCCTCCCGAAAACAAACTACCTTCACAACCATCTCTCCGCCGCAACTGGCCGAACAAATTCGATCCTTGCTGGAGCGCAAGGGGACGAATTCCATCCGCTGGGGCGTGTGTGCGGCGCGAACCGATACGGGCGAGGTGCTCTGTGCCTATCACGCCGACGATTTGTTCATTCCCGCCTCGAACCGCAAACTGTTCGTTACCGCATTGGCGCTGGATCGCCTCGGCGCCGATTTCCGCTTCACTACCTCGCTGTATCTGTCCGCTCCTATCGGCGACGACGGTACCGTGGCCGGCGATCTGATTCTGCGCGGGACAGGCGACCCGACCTTTCTAAATCCGCGTTTCCATCGCGGCTCCATGACCGCGACCCTTCAGGAATGGGCCGACGGACTGGCGACCCTGGGCGTGCGGGCCATTCAGGGCAACCTCGTCCTCGACGAAAGCGGTTTTGTGTCGGGCGGACTGCCCGCGGAGGGGTGGATCAAGGATTACGAAACGGCCGAATATGCCCCGCGGGCCAGCGCCGTTGGCATCGCCGGCAACCGCATTTCGGTCAGCGTTCGGCCCGCGGCCCAGGCCGGCCGCCCGGCCATTGTGTCGCTGCTTCCGGCCAATTCTGTAGTGACCGTGGAAAACCGGACGATGACGGGGCCGCGCGGCACGCCGGATACGATCGCCGTCGAACGGGGGACAAACGGTCCCGATCATCTGATTCTACGCGGGCGGCTCGCTCTGGGCGCACCGGAACAGGTCCACCGCGTCCCGCTCGAGCAGGCGGCGCGAGTGGCCGGCGAGGTATTTCGGGACTGTCTGGCAAAAAAGGGAATTACGGTCGGCGGAACTGTTTCTGTTCGCAATGGCGATTTGGCAAGCACGCCCCCGTTGTCTCTTTTGGTTGGCCGCTATCAGTCGCCGCCGCTCAAAGAAATCATAGCCATAACCAATAAACAGAGCGACAACTACTGCGCGGAGCAGTTGTTTCAAGCCACGGCTTTTGTGCTGCGGCAGCGCACTTCGTATAAGGAAGCCCAGTCGTTCGAGGAAGAGTTTCTGGCCGAAATCGGCATTCTGCCCTCGGCGGCGAACTTCGAGGATGGCAGCGGCTTGTCCCGCCTAAATTTGGTTACCCCGCGGGCCGTCGTGGCTTTGCTGACCCACATGGCCCGTCACAAGGAAGGCCAGGTTTTCCGCGACTCGCTGGCCGTTGCAGGCCGCGACGGCACGCTTTCGCGGCGAATGGGCCAGCGTGCTCTGGGGAAAATACAGGCCAAGACCGGTTCTTTGTCCATCGCCTGCTGCCTGTCGGGCTACGCGCAGACCGCTTCGGGACACACGGTGGCGTTCTCCATTTTGGCCAACGACTGCGCAAACCGAACGGCCGAGGTCTGCGCCATTCAGGACCGGATTGGCGAGCTTCTGGTGAGTCTGCGTTTTTAGCCCGCTGCCTTCCTCTTGACTTGTGAAATCCGGCCGTTATGGTTGGTACGGTTCATCGGAGTCAGACCATGACCCTTTCTGATCATGAGGAACCGACCTATCCTCAAACCACTTTTGGAGGAGGAAGGAACCATGGAAAAGAGCCAACGAGTCAATCGGCGTGATTTTCTGAAAACGAGCGCGACGGTCTCGGCAGCGGCTGCCGCTGCGGTCGGTGCGCCCCGACCCGGCTATGTGGCCGAAGCTGCACCTCTCAAGATCGGCCTGATCGGGTGCGGAGGCCGTGGCACGGGCGCTGTGCGTGATGCGCTTCGCGCCGCTGAAATCGCCAACGTCCCCATGCAGCTGGTGGCGATCGCCGACGTGTTCAAAGACCCGGTGGATGCCGCCCGGAAGCGTTTCATGGAATCGGGGGGACCGGAAATACGCGACCGGATCAAACTCACCGAAGAGATGTGCTTTACGGGACTGGACTGCTATGAGAAGTTGCTCAAGAGCGAGGCCAATTATATCATCCTGGCCACGCCGCCCGGCTTCCGCCCGATGCATTTCGAGGCGGCGGTCAATGCCGGGAAGAACATCTTCTGCGAAAAGCCTGTCGGGACTGATGCGGTCGGCATCCGGCGGTTTATGGCCGCCGCCAAAAAGTCCGAGGAAATGCGGCTGTCCGTGGTCGCCGGCACGCAGCGGCGCCATACCGTTGCGTTCATCGAGACCATCAAAAAAATCCACGATGGGCAGATCGGCGATATTTTGGCCGCGCGCTGCTACGATTGCCGCGGCCCGGTCTTCAAAGCCAAGGTGCGCGACCCGAAGTGGAGCGACCTCGAATGGCAGATTCGCGCGTGGTATTCCTACATCTGGCTGAGCGGCGATCAAATCGTCGAGCAGGCCATCCACAGCATTGACGCCATGAACTGGGCGCTGGGCGGGCACCCCGTTGCTGCGTTCGCTTCAGGTGGAAGAGCCTGGAAAACCAAAGACCAGGAATATATGGGCAACATCTGGGACAACGTGTCGGTGGACTACGAATATGAGATTGGCGGGCGTATTGTCCACATGACCGCTCTCACGCGCCATTGGCAGAATTGCGACGGCAACGTGTCGGAGATCGTCGTCGGAACCAAGCGGGAGACCGACTGCCGCGACAACCTCGGCCAGCCGCTCAAGGACGAGGGCGAGTCGGGCAACGTGCAGGAGCACGTGGACCTGATCATCAGCATCACGGGCAAAGGCCGTTATTACAATGAGGCGATGCAAGTGGCCGAAAGCTCGTTCACGGCGATTCTCGGACGCGAGTCGGCTTATTCCGGCAAGCGCCTGACGTGGGATGCGTTGCTGAACTCGGAACTCGATCTGGTGCCCAAGCCGCTGAGTTTCGAGGCCAAGCTTCCGGCGCCGGAAATTCCTGTTCCCGGCGTTTATCAGATTCCCGGTTTAGGCGCCCGCGAAAAGAAGCCGGGGGCGCGAAAAGCGGGCGCGAAAGCGTAAGCGACACTATCTTTTTGACACCGGCGACTATCCGTCGAGCGTCCAGCCGTCGCGGTAGTCGCGCCGCAGAAACTTGTTGGCCTCGTTGGCGTTGGTCACGCGGCCATTTTTGCCGTCGTAGAGGATTTTCTTTTCGGCGCGATAGGCGACGAGGCCCAGCAGCATCGTTTCGATGGCATCGCCGCTGTATTTAAAATCGCACGACGTCTTCAGGTCGCCCTTGCAAGCATTGATCCACTGTTCCTGGAAATTGCCCATGTCGGGGATCTGTTCTTCCTTGGGCCGCGGTTTGTAGTGGGCCAATCCCGCCTCCTGGTTGCGAGGAAGAAGCTCGTTCTTGGTAAAGTCGGCGACCAGAAAACCCTTGTCGCCGACAAACAGCGCGCCGTGGCCGATCTTCTCGACGTTGATCTCGCCTTCGAGCCGGTTGGGTTTGTGAGCGCCCTGATACCACGTATAGCGAATGGGCGGCCGCCACTTGTTCGCCGGAAACTCGAATGTTGCGGTCAGGTCCACCGGCGTCA
Source organism: Candidatus Sumerlaeota bacterium (assembly GCA_017161705.1). Taxonomy (GTDB): domain Bacteria; phylum Sumerlaeota; class Sumerlaeia; order JADFCW01; family JADFCW01; genus JADFCW01. Next base: position 31,935 of record JADFCW010000008.1, on the reverse strand, counting down.
CGTCGGGATTGAACGGCTCGCCGTGCGCCTCGGCTGAGGTCGGCAATTCCGCGTCCATTGCATTCCAGGCGAGGTCAATGGTGTGGCTGCCCATGTCGCCGATCTGGCCGGCGCCGAAATCCCAATACATGTTCCACGCCAGACAGCCGCCGAAATATCCTTTATTGTAAGGGTGATAAGGAGCGGGTCCGAGCCACAAATCGTAGTGAAGATACGGCGGCACCTCGCCTTCGCCGGGAAGGTATTCTTTGCGCCGAATCTGCCGGTTGCCCCAGGCGTGGACGTGTTGCAGCGTACCGACGCCGCCGTCGAGGATGATTTCGCGCACGCGGTTGAAGTTCGGATTCGCGTGCCGCTGCGTGCCTACCTGCGTAGCCACTTTGTCCTTTCGCTTGAGATAGTTGGCGCGAACCACACGCGCTTCCTCGACCGTGATGCCCAGGGGCTTTTCGCAATAGACGTGGAAGTTGCGGTTCAGCGCCCAGTTGGCCACGAAGGCGTGCGTGAAATCCGTCGTGCTGCAAATGACAGCGTCAAGGTCTTTCTGGTCGAGACACTTTCGCCAGTCCACATAGTGTTTCGCGTTGGGGAACTTCTGGGCGGCGGCGGCAAGGGCCTGTTCGTTCACGTCGCACAGCGCCACAACGTTCTCTTCGGAGGCCACGCGGAAATGCGCGCGGGCGCGTCCGCCGGTGCCGATCAGGGCAATGTTGAGCGTATTGCTCGGGGCGCCCCGGCGCCCAGGCGCGTTCCGCTGCGCAGAAGAATCAGCCCTCCGGCAGCGGCGGCGGCGGATTTGATAAACTCCCGTCGGGCTGTGCGTTGTGAGCGATGGGAAATGCTTTTCGACTTCGTGGCTCTGTCGGTCATTGTCGGCGGCTCCTTGTTTGAATGATCTGCGGCCCTGGATTCGGTTTATCGTCTCGGCGCGGTGGTGTACGATTCACGATCCCACGCCGTAGTCGGCACCCTCCGGGCGTTATATTCCGCGCTTCGTTCCTCTGGAAGGAAGCGTTACGACCGCAACGGCACCATACGCGATTGCGACGCGCAAGCCCAAACGCATGAAAGCCGACCGGCAGTCCCGGCGTGATTTCTGGTCCTTCAATGGAAGTTTCACGCAAAATCGCTCCGCCGCGAAGGGATCATGGGATTTTTTGAGGCTCTTGTTGAAAGAGCTCGGAGATCCGCCCCGTGCGGTTTTTCCGTTGCATTTTGCAGGGCGCGGGCAAAATCATAAGGTCAGATTCGGTTGGAGGGTGGAGAATGATCGAGAAAAACAGACGGAGAAAGGCTGCGCAGGGGAGGATGTGGGCTTGCGGTATGGCCCTGTTGTTATGCGGTGCCTCGGCGACCTGCCAAAAGGACCTGTCGGTTTCCATGGACACCAAGTTTTCGGTCAATCTGGTGCGGCCGTCGGAGAACTGGCCGAATCTGCGCGAGCTGTCGGCGGCTGAACTTGCGGCCTATGAGAAATACGGCAAGCCGGACTTTTTCCGCATCTGGTATAATCCCCGCGGCGAGATCGCCACCAGCCGCGAGGCCGGGCCGGTGTATCGCAACCGGCAGGTCAGCAAGCTGCCCCTGTCGTGGCTGTATGAGAAGGCGGGAATCGAGATTCGGTTCGAGTCGCCCACCAAGTTTGTCGAGGTGCCGATGTCCGATCAGTTCCGCGTGCTGTGCGAGCGGGGCGATCCGCAGGAGCGCGATGTGTTGAGTCCCGTGCAGGGAATGAAACGCGAGAGTTGGACATATTGGGACGTGGGCGAGAAGTATATTTTTCTAGACGGCCGCCTGCAGGAAAAGCAGGTCTTCACGGGCGTCGGGCGTCCTTTTACCCGCTTGTAGGTCTGGAAGCGTGTCGAGAGAACGCGGGCTCCGAAGGGAGAAAGGCGAGGCTGCATTGCATCTTTAGGCGGTGAGTGACCGCGGTGTCGAGTTTTGCCCGCGACGCAGCGCATTATTTCCGGTTATACACTTCTGGATTCACGCAGTTGGGTGCGCGCTGGCCTTTGAGAACCGCCACGAGGTTCTCGGCGGCCATCAGCGCCATGCGCGTGCGTGTGCCGATTGTGGCGCTGCCGATATGCGGGAGCACGACGACGTTGGGCAGTTCGGCAAGTCCCGGTGCCAGCGCGGGTTCATGTTCATAGACGTCCAGTCCGGCGCCGGCAATCAGACCTGACTTCAGGGCTTCGACCAGAGCGGTTTCGTCGTGAACGGGGCCGCGCGCGGTATTGATGAAAATGGCCGTGCGTTTCATTTTCCGAAACTGCTCTATGCCAAACAAGTGCTGCGTTCCCTCGGTCAGGGGAACATGGACGGAGACGAAGTCGCTTTCGGCGAGCAGTTCGTCGAGCGAGACGCGTTGGGCGCCGAGTTCCCGTTCCATCCGATCGGATCCGACCGCATCCGTGTAAAGGATTTTCATTTGAAAGCCGCGTGCGCGCTCGGCCATGGCGGTGCCGATTCGGCCGGCGCCAACGATGCCGAGCGTGCGGCCGGTAATGTCGGCTCCGAGGAAAAGCATGGGCGCCCAGCCGGCAAACTTGCCCTCGCGCGTGAAGCGGTCGGACTCGACGACGCGGCGGGCAACAGCAAAGAGCAACGCCCAGGCCAAATCGGCCGTGGCGTCGGTCAAAACGCCCGGGGTGTTGGTGACGACGATGCCGCGGGCGGTGGCGGCAGCGAGGTCAATGTTGTTGTAGCCGACGGCGTAGTTGGCGACGACGCGAAGCGTCGGGGCGGCGTCCATGACCTCGGCGTCAATGCGCTCGGTGAGCATGGGCAGGAGACCGTCGCGTCCGCGGACTTTTTCCAGAAGTTCTGCGCGCGTGATGACACGGTCTTCGGGATTGACTTCGACTACACTGCATTCGCGGCGGAGCAGTTCCAGACCGGGTTCGGGAATTTGGCGCGTGACATAGACATTGAAACCCATAAGGCAAGTCCTTCCGTGAAATAATAAACTGTCATGGCGGATGGTATCTGCAAGAGGCCTGTTCGATTTGTCAAGCGCAAGCGCTATCGCTTGGTCGAGCTGCGGGATCGAACTGCCGGGGCGGCCGGCGGTGTGCCGGCGACTGGCTCGACGGGCGCGACCCTTGCCCGCATCAGGCTGGCCGCCGCAAGAATGATCGCCGGATCGAGCGTCAACCCGCAGGTGAAGTAGCCCTGCGTTTCGATGCCGTCGGGACTGAGGCGGCAGCGGCTGACGGCCGGCGTTTTGTCGCTGGAGACCAGCTGGAAATTGGTGATGTCCGAGAGCGCAAGGTTCAGACCGGTTTGTTGGTTGAATTGCTGGAGCCACAGCGGCAGCATAACGGCCAGCGGGCCCGCGCCGCCGGTGCCCTGGGCGGGGCGCACGTAGCTTTCATACCAGCCGGCTGGACCGGTCTCGGCAATGGCCTGTTTATAGTTGGCATCGTCGGCCAGCGACTTGCCGGACTTGACGGTTGCGGCGGCCGTCGAGAGCCCGGCGGCGGGTGTGGCGAAGACAATGAAATTGCCGACCTGCGCCCAGGCGATTTGCAGCGGGATAAACCCAAGCGGAATGGTAATCTGCTTGTATTTTAGCCCATTCTGTTCGGCCTGGGCGACCTGCAGAGGCGATGTCGCAAACAGATTGTCTATCACTTTGAGCAGGGCGGGCCCGTCGAGGCACTCGATATAGACGGCGATTTGCGGCATGGCCGCCGTGGGCGCGTAGCTAACGGCGATCTCGCTGCCGAGCATTCTGGGCAGATCGGTCTCGACGTTGACGCCCAGAGCGCTGTTGGCCTCGGCGATGCCTTGTTTCCATTCGGCGTCGGTCACCTGGCCGTTGGATTTAGCAACTTCGAGGATTTTGGCGGCGCCGGCATGGCGCAGGCTGACGAAGGCCTGAATGTCCGGCGGCACGAGGCGAATGGCTTTCGACGGCGCGCTGTCGCCGAGAATGTCCAACGCTTCGGGACGTTTTCCGGGGAATTGAACCACCCCGTGGGTGGCAAAACCCTTTTTCAGGAGGGCCGCGGAGAAGTAGGCGCCGGCAATATCGTCGGGATTTCCGGCGGCTGCACCGGCCGTTCCGCCGGATTGTCCATTCACCCAAAGATGGGCAAAGGCCTTCGAGTCAAAACTGCGGGCCAGCACCCCGAAGCCAGGAGTTTTCTCGATGGGCGAATGGCCGGCTTTGAGGTTGGCTTCGACTTCGGCGACCAGCGGCTCGGCGTCGGATATGACAAATACATCATTGGCCCACCGCATGACGAGCTTTCCGGCTCCGGGCCGCGCCGCGAGTTTTTGCGCGAACGCCTCGATCTGGGCTTTGTTGGTTGTGGGCCGGACCAACACCACGCCGTGGGGAGCGTCACCCGGCTCCCCGCCCTTGATCATCAACAGCAGTATGTCGCCGTGAAACAGGCCGTCCACTTCCTCGCTGGTGGTGCCGATCCGTTCGAGGATCATGTTTTTGAATTTCGGCCAGCTGTCCTGCCGCCACGCCTGCATGTTGGGCCCCTCCCATGCTTCGTTGAGGGCCGTCTGTTTGAAGCCCGTGCGAAAGGCGTCGAGATCGGTCAGTGCGAAAGCGAGGACGGTGTCGGCGGGAAAGGCGTGGAAGAGAGCGGGCAGAGGCCGCGCAGGCCGTTCGCTCATGGGCCGCAAGGCCGGTTCGCTCTTGCAGGCGACGAAAGCGAACGCCGGCAACAGGCACATTGCAGCGAGGGCAATGGGGCGATGGATTTTCATCGGAGGCTCCTTTGGGGAGAATGGGGACGGCATGGACGGAGGGGACATTGTGGACAGCATGGACAATATTCCTTCGCCATAGCGCGTCGCGGGCTACTCATCTTTTCCCGACTTCCACCCTTTTGGCTCCGGCTTCATTCGGTCCGGCCGGAAACGGTGTTAGTTCACTTCCAGGGCGTCCTTGTCCGGCAGCGGGGGGAACGGCGCGGTCGGGAGCGTCTGATACCAGAAGGCCACCGACGCGATGTCGTCCTGCAGCGGCAGATAGCGGCGGTCTTTGCGCCAGCCGAGCGCTTGAATGGTCACGCGCAGGTCTTTCTCGAACCGGATGGGATCGGGGATATGCCAGCGATACATGCCGAAGCGCTGACAGACTTGATAGAGGCCGTCGCCGCGGATCACCTGATGCAACCCTGAATAGGGTGTTGTGAACTCCTGATACTGTTTAGTATCGCGATTCTCGAAGTTGTAGGAGCCGCAGATATAGTCCTCGGTGCCGGTGCCGCAGATGGTGGGGAACTCCTTGTCGCCGTCCATATAGAACTTGATCTCGCCCTCGCCCCACCAGCCGTTGTTGTGAACGCCCCAGGCGAGATAGGTACCTACATAGTGGCCGCGGCCCTTTACGCCGTCGAGAATGGTATAGACCTGCTTGTAGGGGAGCGGATTGACGCGGCGGAACTGGGCATGGAAGTAGGCGGCGTTTTCCGGCACGTCGGTCAGCGTATAGTTGATTTGATAATAGAGGCGCATCTGCGTGTCGGCGATGTTGGTCATGGTAATCAGGCCGCGTTTGCGGAAGGGCATTTCCCAGTAGCAATTGAACGCGCTGCCGGGATTGACGCAGACGGCGAGCGAGGACAGTTGGGCGTATTTGCCCCAGCCCATGCAGAAGAAATCGCCGACGGGGCATTCGACCGACGGCTGCTTCTGGTCGTCCCAATAGAAGCGGAGGATGCTCTTGCGCCAGTCGCCCGTGGGGGTCATCCAGATCTGCTGAATGGCGCCCGAGCCTTTGATGTCGGCGAGGGTGAAGGTTTCGCCGGGCTTGATGTCCACAGAGGGCGAGATTTTCCAGCCCTGACCGAGGTCGCGCGCGGCGGCTTGATTGGTGCCCGTGAGGGCCATGCCGCCTTTGCCTTTTTCGCCCGTAAAGTTCTCGGGGCTGATCGAGCGGGTCTGGGCGTTGGACAAGAGCGATAGGGTGCCCATGTTCATGCCCAAGCCGTTGAATTGAGATGTGGCCGCCTTGCTTTTTTGCGCCCAGGACGGACTGTAAAGACTCGCTGCAAGCGTTGCGATCAGGATTGCGGCGGTTTGCCGCCGGGAGGTTGCCATTGCGATTCTCCTTTCCCGATAAAGCGTCGTCTGGAATCGGGTTCGGGAGGGGTCGGGGTCACGGAAAAGACCTCACCCTCCGGAGATCCGGTTTTATGCTGTGCCAAATGTTTTTCTTATATCCTCCACATCGAGGGCCAAAGGCTACGAGGGCGGGTAGGACGGTGCAATAGAATTTTGGATGGAGGGTCAGACTTGAACTGCAAAACCCACAAATCCAAAGCAGCAGCATGGCTGCGCGCATCCGCAAAGCGACTGTCTCTTGACATCGTTAGATGGCTTTTGGAGAAGCCAAAACCGGCTGCGGCCAAGACAACCTTCCTGCAAGAACGTGACGGGAACATGGCTTGCGCGCCGTAAACGAAGAATACACGCAGGAGGAGGAATGCGATGAACCGATGCATGGTTTGGCTGGGTGTGATCGCGTGGGGACTGGCGGGTTGCGCCCGGCACAATCTCCAGCGTGACACGATTTACTGTGCTGCAACGATTCACTCGCTGATCGAAGGCCTTTTTGACGGGGAGGTGACGTGCGGCGAACTGCGCCGCCACGGCGACATCGGCCTGGGAACGGTGGATGGTCTCGACGGCGAGTTGATCGTGCTCGATGGGGTTTGCTATCATGCCAAGAGCGACGGCACGGTGGAGCGCGTGCCCGATTCGGTCCGCACACCCTACGCGCTCGTTACGCCATTCGAGGCCGATGTGACGGCCTCGTTCACGGAAGAGATGGACTACGACCAGCTGAAGGCCCGCCTCGATCAAATTTGTTCGAATCCGAATCTACCTTATGCGTTTCGGATCGAGGGGAAATTTCCGTATGTCAAGGCGCGCAGTGTCCCGCGGCAGGCGGAGCCGTATCCGCGCTTGATCGAAGTGATCCGGCGCCAGATCGAATTCGAATTCCAGGATGTCGAGGGCGTGCTGGTTGGTTTTCGTCTGCCGGCGTATTTCGACAGTCTGGGCGTGCCGGGTTGGCATTTGCACTTCCTGGCGTCGGACCGAAGCGGCGGGGGGCATCTGGTTGCGTTTCGCGCCAGGAGCATTCGGGCGGAGGCCGATCTCTCGCCCAATGTCTTTGTAGCACTTCCGCAGAGCGAGAAGTTTGCCCGGACCGATTTCTCCGTTCGCAAGCAGGATGAAGTGGATTTCATCATGGGGCGGGCGAAGAAGAAATGACGAGACGGACCCCGCGCCGCGTCGGGCGAGCCGGACAGATCGGACGGAGCGGACAAGGCGGAGGGGGCAGATTTCTTTATGTCTTCAATCCTGTCAAATCCGGCTCGAGCTTTTCACCGGTTTTCAGCATCTCGTCCCACGTCACTGGTTTGCCGGAATAGGCGGCCATGCGGCCCAGCACAGCGGTCAGGTTCGATCTGACCGACGGTGCGACGGTCGGATTGGTGTAGTCGCGCGTTGTGATGCAGCGGTGAAACTCGACAATGTTGTTTTCCGCGCCAGTGGTGTAAAGGTTTCCGACTGAACCGCCCTCGTAGGGCTTCCTGCCGCGAATCCATACCTCGGTATAGTAGTCGCTTCCGACCATGCCGTCGCTGCCAAACACCCGGCAGCGAATTTCGTCCTTACAGCCGGGGATCATCTTGATCGAGCTGTGAGTCAGGATCACGTCGTTGGGGAAGGTGTAGGTGATCGAGAAGTGATCCCAGGTATTGCCGACCTTGCGCAGCGTCCGTCCGCCGCGCCCGACGGCGGCCACGGGATCGGCGTGGAGGAACCATGTGGCGACGTCGAGTGCGTGAATGTCCTGTTCGACGATGACATCGCCGCAGAATTCGAGCGTGTTGTGCCAGTAGCGCATCCGCTCTTCGGGGGTTTTGCCATTTATGCCCCCCGTGCCGCCGGCCCACGGATAGTGCGATTCGGCGCAGACAATGCGGCCGATGTCGCCGGCGTGGACCCGGCGCGCGGCTTCGCGATAGAGCTCGTTGGCGCGGGTTTGAAAATCCACGAGGAAGACCAGATTCTTCGACGCGGCCTTCCTGCCCGACTCGGCGATACTCAGACAGCCGGGGACGTCAATGGCAATCGGTTTGGCGAGGAAGACATGCTTGCCGGCTTCGACCGCGGCCGCGGCATGTTCGGGGTGAAAATACGGCGGCGACTCGATGACCACGGCGTCCACCGGGCTTTCGAGCAGTTTCTTGTGGCACGAAAGGGTCGTATAGCGGCGGTCGGCGGGGACGGCGTTCTTACTGCCGAAGGCATCCACGCGATCCTGAAAATAGTCGGCGCAGGCGACCCAGCGATAGTCGGCGTTGGCCGGAAACAGTTTGGCGATCCAGTTGCCTCGCCCGCCGCAGCCGATCATGCCGAGCGCGATGGCCGAATTCGCCGCACTGCCGCAGACGAGCGAGGGCTTGACAATCGTAAAGGTCGTTGCCGCGGCTCCCGCCAAAAACGCGCGGCGGTGAAACTTGCTTTGGAATGATGGAGTTTTCATTGGAGCCTCCGTGAAATCCGAACGAGTCGGTCGGGTCGGACAGGCCGGACAGGTTGGACAAGTCAGACCTATTCGCTGGGGGAAAAGCCAGCTGGGCACCTGGCTTGCCCTTGAACAATAGCGATGATTATACTGGCGAGGATGTCCTCCCATTTGCAACCGCGCGACAGATCGTTCATCGGGTGGTTCAGGCCCAGCAGGATGGGGCCGTAGGCTTCGGCGCGTGCGAGGCGCTCTGTCGCTTTATAGACGATATTGCCGGCGTTCAGGTCGGGGAAGATCAGGACATTCGCCCGGCCGCCGAGCACGCTGTCGGGGCATTTGCGAGCGGCCACGTGCGGCACGAGCGCGGCGTCCACCTGCAATTCGCCGTCCACGCACAGCCGGGGATCGCGCTGGCGCACCAGCGCTGTGGCCTGCCTGACCTTGTCAATAGCGGGATGCGAGGCGCTGCCGCGCGTCGAGAACGACAGCAGGGCCACGCGGGGTTCGAGGTTGAGGAGCAGGCGTGTCTCGGCAGCGGCAAGCAGGGTGATTTCGGCCAGTTGCTCGGCGGTCGGATCGGGCACGACACCGCCGTCGGCGTAAACCAGTGCCCCCTCGTGGCCGATCGAGCGGTCGGCAAACAGCATGAGAAACAGACTGGTGATGGTGTTGACGCCTTCGCGCAGACCGATAATATAGAGCGCGGCGCGGACAACGTTGGCGGTGGTGTTGACGGCGCCGCCGACCGCCGCGTCGGCCGCTCCCTCCCGCACCATCATGGCGGCATAAAACAGCGGATCGCTCATCATGGTTTCGGCGGATTTGGGGCGGACGGTTTTGCCGCGAGCGGCGCGCAACTCGATGAAGCGCTGGCAGTAGGCCGGGAATTCGGGCGCGGTTTTGGGGTCCACGATGTCAATGGCGCCGAGATTGATCTGCTCGCGGGCAGCGGCTTCGCGCACGGCCGACGGTTCGCCGAGCAACACGGGACGGCAGACCTGAAGTTCGACGGCGCGGACGGCTGCCCGCTGGACGCGCACATCCGTGCCCTCAGGCAAAACAACGGTTTTTCCCGTTCCGCGTACGCGGTCGTAAAGCCGGCTGAGAACAAGATGCATGGCCATCAGAGTTTCTCGATCTCCCTGCGGTAACGTTTTTCGTTGAAGGGGCCCTTGCCCGACAGAACCTGCCAGATCTCTCCTACGAGAATGCGGAGAAGAGCATGGCGCACTTCGTGGGGGTCTTCGCCGCGCGCTTCGAGGCGCTCGACGGCCGCCCGCACATAGGACGGATTATTGGACGTGATCTGGCGTTCGAGCATCACGTGGAGCGAGATGTGAAGAAAGGGATTCTCCTCGCGTTCGGGGTCGAACTGATGCTCGAGCATCTCCTCGTCTTCCCAGAAACTGGCGTATTCCGGGTGGGCCTGCATCTGCTCGGCCAGGAGGTCTTCCTCAACAGTCATATCCTCGTTGTCGTTGAGTTTGCGCCAGACCTCGGCCATGTAGGCGCGGTTGAGCAGCGCGAGTTCTTTGTAGTGGATGTCCTCATCCATAGTCGTGCTCCTTTGCCCTGGCGCCATGCTTTCGAGCGCAGTATGGCCGGCGGGTTTCTCCCTTCTGGAGTGAGCCGTCGGCGGACGTTTGGGGGCCTCACTTCTCCGGCGGTGCGAGGCGTTCGAGCAGGCGTTTTTCGACCGGCGGCGGCACGAAGTTCGACACGCTGCCGCCCAGCCGAATGACGTCTTTGACCAGAGTGGAACTGACAAAGATGTATTCGGCAGCCGGAACCAGAAAGACGGTCTCGACTTCGGGCGCCAGCTGCCGGTTCATCATGCCCATCTGCAGCTCGTAGTCGAAATCGCCGACGGCGCGCAAGCCCCGCACAATGTAGCGCGCGCCGACGCTTCGCGCAAACTCCACTGTCAGACCGTCGAATGCCTCGACCGACACTGTCGGCCACTCGGCGATGGTTTCCCGGATCATCGCCAAGCGCTCCTCGATAGGGAACGTGACCTTTTTGGCCGGATTTTCCGTCACAGCCACGATCACGCGGTCGAACATGTGCGAGCTGCGCTGGATCAGATCGGCGTGGCCGTTGGTAATTGGATCGAACGTTCCCGGATAGATGGCGATTTTAATCTTGGGCGGCATGGGTTTCTCATTCAGACCCCAGGAAATGAACTCGCGCGCAAAACCAACTGATGGTTGGGCCGATTGGGGTGGGTGTCAAGCGGGAAGGTGGTTTTGGCGACAGCGGGGATGAGATGTTCGGAGCGGACAGAATTTACGAGCGGGCGGGTTTGCGCAGGGCCGAGCGCTTGCGGTTCGTCTTGCCGACCGTATCGGCAGCCCAGTTGAACCGGGCGAATCTTTCCTGAAGGGTTTCGATCGCGGCGTGATTGGTCAGATCGTAATGGAGAGGGGTGAGGGAGATCCGGCGGTCGGCCAGCGCATGGTCGTCATAGGGATGCTCGCGCGAGGCGGTGGGCAAGCGCTGGTCGCCGAGGTTGGAGACATGGACCTTGCCGTCGGCGTCCTGCGCGGCCACAAAGTGATCGGTGTAGATTTCCGTTCCCTGTCGGGCGACGCGAATGCCGGCAACTTTGCGCAAAGGCAGATTGGGCACATTGACGTTGAGGGTAGTGCCGCAGGGAAGAGGACAAGCCAGCAGATCCAGGGCAAGGCGGCGGGCAACGCGTGCGGCGGTCTCGAAGTGAACGGGCGGGGCCGCTTCGTCGCGCAGCGAAACGGCCATGGCAGGCAGACCGAACATGGCGGCCTCGATGGCGGCGGCTACGGTGCCGGAGTAGATGACGTTGTTGCCGACGTTGGCGCCCCAGTTGATTCCGGAGATGACCATGGCCAGTTGCTTGCGATACAAGTAGGTGACGGCGAGTTTGACGCAGTCGGCAGGCGTGCCGTCGAGCCGGAAGCCGACGCGGCGGCCGCGGCGGTAAATTTCGCTCAGGGCCATGGGGCGTCGCACCGTGATCGCGTGGCCGGAAGCGCTGCGCTCGGATGCCGGCGCGACGATGACAGGCTCGGCAATTGCAGCGATCTCGTTGAAGAGCGCCCAGAGGCCAGGGGCGTCCGCGCCGTCGTCGTTGGTCAGGAGGATTTTGGGCTTTGGGGCCACGTGATGGATATCCTGTTTTTTGTCCGAGTTCTCTGACTTGTCCGACTTGTCCGATCTGCCCGACTTGTTGGACCTCAGTGAATCACCGTGCAACGGCCTTCGAGGGCGTTCTGGAGAGGATGAGCGACACGGCCGTCGGCGAGGCGGATTTCTTTGACGCCGCCGGCCAGGGCCTCGCCGGTTCCCATGATTTTCTTTTTCATCCGACCTTTGGCGAACTGCGCGAACTCTTCAAGGCGTTCGCGCGGAATTTCGCCGATCAGCGACGCCGGATCGTTGACGTCGCGCAGAAGGCCGGGCACGTTCGAGAAAACAATCAGCATATCGGCAGCCAAAGCGCCGGCGATCATCGCGGCGGCGCGGTCGCCGTCCACGTTGACCGCGTCATGGGTGGTTGAGATGGCCAGCGGCGCCACGACGGGGGTGTAGCCCTGCATCAGAAGGCTCTGGAGCAGCGCCACGTTGACCTTTTCGATTTTACCTGTGTAGTCGTCGCGGAGAATTTTTGTCTTGCCGTCTTCGACAACCTTGATGGTGTCCTTGCGTTTGGCCTCGAGCAGCCGGCCGTCCAGTCCCGTAAGGCCGATTGCGTTCACGCCGTTCCGCTGCAAGGCTTCGACCAGGAGGGTGTTCACTTTTCCGGCGACGGCCATGATAAACATTTCGAGCGTCTTGCGGTCGGTATAGCGGCTGACCTGTCCGGAGACCGAGGTAACGAACCGCGGCGGGTGGCCGAGTGCTTCGCTTAGCTGGTTGGTTTCGTTCGATCCGCCATGGACGAGGACGAACTTCTCGCCGGCGGCAATGCGCGCAGCGACATCGGCGCAGATCGCCGCGAAATCCGTCCCCTCGCTCCCGCCGATCTTAATGACAATCATCAGCGGCATCCTCGCTTTCTCTTTACACCGGATGGAGGCCCGGAAACTCCAGTCCCGCGGTTTCCGGCCAGCCGCACATGAGGTTCATTGCCTGCACGCAGTTGCCCGACGCGCCCTTCATCAAGTTATCTATGGCTGAAATGATCACAACACGACCCGTACGTTCGTCCACCTCGAACCCGACGTCGCAGTAGTTCGAGCCAGCGAGAATCTTCGGTTCCGGATAGCGGAAAATTCCCTGCTTGTCCTTGACGATGCGGACAAACGGACTGTCCTTGTAAGCGTCGCGGAACAGCTTCCAGAGGTCTTTCTCGGTCAGCCGGGTTTCGGTCGTGACGTGGATGGTCGCCAGAATTCCCCGCACCATGTCAATCGCCGTGACGGACATTTCCACCAGGTGCGGGTCGGTGCTGCCGAGCAGTTGGAGCACTTCGGCGGTGTGACGATGACCGGTGGGCATGAAGGAACGGACACAGCCGGCACGTTCGGGGTGGTGCGAGGCCTCGGACGGCTTTTTGCCGCCTTCGGACGAGCCGGCCTTGATATCGGCGAGAATGTGTTTGATCGGGACACCTGCTTTGACCAGCGGATAGACGCCGAGAATCGTGGCGGTGGCGTTGCAGCCGGCGCCGGCCACGAGATCGGCGCCGATGATGTTGGGCCGGTTGACCTCGACCACGCCATAGACAAATTCCTTTAGCAGGTCGGGGGCCTCGTGGGGCACGCCATACCACAGTTCGTACAGTTTGGGGTCGCGCAGGCGGAAGTCGGCACTGAGGTCAATGATCTTCTTGGCCTTCGTGCGTAGCTGCGGCATGATTTTCATGCTGACGTGGTGAGGGACGGCGGCAAAAATGATGTCGGCATTTTCGAGCTCGTCGTACTTGCAGTATTTCATCGGCAGGAGGCCGCGCAAATTGGCATGGACGCTGTGGATCGGCCGCCCCGGATGGCTCTCCGACGAGGCTTGTTTGAGCTCGACGCGGGGATGGAACATCAGGATGCGAAGCAACTCGCCGCCGGCGTATCCGGAGGCGCCAACGATGGACACTTTCAGTTTTTCGCTCATTCCGATTCCTTTCCATACGAATCAATCTGGGAGAATTGGACGTGTAATTTTTCCGATGAAATGGCACAGGAGGTTGTTCAACTCTTTCTTCCCTCTGCCACTTCCAGCACGTAGTCCACGATCTTTTCGGGGATGTTGACGCCGGTCGGAAGAATGCTGTTGCGGAACTCCATGGTGTAGTTGACCTCGTTGACCATGAGGCCCGCGTCGGTTTCGAAGATGTCAATGGCGACCACGCCGCCGCCGACCGCGCGCGCCGCGCGCACGCTGATGTCGTTCAGCGCGTCGGTCACGGGGCAGTTGGCGGCCACGCCGCCGCGGGCGGTGTTGGTGATCCAGTGAGGCGAGGTACGATAAATGGCGCAGATTGTCTTATCGCCCACGACAAACGACCGAATGTCGCGTCCGCGTTTCTCGACATATTTCTGGATGTAGAAAATCGAGTGGTGATACGAACCGAGTACCGTCTTGTGCTCGAGAATCGCTTCCGCGGCCTCGCGGTCGTTGACCTTCGACAGGAGCCGTCCCCACGATCCAACGGCCGGTTTGAGCACTACCGGATAGCCCATCTTTTCGATGGCCTTCAGGGCCGATTCTTCGGTGAAAGCCACGAAGTTGGGCGGGCAGGGAACACCGGCCTTGATGAGGTGAACGGTGGTATTGAGCTTGTCGCCGCAGACGGCGGCGACTTCGTACGTGTTGACCGTCTTGACGCCCTGCATGTTGAGAATCAGGAGGGCGTGCAGCGCGCGCGAGTGGTTGATGCAGCGCTCGACGACGACGTCGTAGTGGGAAAAGTCCTTGCGATGGAGATCGAAGATAACCTCGCGGTCGTCAATGCGGTCATAGGGGATGCCGCGGCGATCGAACTCCTCGAAAAGCAGTTTTTCTTCCTTGCGCACTTGCGAAAGGAGAATGCCGATTTTCATGAGAGGGTGGCCTCGATTCGTTTGGGATTTTGGAAACTACTACATGTCGCGGCATGCGGACGTCCAACAAGGAATTCCTGCCGCGGCCCGACATACGCGGAAAACCGCGCAGCGCCGCCGCACGCCGCGTTGGGGCTTCTTTCACTGTCGGTGTCAGCCATGCCGTCCGCTGGCGATTCTACTCCCCCCAGTCCTCTTCTTCTTCGGGGGCCTCGGCCAGTTGAGGCGGTTCGAGGCTGATGATTTCGAGTTCGGCGCTGCACTCGTCGCAGACGACGATTTCGCCTTCCTCGACGCCGTCGAACTCCAAGTCGGCTTCGCAGACGGGGCAGATAAAGTTCGGCATGGTCATTTCTCCTTGTGAAGGGAATTCGGTATGGTAGAGCCCTCCTGCGTAAAATGCATGGAGGAGCGGAAACGACCGGCGGCGGCCTCGCGCAGCAGCGCGTCCACAAATTCGGGCGTCAGGCGCTCCTGGTCGCTCATGGTCTTGATCTCCCACGTAACCTCGTAGAGGATATCCTCGCTCAGCGTCAATCCCAGTTCTGCCGCGCGGGATTTGATCACATTCTTACCGATCAACCGATGCGCGCGATCGAGCGTGCGGGTCAAGCCAAAATCGTCAAGGTTGAAGATTTCGTAGCTTTCGGGGGCTCGCAGGATCGCATTGGTATGGATGCCGGCCCGGTGAAAGAAGGCCGTCGGACTGGTCAGCGGATTGTTGAACGGGATTGAAATGCCGACCTTGGCCGCCACCAATTCATCCAGCGGCTTCAGCTGTTTCAGGTCGTACTTGGCCACCAGGCTGCGGTCTACGGCATAGAGCCGGGCGATCAGGCCGCCCAGGGGCGTGATGCCGTTTCGTTCGCCGATGCCGAGGACCGTTGTGTCAATATGCGTGGCGCCCGCTTCGAGGGCCGCCCAGGCGTTGGCAATCGCACAGCCGGTGTCGTTGTGGCAGTGAAACTCGATCTGGATGCCGGGATACCGTTTTCGAAACCGCGACACGACATCGTGGACTTCGAAGGGGGTTGCACGGCCGACCGTGTCGGGCAGGCCGATGCGGTCCACGCCGGCCTCGACGACGGCATCGAAGACGCGGTCGAGGTCTTCCGTGCGGCTGCGGAAGGCATCCTCGCCGCTGAATCGGACCTCGCAGCCTTCGTCCTTGCAAAACCGGGTCATTTCGGCGGCGCGCGCTGCGATATAGTCAATCGTTTTGCCATGGCTGAACATTTGCAGCTGCGCCGAGGTGCCGAACATCATGTGAATCACGCGCACGCCGCTATCGAGCGCCAGGGAAATGTCTTTTCGGTCGCAGCGCAGATGGGGAACGATTTTGGCCCGCAGCCCGAGGTCCAGCAGAAGTTTCGTGTCCTGCATGCTGATCGGCGAAGAGGCGGGCGAACTCAGTTCGATATACTCGACGCCGAAGGCATCCAGCGCCCGGGCAATGTCCTGCTTGTCCTTGGTGGTAAAGCGCGCATAAGCGAACTGTTCGCCCTCGCGCAGGGTAGAATCTACAATGCTGAAAGCGCCGATCGTCATGGCCGTGCTCCCCCAAATGTCGTTGGGCAAAAATAAAACCCGCCGTCATGAAGGGCGGCGGGTGAATGCTTTGCAGTTCCGGGTCTTTCTGCAATCAAAAAACAGAGCAAAGTCGCCGCCGCCCGATGATCGGACGGCGCTTCTTTATGCCGCTCGGTTTCTCCTTTGCTCGCGAAAAACTTACGTTCACCCTTTGCGTCCTTTCAAAAAAACGAGCGCTATGCCTGCGGATTCGGTTGGCTTCTGTCAAGAACCTTTTTACGAAAAAAAGCGAAGCCTTTGTTCGCCGGTTGTGGTATGGATCGGCTGTCCGAGGTACCGGCCACGATTCTATTTTTCCGACCCGGCTAATCAAAGACCAGGCGGTATTGGAGAGCGAAGCCGTTGGGAGAGATCAAGCGTGAAACGGGATCGTTTCGTCCACGGATCAGCTCCCAGAGCGAGGGTTTGCGCCGTTCCTGCAGGATGGTCGGTTTGCCGCGAATGGCGCCAAGTTCGGCGGCGCGGTCGGTGGCGTCCTGGAGTCCGCCGAGGCGGTCAACCAGGCCGAGTTCGAGGGCCTGACGCCCGCTGAGGACGCGGCCGTCGGCAAACGAGCGCAGAAAATCCTTGAGGGTCTCGCGCGTGGGCGATGTTTGGCGGGCATCGGCGGCCGGTATGCCCGGCGTCGTCAGGCGGTCGGTCGCGCGGCTTGCTGTGGTTGGCTTGTCAGTGTGATTCCGCCATGCGCGGGCCAGCGCCGCCTGCCTTCCCTCGATCACGGCTTCGAGAAACTGGTCGTACGTGTCGTCAATGGTGGTTTGAAGAACTTGACGCTCCTCGGGCGTCATTTCGCGGAAGGGCGAACCGACGTCCTTCATCTGGCCGCTCTTGATCGTATTGACGCCTATGCCGATTTTCTTGCTGATGCCCTGAAGGTCGTATGTTTCGAGTACGACGCCGATGCTGCCGGTGACCGTGCCGGCATTGGCAAAGATTTCCTCGGCCGCGCAAGCGACGTAGTAGCCGCCGGACGCCGCCACGTTGCCCATCGAGGCCACAACTCTCTTGCCGCTGTCGCGCCGTGCCCGCAGGATTTCGCGGTGAATTTCCTGCGAGGCGCCGACCGCGCCGCCGGGCGACTCAATGCGAACCAGAATGGCGCGGACAGCGGGGCTCTTGGCATACAGTCGAATCAGGCGGATCGGATTGGTCGGATCCATAATTGTGCCTTCAATGCGAACTATTGCGACCGCCCCCCTGCCAATTGAGGCAAGTGAAATGCCTTGAGGCCGGAGAAAGGAAGAGAAAAGGATCACCACAATCATCAGACACGCGAGCAGTGCAATCCCCACGACCCATGATACGCTGCGTCTTTTCATTTCGCATCTCCTCGACACCGGCAACGCCGGATTTCCGTCGCCAAAAGGATTGGCTGAAGTCCCTTGATCCTTTCGTTCAAAGATCATGCCAAAGTGCATGCATCTTTATGGAGCATTCCATGTTCGCTTGCAACTATAGGCCATGTTAGGTGCGTCGAAACTTGTCGAGCAAAAGCGGCAGCATGGCTGCCGCAGTCCAAAGCAAAAGCATTCCGCTTTGCCGTATCGGTCCATCGCACGCCAAACTATAGCCCTGGCTGTTACGGCCGCCTTAGGATCTTTCATCGTGAGGTCTAGCCGTCTTGCGAAGATCTTTTTGGTTATGGCAGAAGGCCGCGTTGGATTCTTGGAATTCCCCTTGACCATTGCCGGAGTCTACATCTTTGCTGCTTCCGGATGCGATGCACAGAAGAAATCTCAATCATGACTGGTGGGGATTTCAACCCCCAATGGAGGACACGAGGATGAAAACGCAATCCCGTGGTTTGTCCCGGCGCGGCTTTCTCGAAACTACGGTGGCGTCTTCCGCGCTGGCTGGCTTTAACATTCTCCACGCTGCGCACGCCGGCAACGCCGATCCCATCAAGGTTGGCCTGATCGGCTGCGGGCGGCGCGGTTCCGGGGCCGCCGTGGATGTGCTCAAGGCGGCCGACAATGTCAAACTCACCGCCCTATGCGATCTGCGCGAGGAGCCCATCGAGGAACTGCGCAGCGCTCTCCAGAACAACAAACAAGTGGCCGACGGGTTCGCTGTCGCCCCCGACCATTGCTTCACCGGTCTGGACGGCTACAAGCAGATGATGAAGACCGATTGCGATATTATCCTGATTTGCAGCCCGATTTACTTCCATCCTATTCATCTCGATGAGGCTATCGAGGCCGGCAAGCACGTGTTTATGGAGAAAGCCGCGGCCGTGGACGCACCCGGTTGCCGCCAGGTTATCGCCACGGGCGAGAAGGCGCGCGCCAGGAAACTCAACATCGCCGTCGGTTCGCAGCGCCGCCACCAGGCCACTTATATCGAGACGATCAAGAGAATTCACGACGGGGCGATCGGCGACATCGTCGCCGCCAACATCTGGTGGTGCGGCGGCGGCAGCGCCCGCGTCTATCCGCCCAAACCGCCGGAAATGAGCGACGTCGAATACCAGATTCGCACCTGGTATCGCTGGCGGTGGACGTGCGGCGACCATATCGTGGAACAGCACTGCCACAATCTAGATGTGATCCTGTGGGTGTTAGGAACTAACCCCGTCGAGGCGCGCGGCATGGGCAGTCAGCTGCGTCGTCCTTTCGGCGACTGCTACGACAATTTCGCCGTAGAGTACGTCTTTCCCAACGAAGTCTATGTCCACAGCATGTGCCGTCAGATTGACAACTGCTGGAACAAAATCGGCGAATGGGTCGTCGGCACAAAAGGCACCTGCGACCCCAGCGGCACGATTCGCAGCGGCGGCAAGACGTGGAAGTCCGAGGCCGACGGCAGCAAGCCCTACATTCAGGAGCACACCGATCTGATTGCGGCCGTGCGCGGCGAAGCGCCCTATCTCAACGAAGCCGAAAACATTGCGCGCAGCACGCTCATGGCCATTATGGGGCGCACATCGGCCTACACGGGCCAGCGTGTGACATGGGATCAGGTCATGAAGATGGAAGAAAAATACGGCCCAAAGGAACTGGCCTATGTGGCCAATCCCGTTCCGCCGCCTCCTATTCCGCCCTCGCCCATGCCGAGGTGATCGAGCGAAAAAGGCAAAACGCGAAACGGGAATAGCACTGCGTGCGGAAATGACAGACTACAGAATGGCACAGCGGTATAGAACCGGGGGTTTTTAAGGTTTTGTATGGGTATTCGACTGGCCAAAACCGCTGGGTTCTGCTGGGGTGTGCGGCGTGCCGTCAATCTGGCGCTTCGTGTGGCGCACGAGCGCTCGCAGCGCATCCTGACGTTCGGCCCTCTCATTCACAACCGGCAGGCGCTGGATTTGCTCCGCACCAAGGGCATTGAGCAAATGCCGAAGGAGCCGGAATGCCGCAGCGGCGGACCGATTCTGATCCGCGCCCACGGCGTTGCGCCCGACGTCAAAGAGAATCTGGCCGCGGGCGGATTCGAGGTCATTGACGCCACCTGTCCGCATGTGGCGCGCACCCAGCGCATTGTCGAGCGCCAGGCCGCCGAAGGGTTCCATGTCATTATTGTCGGCGACCGCGGCCACGCCGAGGTCGAGGGTCTACTGGGCTATTCTCATGGGCGGGGTCTGGTGATTGAAAAACCGGAAGAGGTCGAAACACTGCCCGATGGCCTGGAAAAGGTCTGCGTGGTGGCGCAGACGACACAGGGGGGCGACCGCTTCGAGCGCTGCGTCGAGGCGATTCGCCGACGCTGTAAGAACGTGCAGGTGTTCAACACCCGCTGCAGCGACACCAACAATCGTCAGTTGGAGCTGTTTGAACTGACGGGACAGGTGGATGCGGTGGTAGTTGTAGGCGGGCGGGGCAGCGCCAATACGACGCGGCTGGTCGAGCTGTCGCGCGAGCGCGGCGTGCCGACGTGGCATGTCGAAACGGCGGAAGAGTTGCCTCTGGATGCGCTGGAGCGATATAAGGAAATCGGCGTCACGGCGGGGGCTTCGACGCCCCATTGGATCATCGAGCAGGTGGTGGATCGGCTGGAATGGCTGCAACGGCGGCGACGGCCGCTGGTGTGGCGGGCGGCATCGGCTCTGTTGCGGCTTCTGGTCATCGGCCAGGTGTTTCTGGCGCTTGGGGCGGGGGCTTTGGCGCTGGTCGCCAGCCACTTGATGCGTCTGGAGTATCGTTTGGCTTATTCGGGGCTGCCGTTTTTCTATCTGGGTTCGATGCACTTGTTGCATTTGTGGGCGACGCTGCCGCGCGATCTGTCGCTGGTGTCGGGCCCGACGCGGCAGTTTGCCGCGCATCGGCGTACGGCGCTGTGCGGGGCGCTATTGTCGCTTTTGGCTGCCATTGTGCTCAGCGCCTGGATGGGCGTCTGGGTGTTTGCCCTGGTTGCGCTGACCACATTCGCGGGGGCGATCTATAGTTTCGGGCGCATTCCGGAATCCTGGGCGCGACGTATGCGCTATCGTCATCTTCATAACATTCCCGGCTCGAAAGACTTGTGCGTGGCTCTGGCATGGGCGATGATGATTGTCATTATCCCGTGGGTGCATACGTACGGCATCGCGTGGCTGGGGGGGCGCAATATGACGCCGTTGATATTGACAGCCGGATTCGTGTTTGGGCTGGCCATGGTTCGCTCGCTGACAGTGGACTATCGCGAGATCGAAGGGGATTTATTGCTGGGACGCGAGACGCTGCCGATCCTTGTAGGGCGCAAACCGACGCATTATTTGCTGAGCTTTATTCTGGCCGGTCTGGCTATCATGGCCGCGGTCCTGGGGCTTTCGACCGGGCAATTCCGCGACGCGTGGCTGCCGCTGACCCCTGTGCTGGTAATGGCTGCCGTGTACTGGGTCACCTATCGGCAGAGAATGCGCTCGCATCTGCTTTGGGCATTTTTGCTCGACCTGCCGTTTCTGGTCGCCGGCGTCTTGGCATGGGTATAATGCTGGCATAAAGAATGCAGAAGTTGCGAGGGGGCTAGCGCCGCGGAAGGCATGCCTCCATCCGAGGGTGGGGTTTCGCCCTGCCTCTTGGAGGCTCAGGTTCCGTATCGGCAGCAAAAGCAGTTGCAATCGCCCCCGCGCCGAGCCATTCTATCCTTGAAAAGGAATTGTGAAAGGACCGTCGGCAATTGTGATTACGCAACGGCGGAATTCAGATTCAAACAAGACGGAATGCTTGGCAGCGCATTCCAGCCGCCCCGTGCCGCAGCAGGCCCGCCGCGCTCTTTCTCCGTTGCGGTCGGCGGTCCTGCTTTGCATGAACCTGGCGGCCCTGCCATTGCATGCACAATACAGCCGGCCGGCGGTTACGCCCTATTCCGGCTACAATCCAGCAGGGTCTTATGGACAGTATGGACAATATGGTTCGGGGTATTCCTATCAAGATCCTACCCAATATGGGGTAACGACCAATCCTTACGGATACTCCACCGGCTACGGTTCGGGCTACGGAACCGGCTATCCCAATTATCCCGGGACATTCGGCCCTGGCGGACTCGGCACAGGGAACATCGGCACTCGCACCCGCAATCCGCGCACGGGGCGATACGGCTCGCCTTCGACGGGCGCCGATACAGGCCCCGCACCGGGCATAGCGGGTCGCACATCGGGCCGGACTTCGCGCACCCAGCCATCGCCGACACCCGCGGGCGGTGTGCCGACTCCGCCGGGCAAAGGACCGGCTTCGACCCGCGACAAAGGGCCCGCAACCGTCGTTCAGGGTGCTCCGCCCCCTCCACCGCGTGCTGCCGCACCGGCCGCTCCGGCCGTGTCGGCGGCATTTTCCTATCGCCCGCCGCCCGATGTGGCCCTTGTCTATCTGACTCCATTCCAGGCCAGCGTGCCCGTGGGCGACGAGCTGGAAACACGCCTGTCGCTTGCCAATCCGGGGAAAAAGGAATTTCAAACCATCGAGATTATTTTGCAGTACGACCCGAGGGTGCTCGAACCGCTCCGACTCGACGAGGAGGATATTGCTCCATTGATCGAAGGCCAGTCGGAGTCGGTCGTCTTTACCGAAGCGGGCATCTTGACGTATCGCGCGCGGCTGGCCAAACCGACCGCGGCGCAGTCGGCGGATTTCTTCTCCATCCGCTGGAAGTCGCTCGCCCCCGTCCATGCCTCCGACATCACGTTTGGCGTATGGCAAATGAAGCGCACGGCGTTATCGAACACCGAAGGGGTCAATATTCTTGGCGGCACGGGCAATACGGGCGCACTGGGCATGTCGTTGCAGGTGTATTCGCCGGCGGCGCTGGCGGACGGACCGCCTATCGGCGACGAATTGTTTGCCGGCCCCGGCAAAAGCCCTTCGCGCGGCGGCATCCGGCTCCGCCTGACCACCAACCGCGAGGAGATTCCCGTGAACGAGGATTTCTACGTGGGTGTGTGGTTCGAAAATCCGCGCCTGCTCGACGTCAGCAAGTTGGCGCTGAAGATCGCCTTCGATCCCAACGTTCTCGAAGTGGTGGACGACGACGCAAACAATTGGATTACCACCGGCGTCAACATTTTTGACGGCGATTTCCACGACCAGTTTCCGTTCGACATTCATCTGGAGAACAGCGTCTCGAATACCGCCGGTCGAATCGTGTATGCGGTATCTTGCCTTGGGCGGCGCGTGTTGGCCGAACGCGGCTATGTGGCAAGGATCCGGTTCCGGCCCAAAGCGCAGGCGGCTTCGACGCCCATTATGTTCCTCTTCGAGCCAAAGGACGACCCGCTGCGAACGCAGGCCACGTATCTCGGCAACGACCTGCTGGGTTCGCCCGAACGCGACGACGATGGGGTGGAGAACCTGGCGGTTCGTATTGTCGAACCGCGCCTGCCGCGACTACTCCAAACGGAAAAGTAGCGCGGGAGAATGCCGCGGGGTGGCCGGAGGCCTCAGGCAGTTCCTTTGTCGAGTACAAACAACATGGCAAATATTTTGACTGCGGAAACGGCGGAAGGAGCGGCGGCGGTCGAGCGCTTTTTGCGGGACGCGCCGATTTCCGCTCCATGGGATTCCGTCCCTTCCGAGTGGATCCGCGTACTGTGCGTCGGGGACCTTCCCGTTGCCTTCGCCGCAATAGCCCCGGACCGCCGGATGGACTTCCCGCGCGGCAGCGTTCGCTACGCGTTTCTGATTGCCGGCCGTATGCATCCGGAGTTTGGCGATGCAAACGCCTTTCGGGAACTTCTCGCTGCGTGCTGCGGCGATTTGCGCGCGGCAGGCGTGCCGTGGCTGGCAGCGCGCCTGCCCTATGCGCTGGGTCGAGAGCTGGGTTTCGAGACCTTCACGCATAACAGCGCGTTTGTTCTTCGACCCGAAGAAATTGAACAGACCTTCGGAGGCGGGCGGCCGGACAATCCCGAGGGAATGCTAGTGTTCGACGAGTCGCCGGACATCCAGGAAGACCTGCTGGTCGTGGCGCGCGAACGCGATCTCGACGAAGGGGAAGCCGTTGCGGCGTTGCGCGAGGCGGCGTGGATAGCGCGAAGCCGAGGCAAGTCGCGCATTCTGTTCGAGTATCCGCCCGCGCCCGGCCCCGGCCTGAATTATCCCATCTATGCCACGCGCCACACGCCGCTGATGGTCATGGCGATGGCCGCCGGCGCGCGCGTGCGCGTTTCCCCTAGCGAACCGCAGGAGGACGCAGACGAAGAGGAAAATGGACGGTCGCGCAACGTTCGCTGCGACATGGTGCGTCTGACCGATCTGGCCGCGGCCCTTCAAGCGGTTCTGGAAGTATCGGGAGGGCCTGCCCAACGGGCAGACATCAAACCCGGCGCGGTTGCGTTTGACACCGATGCCGGACAAGCCACGCTGGAGGCAACCCTCGCCGGCTGGCATGTCCGTGCGGGAATCGCCGCCGGCCTCGCGCCGGTGCCGTTGCGTGCGGGCGCCGTGGCGCAGATGATCCTCGGCTACCGCTCGGCGCGCACGCTGGCCTATCTCCATCAAGTGGAAATCCCACCGCAGGCCGCCGACATTCTAGAAGCGCTTTTTCCCCGCTGCTGGCGCTTTTCCAGAAACGAGACTTGGATAAGTCGCGGATAAGTTTTTCTGCGTTATCCCTTGGGCAGCTTGATCCCCGGCACATCGAAGCCGAAATAGCGCACGGCATTGTAAGTGCAGATGTCGCGCACCATGGCCCCGACCATGGCCATGTCGTTGGGGATCAGGCCGCGCACAATGTCGTTGCCGAGAATGTTGCACAGCAATCGCCGGAAGTATTCGTGGCGCGTGTAGCTGAGGAACGACCGGCTGTCGGTCAGCATCCCGACAAAACGGCTGAGAAGGCCCATCTGTGAAAGTGTTTCGATCTGCTGGGTCATGCCGTCGAGTTGATCGAGGAACCACCAGGCGCTGCCGAACTGGATTTTGCCGGGGGTTTGGCCATCCTGAAAATTGCCGATCATGGTGGCAATCAACGCGTTGTCGCGGGGGTTGAGGTTGTAGAGAATGGTACGCGTGAGGCGGCCCGCGCGTTCGAGTCGGTCGAGGAAGCGCGAAAGGGGACGGGCCAGTTCGCCGTCGGCAATCGAATCAAACCCCGCGTCGGGTCCGAGGGCCTCAAACATACGGGTGTTGTTATTGCGCAGAGCGCCGATGTGGAATTGCTGCGTCCAGTTTTTCTCGGCGTCCATGACGGCAAACTCATAGAGCATGGCAGACTTGAAAGATGCGATCTCGCTGGAGTCGAGCATCTTGCCGGCGCGAATTTTGGAAAAGATCTGGGCCGCTTTGCTAAGGAGCGTTTCCTCGGCATAGACGGTCTCGATCCCGTGGTCCGAGACACGGCAGCCGGTCTCATGAAAGAAGTCGTGGCGCTTTCGCAGGGCCTCCATGTAGGTGTTGAAACTCCTGATCTCGAGGTCGGCGGCGGCTTCGAGGCGGCTGAGCCATGCGTTGAAGGCGGCGGGGTTTTCCACGGCCATGCCCCTATCGGGGCGCCAGGTGGGCAGCACTTTGACGGGGAACTTTTTGTCCGCGGCCAGCGCGCGATGATGCTCGAGAGAGTCGGCCGGATCGTCGGTCGTGCAAACGACGGCGACATTCATCTGCTTGAGGATGCCGCGGCAAGAGAAAGCCGGTTTTTTCAGCTTGGCGTTGCACTCGTCCCAGATTGCGCGCGCAGTCTTCGGCCCCAGCAGCCGGTCGTTGATTCCGAACGGCCGCTTCAGCTCGAGGTGCGTCCAATGATAGAGCGGATTGCGAAGCAGCGCGGGGACGGTCTCGGCCCATTTCTCGAATTTCTCCCAGTCGCTGGCATCGCCGGTGATGAAGCGTTCCGCGACGCCGTTGGCGCGCATGGCCCGCCATTTGTAGTGATCGCCCTGGAGCCAGATTTCGGCGAGATTGGCAAAGCGGTGGTCGCGGGCGATGAGTTCGGGCGAGAGGTGGCAGTGATAGTCAATGATGGGCATGTCGGCAGCGAACTCATGATACAGCCGCCGTGCGGGCTCGGTTTCGAGAAGGAAATCTTCGTGGATAAACGGACGTTTGGCCATGTTTCGGCTCCTGTGGCTTTTGGATTTTCGGTTTTGGATTTTGGACAAGCGGCCGGACCTCTTGCCGGTGAACGGTTTTGGCGCACGGTTCGGTTCCATGAATCCGCCGATGGTTTGTCATGTTGACACCAGGAGGGCAAGCGGAAATTGATTGCTTTGGTGGGGGGAGGTTGGCGTGCTCAAAAGGGTAGAAAGCCTGTTTTGATTTGAACTGCGCGCGGGGCAGGCCTATCCCCAGAGTTGAATTTGCAGGGCATCCCTTTGGGGATGGGTGTTGGAAACGAGCGGCACGCACTTGCCGCGGGAGGCGGAGGGTCGGGCGCTGTTTCACGCAGGAGCAGGGTTTCTTCTCACACCTCCAACGGTTCCTGAAAGGCAAATTCGCCGGCCAGGGCCAGCGTTTCCTTCAGCGGCCGCATGCCCGCCGTGCACGTGGGATCGCTCATGCAGGCGGCGCCGCAACAGACGGCCAGAAGAAGACATTTGCGAATCGGCCAGCGGTTGTAAATGCCGTAGAGCATGCCGGCGCAAAAGGCGTCGCCGGCCCCCGCGCTTCCTTTGATAAAGCTGCGCGGCAGTTCAAGCGAGGGCTGGAAAATCTCGCGTCCTTTGGCATCGAGCACATAGCCGCCCTCGGGCATGTGAATGCAGACCAGTTCATGGACGCCGCGCCGGAGCAGTTCGCGCGCGCTGGCCTTGATGGCCGCCATGTCGAGGTGCTTTCCCTTTCGCGGCACGTGGCCGGTGGTGCGGCAGGCCTCGATTTCGTTGAGAATGAGATAGTCCATGTGGGGCAGGGCGGGATTGACGATACGCTCGAAGCGGCGGCTGTCCTCGCTGACGACATCCACGGAGGTTTTGATGCCGCGCTTGCGAAGCTCGCAGAGCAACCGGGCCGCCACCGTGCGAAACTCCGGATCGCTCTTGTCCAATTGATCGAGCAGAAGAAGATAGCCGAGATGAAAGATGCGCGACCGCACGGCGTCGAAGTTGATGTGTTGAATGGAAAACAGCGCATTGGTGCCGCGGTTGTGAAAAAACGTGCGGTTACCCGTTCCTTGAACGGTCATCACGTCGGTGTAGGAAGTTGGGGCGGCGCGGGTCTGGCGCAACTGGCGAGTGTCGCAGCCGAGGGCGCGCATGTGGCCGAGGATAAACTCACCGTCGGAGTCGCGGCCGATCAGACCAATGCACTCGATGGGCAGCGAGGGGTCGAGAGTGTGGAGGTCCACGGCGACGTTGTAAGGCGCGCCCCCTGTGCCGCGGCCTTCCGAGAGAATGTTGGCCAGGGTGCCCTCGGCCGGCCATGTGTCGAGAATTTTGACGTGGTCAATAATCCAATTGCCTGCAACGGCGATGCCCGTGCGTTTGGTCATGCGAAACCTCGCCGAATGACTTTTGCGGCGGCTCGATTGCGGGAACAAACGGCGGTTACCTAGAGGCTTCGGTCCTCCTGCGGCCCTATAATTTCCCGCCGCCGCTGCTCGGGTGGTTATCAAAGACCTCGCTTCCAAATCAAGATAGAAATCCGGCGGGGGCGGAACGGGGTGCGGAGGCCGCACCCTGCGCATATTCTCTCTTTGCGGAACAGGCCTGTCAGCGAACGCACCGCCCCCCGCGGCAGAGTTTTATATTGATTGTTTTGCGGGCGCGCGCATGATGCCGGACTCGTTGCGCTGGTGCGGTATACTCGCGATGGTAGGTCAAAATTTTTCCCGCAACTGTCCGGCGCACGAGGAAAGGATTGCGCAATGGCGATGTATAGTCCCCAGCCAGTCGAAAGCGCATGCTATCCGCGGGGATTTCGCGCCGCGGGCGTCACCTGCGGGATCAAGGCATCGGGCCGGCCCGATCTGGCGATGATTGTTTCGGAGACGCGGTGTGAGGCGGCGGCGATGTTCACCCAGAACCGTTTTGCCGCCGCGCCGGTGGTGGTTTCGCGCCGTCACGGCCGCAACGGCGCGCGCGCTATTATTGCATCGAGCGGCAATGCCAACGCCTGCACGGGCGAGCAAGGCGAGCGCGATGCTCTGGCCATGTGCGAGGCGGCGGGCCGGGCCATCGGCGCGCCAGCGGAGGAAGTGTTTGTCTGTTCGACCGGCGTTATCGGCGTTCCGCTGCCCATGGACAAGATCGAGGCAGGCATTCCGCGCGTTGCGGCCGCGCTGAGTCCGACCGGCTGGGAGTCGGCGGCCGACGCGATCTGCACGACCGATGCGTTCCGCAAGATGGCCGGACGCCGATTCGAGGTCGGCGGAAAGGACGTCCGTTTGATCGGCATGGCCAAGGGCGCGGGTATGATTCATCCCAACATGGCGACGATGTTCTGTTTTCTGGCCACCGATGCGGCGGTCGAGTCCGGCTGTCTGCCGACCGTGTTGCGTCCCGCCGTGCGCGATTCGTTCAACAGCATTTCGGTGGACGGCGACACGAGCACCAACGACACGGTGATCCTGCTGGCCAACGGCGCGGCGGGCAATGCCGCGATCCGGCGCGGGAGCGCCGAGGCAGCGGTCTTCGAAAACGCTGTGCGCGATATATGCATTGAGCTGGCGCGCATGATGGTGCGCGACGGCGAAGGGGCGACCAAGCTGGTCACGCTCCGGATCACCGGCGCGCGGTCGGACGACGAGGCGCGGCAAGTCGCTCGCTCGCTGGCCAATTCCATCCTTGTCAAAATGGCGTTTCTGGGCGAGGACCCCAACTGGGGCCGGATTGCGGCGGCCTTGGGCAATGCGGGCGTGGAATTAGATCCGCGGCAATGCAGCGTGGGATTTGACGGCATGCGTGTGCTGGATCGGGGAACGCTGACAGGGGCCGACCGTGGGGCGCTGGCCGCGGCGATGAAAAAGCCAGAATTCTCTGTCGAGGTGGACCTGGGCACGGGCGGTTCGGGCGCTGCAATCTTTTGGACTTGCGACATTTCCGATGCCTATGTCAGCTTTAACGCCCATTATACGACTTGATGGTTGACCGTGCAGGAAGATGAAAGCTCAAACCACCTGTCGTCAGAGCAGCATCCGAAAAAGCCAGCGGGGTACGCGGGGAAGGGGTGCTTTCATTTTTATATGGCTGCTTGGGGCTATGGCTCTCGTCGGGGGGGCCTGCGGCAGCAAACAGAGCAAGGACGGCACGCTCGCTATCTTCCGAGCGCAGTTCAACTCCAACGCCGAAATGATGGACTGGCAATGGAATGACACCGGCCAGTGGGCGGTTCGCGACGGCTGGCTCGAGGGCGATGCGCGCCAAACCTCGCAGACCCGGACCATTCTTTGGCTGAGGCATCCGATTCCCGACGATCTGGTGATGGAGTTCGAGGGCGAATGCCTCGATCATCCGGGCGAGCTCAATTGCTACATTTTCGGCAACGGAAAGACGCTGTCGGGCTACGAGTTGATCGTCGGCGGGTCGGACAACAAGCGGATTACGCTGTATAAGATCACGCGCGACGGGGATGAGGCCAGCCGCGAGCGCCTCGGCCGCGAATCTATCACATTGCACAAAGAGCGTCCCTATGCAGTGAAAATCAAACGCTACCGGGGCTCGATTCGAGTTTATATCAACGAGGACCTGTTGATCAGCGCTTCGGACGAAACGCCCATCAAGGATGCCGAACACCGCTATTTTGGTTTCAGCACGGTGGGTAACTGGGTTCGGTTCGACAATTTGAAAATCGAAAACAAACGGTGAGGGCGGCGCAGGCGGGCAGCCAATGAACTGCTTCCATGGCGCGAGCCGCGCGTCGGCTCCATGATTCTGTTTCGGGAGGAGAAAACACCCCATGGGTTCGGCAAAAGAACAACAGCTCGAGGATCCGGTTCTGGCACCGGCCATCGAGCGCGCCCGCGTTTTAGCCGAGGCCTTGCCGTACATCCAGCAATTCGACAACAAGACCGTCGTCATCAAATACGGCGGCCACGCCATGGTGAAGGAGGAGTTGAAGGCGGGAGTCATCCACGACGTGGTGCTGATGGAATCGGTCGGCATTCGGGTGGTGATTGTTCACGGCGGAGGGCCGGAAATTACCAAGCTCATGAAAAAGCTGGGTATTCAGCCGAAATTCTTCGAGGGCCAGAGGGTTACCGACGAGGAGACTCTTTCCGTCACGCAGATGGTGCTCGACGGGAAGATCAACGGCGAAATTGTCAATGGAATCAACCTGGCTGGGGGTCGGGCCGTGGGGCTCAGCGGCAAGGATGCTGGACTGGTTCTGGCCAAACGGTTCCGGCCGACGGGTCCCGACGGCAAGGTCGGCGACATCGGTTACGTCGGCGAAGTCGAACGCGTCAATCCCGAAATCCTCGATGTGCTCGACAAGCACGAGTTTATTCCCGTTATTTCACCGATCGGCGTGGATGCCGACGGCCAGACGCTCAACATCAATGCCGACACGGTGGCTGCCGAAATTGCCGCCGCCCTCAAAGCTGCGCGCCTGATTCTATTGACGGACGTGCGCGGGATCTGCAAAAATCCCGCCGACCCTGCAACCATGATCCCCACGATTCGCGCCGCCGATTGCGAGGCATTGATCCGCGATGGCATCATCAGCGGCGGCATGATCCCGAAGGTTCGCGCCTGTCTCGAAGCTCTTGCCGGCGGCGTCGAAAAAACCCATATTCTCGACGGGCGCATCCCCCATGCGCTCCTGCTCGAACTGTTCACAGATACAGGGATCGGAACGGAGATTATTTCGTAACGGCCTTGCCCGACCGCCGGAGTGCGACAAAAACACTACGCAGGCGCGAACGGATTTCAGCCGCGAAGGATCACTGGGATGTTGTGTCCCGTTTGCCTGATTGAAATGATTGTGCTGGAGATGGACCGCATCGAGGTGGACCACTGTTTGCGGTGCAAGGGAATCTGGCTCGATCGGGGCGAACTCGAGCTTCTGCTGGAAATGAGCGGCGTGCCGTCCGGACCGATCCGCCAGACTCTCCAGCAGCAGGGTCGGCCTTTGAGCGGCCCGAAGCGGCGATGTCCGGTCTGCGGCGCGCGAATGGATGAAGTGGACGCGAAAGGATCGCTGCCGGTGGTCGTGGACCGTTGCTCGCACGGCCACGGTCTCTGGCTCGATGAGGGCGAACTGGGACGGCTGATCGAATCGGCGGGCGGAGCACCGGAAACCGAAGCCGTAAAGCGTTTGTTGGGCCGTCTGCTGCAAAGCGAACGAGGGCGGCCGGGAAGCGGGTAAAACCGTGTGGGAGCAAATCCGTTCCAACCAACGCAAGTCGGCGATCCTTCTGGTCTTGATGGCCGTTCTTCTGCTGGCGCTGGGATCCAGTCTCGGCGCGGCCGCCACGGGTGCGCCCGAAGGGGCGTTGGCCGGCGCGGCACTGGCCGGAGCCGTATGGCTGATTCTGACCCTGGTCGCCTATGCCGGCGGCGATAATATCATGCTGGCAACAGCG
The DNA here is from genome assembly GCA_017161705.1 of Candidatus Sumerlaeota bacterium. Classification (GTDB taxonomy): domain Bacteria; phylum Sumerlaeota; class Sumerlaeia; order JADFCW01; family JADFCW01; genus JADFCW01. The sequence continues at coordinate 948 of JADFCW010000008.1, read as the reverse complement.
GGCGCGCGCCGGATCGAAAAGCGCGACCTGCCGAAACTGTTCAACATCGTCGAGGAGATGACCATTGCCTCGGGCCTGCCCGCCATGCCCGAGGTCTACCTGATCGAGTCCAACGTACCCAATGCGTTTGCGGTCGGATCGCCGAAACGTTCAGCGGTGGCGGTGACCACGGGGCTTCTGGCACGGCTGAACCGCGACGAGCTGCAGGGCGTCGTCGCCCACGAAATTGGGCACATCCGCAATCAGGACACGCGGTTCATCGTGTTAGCGGGCGTGATGGTGGCGGCCATTGTGCTGATTGCCGACCTGTTCTGGCGGAGCATGGCCTATGGGCGGTTTCGGGGCGGGCGGAGCCGGGGCGGCGATCAGGTGCAGGCCCTTCTGGTAGTGATCTCGCTGGTGTTGGTAATTCTGGCGCCGATCTTTGCACGCTTGCTCTATTTTGCCTGCTCGCGCAAGCGCGAGTATTTGGCCGACGCGTCGGCGGCGCGTTTCACGCGTTACCCCGAAGGATTGGCCTCCGCCCTGGAAAAGATCGAAAGAGCGGTATTGAGCGAACGCCCCACGGTGAACCGTGTGATCGCCCCGATGTTTATTGTCAACCCTCTGGCTGCCCGGGGCGGTGTTTCCGGTTTGTTCTCGACCCATCCGCCGACGGCCGAGAGGATCAAGATTCTTCGGGCCATGGGGAAAAGTGCTTCTTTTGTACAATACGAGGAAGCCTACCGCGCCGTCAGCGGCAGGTCCGGATTGATCGGTACGTCGGCGCTGGCCGATTCGAGCGAGATACCTGTGCGCGAAGGTGCGACCGACGCTGAACCCTCTCCCGCCGCTCGAAAGCGCGAGGCAATGGACGTGCTGTATCGCAAAAGCGGCTATCACATCGCCCAATGTTCGTGCGGCATGCGCATGAAAGTCCCGCCGTCTCATCCCGACCCCGCAATCCTC
>JADFCW010000100.1 GCA_017161705.1 Candidatus Sumerlaeota bacterium | reverse complement strand
TGTTGTGCGCACGGTAAGATGTGCGGCCCCAATACGGCGCGCTGCTGTTGCTCCCGCGGGCCCATGGCGAACTGGCACTGCTTTCGAAACCATCGGACCAGGGGCAGTCGAACAGCGTGGTGGAACTGCGGCTTATTGTATATACTGCCTGATTATCGGCGGAGATATTGTCCCAGTTTAGTTCGTAGGGTGTGTCGGGAGGATAATTGTAATTGACGAATAGAAGGTGGCCGGAACTTTCGTTGTATCCCATGCCGGTCACAAAGTGGGCCCAATAAGGATAAAGCTCGGTATTCCAGTTGAAAAAGACAAACGGCCGCCGCGCGAGAATCTCGCTCTTGATATGCGTCGTCCACGAGATGGGATTACCATATGACGTGGCTGCGACGCTGAGCCGGCGGCCATAGGCATCGTTGTTGGACACCGCCTCGACCCCCGGCTCAATTTGATTGCCATACGTGCCGATCGTCGGACTGTAGCTTTCCGCTTTCATGAGGTCGTAGATCAGTTCTTCCTCCTGGCCGGTGTTGGCATTGCCAGCATGTACCAGATTTCCCAGACCGTTGTTGTCCCAGTAGCCAAGTGCCTGTGCAGAGGCGACCGGCCCGCAGCTGTTGGCCCCATAGTCGTCCTGATGATAATATGGAACCCCGATGATCGAAACCGTCGGCACGGCCAGCGGTTGTGGCACACCGCTCACAGGCGGTTTGCCGTCGAGGTCAATCGCTTTCCAGAAGTCTTGCGACGGGACGGGCCATCGGCCCGGTTCGGCCGCTGGCAATCGCCCCGAAAGCGTTGCCCGCTGCTGCGGGCTGATCTCGTGCAGATACTCATTGATTGGGTTCACAAGGCGCAACGGGGCGCCCGCTCCCAGCGGCCCCGGTTCGGCCCCGACAGGTTCATGGAGCACCGCCATGGCCCCCGCATAGTAGGTGCGCGCGACAGGGTTGGATTGAGTCGCTGGGACTGCGCCCAGACGGCGCACTTTTGTCTGATTGCGGATGTGCGGGGCAACGCCGTCAAACCGCTCCAGAAGCGGATAGAGGTCGTGGCGTGCGGCAATGAGCACCGTGCCGATCTGATCGGACAATATAGAATCCTGCGCGGCAGCTCTGATCTGCCGCCGCCAAACCGCAAGAGATTCGTCGTTGGCCGCCGCTTCCTCGGGACTTGGCCATGCTTGAAAAGTCACCCCCCCTGGTGGCAAGGCGGCCCGCACGCCGCCGGTGCTGGGCGCCCAAGGACTGGCTGTGGTCAAGATTTCCGCCGGACGATTAGACCCGTTTTCCCAGCGCGCCGCCGAGACTGCCGTGCCGGATACGGCAGGCCGATTGGCCCGAACATCGTCCAACCGCTTTTCGCGCTGTAGAAACAGCGCATTGATTTCGGTTTCATTGGCCAATTCGCTTCCTTCCTTGGCGAACTGAAAAGCGTAAGCATTGACGCTGCCGTCAAAAGCAAAGTAAGGCGTTGCGGCCACAAGACGGCTTCCCGGCCAACGCTCCTGGGCGTAAAACCGGGCCGCTTTTTCTGCCAATGAAGGGGCGACCGCATCGGGGCCGCCTGAAGGCGCAGCTTGCGAAAGCGGCAATTGCGCCTGCGCTGTTCCAATTGAGCCAGCGGTCGCCATGTTTGCTACAATCCATAGCGCGGCTTTTAATGCGGATTTGATTCCGGACTTACGAGATCTGCACATGGTCTGATTTCCTCCCTTTTGGCAGTCCAATTTGGCTTTCGGCTTGAACCACAGGCCGGTTTCTTCATGAAAATAGCACTTTTTGTCGATTGTCAGGTCACCAAAAAGGCCGCCACTTCATCATGAAATTGAACCAATTTCTTTTCCCTCCAGCGCAAGAGGGAAATTCCTTAATTGTACTTTGCAATAATGGAGCCCGGACAGCCGGAAGCGACGGCTGGCGACCTATCGCGAAAAATCTAGCGCAAAGATGCAGACCGAGCCGCTTATGGCGGCAGTTGCCATAGGCTCGATGATGGGAGGGCGAAAAAAATCGGCTGAGCATTTTGGGAAATGTTCAGCCGAAATCTTCTTTTTCATCTTCCCAGTAGCGTCGCTACTGGTTTTTCCGGATCAATACTATCGGCCGGAAAAGAACCAAACTACTTGCCAGGCTCCGCTGGAGCCGCCGGGGTCGGAGCCGCCGGCGTCGGAGCTGCCGGTTGTGCGGGTTCTGCCGGTTGTGCCGGTTCCGCTGGTTTCGCGGGCTCTGCCGGTTGTGCCGGTTCCGCTGGTTTCGCGGGCTCTGCCGGTTGTGCCGGTTCCGCTGGTTTCGCGGGCTCTGCCGGTTGTGCCGGTTCCGCGGCCTTGGTTGCCTCAGGAGCCTTGGCCGGTGCCGGTTTAGAAGGCTCAGGCGATGTTCCGCCGCCACAGGCCGTTATGCCGACCGCGAAAGCTACTGCCACGACCAATCCCAGAAGTCGCTTCAACATATAAATTCACCTCCTTGCCATCTATTTGCGGCCATTTTCGCGCCGCTATATAGTGTGAAAATGAACAGCCAACCTCAACTGTTATACCGTCTACCCGGGCGTCGGTATTCCGAATATCTTGGTCCATTCTTGCGCGACAGGAAACCCGCGTTTTTCCCTCCTTGCCCCGTGCGTGAGTTGAGACTTTAGAAAGCGGCCTTTTGCTCGTCAAGCTTTTCTGCGGGGATTTTTCCAACTCTCTCGATCCTGTAGATTGCTTCCTCTAATGATCTAAGGCAAGATGCGCGCGTCATTGTGGAGCAGCCATGTTTGTTTATGGCAGGAAGCCACGTTGAATTCATCCATATTGATTTTCTTATTGACCCTTGCGGTCCTCGAGGCGTGTAATGTTAGCAAGGTCAGGAAAAGGGGACATAATATTGCATCCTTTATCCCCGCCAAAAGCCCAAAGGAGGTCAACCATGAGAAGAAAAGCATTTACCCTGATCGAGTTGCTGATTGTCGTGGCCATCATCGCCATTTTGGCGGCGATCGCACTGCCCAATTTTCTCGAAGCGCAGACACGCGCCAAAGTCACGCGCGTGCGCAGCGACTTCCGCCAAATTCTCGTGGCCATGGAGGCGTATCGTGTGGACTACAATGCGTTTCCGCCCGACGACGGCGTCAACTGGTATGACGACTACCGTCCTCTGACCCGCCTGACTTCGCCCGTGCCGTATATCACAACCGTTCCCACAAGCCCGTTCTATGATCTATCGCGCACGCGGCAGAATTTGCCTTCGGGTGCTCCTGATCGCAGCAACTACGCCTTCTGGGGCGCAGACCGCCACCCACCTCTTCTGCCGATACTATTTCACCTGGTCTCATGCGGTCCCAATCAAATTGCCGACGGCCTGGGGGGGCGTCCGGGCAACGAGGTCGAGGGCAGGCTGCCAAATTTCGTAAATCGCATCTACGATCCGACTAACGGCACCGTGTCGTATGGCGATTTAATGGTGCACGACCGGGGGTTGGTGTTCTAAATTCCCTGTCGCCGCGATCAGTTTCGTTTGAGAAACTCGCACAGCGCTTTGACGTTGTCGGCAAATGTCCAACAGCGGATCAGGCCCGACTCCGGCTCGATGCGGTGAAAGCGCAACGCCCCCTTCTCCAGCCACGCGCCGCGCTCATCCATCGTGCGGACGATCACAGCCGCAAGCTTGTCCAAATCCGGCGTGGGCGGTTCTTTCATAGCTGCAAGCGTTGCCGGATCGGCGGCGGCCAGTTTCTTGTATTCGGCCTCGATGTCGTCCAGCCGCGACTCCCAAATGAAGCCGTAGTGGGTGGGCATGTCGGCGTCGGAATAGGTCAACTCGTATTTCCGCGTGAAGTAAAGCGGTTTATTGGTCTGCAACTCATAGAACCGCGCCAGCGTGCCGTCGGGCCGCAGCGACTTGCGCAGATAGGCGATGGCCTTCGGGACGGTCTCGATGTATTTGCGGTCGCCCGTGCGCCGATACAACATCAGAAGGGATTCCAGAACGGCCTGCGACTCGGCGCCGGAGATAGCCGGCGGCTCGAACGCGCGTCCCCACACCGGCTGCATCTTGACATCATAACCCTGCGCCCAGGCCGGCTGAGGCTCGGGCATCTGGGCGAGAAGGAGAAAGTCGCCGCCTTTTTTCGCCGCCGCCAGATAGCGCTCGTCTTTGTAAATGTCCCATGCATCCAGCATGGTCTTGATAACATTGGTCATGAGATTGTCATTGATGAAATAGGTTAGCCGCGGCCGCTCCCCATAGCCTTTCGGCGAGCGCGGCCATGTCGTCGGATACGTAGCCTGCAAAATCGGGAACTCCTCGATGGTGTAGGGCGTGAGTTTCTGGATGAACACATGCCACGCGCCGTTGGGGTATTGCATCTTCACGAGATTGTCGAGCCCGAGAAGCGCCGCCTCGTGGACTTCCTTGTTTTGAAAGCCGAGAATCTTATCCAGCCGCATGAGAAAGCGCAGGCCTGCCTGCGTCGTGTCGTCATCGAGATTGGTTCTGCGCGGTTTCTGGTCGCCCGGCTCGGTGGCTACAAAATAGTCCCATCCGCCGGTGTGAAACTGTCCTTTGATCAGGACGCCGGCGGCGTCCATAGCAGCGTCGAGACAAGACTTGTCGCCAGTAGCCTCGTAGGCATCGAGGAATGCCTCGCCGATGGTCGGCGTTCCGGGCGGCTGAACCCAGACGCGGCCGTCGTCCACAAAGCCCTCGGCCTCGTGAAGCGAAAGGTCGCCGCTGTATTCCCACAGATATCCGCCGTTGTGTGCCACGTGCTTATGGAAAAACTGAACCGCCTTGAGGAGCGCGGCCTTTGCTTCCTCCTTGGCAACGGGTTTATCCAGCGGCGCCGAAGGCGGCCGAAACGGATTGTAGGTGCGCTTGACCGAAGTTGGAACGACCTTGCCCGGAGTGCCGGGAGGCAGATCGCCGCCGCGCTCGATCCGCTCGGGCTGAATTTTCCCGCTCTCCTTGCTGCGGGCGCCTTCGAGTCGGTCGCTGTCTTTGGTTCCTGCGGTGCGGGGCTTTTCGCCTTCGCGCGGACGTCCGGTGTCGCGCACACCTTCGCGCGGACGCTCGCCGTCGCGGGGACGCGAAAGACCCGGCTTGTCGCCTTCGCGAGGTGTGCCGCTATCCCGCTTGGCGGCGGCTTCGGGACTGATCCGGCCCGCCTGTTCGCTGTCGCGCAGCCCGCGCCGTGCGGGACCTTCGCCGTCGCGCGGCGGACGTTCGGCGGCAAACCCTGCTGCTGCCAACGCCATTGCAAGAGCCAAAATCCATGGATGCATAGGAGGAATCCTCCTTTGATCGAATATAGCTCAAAAGTTCGACCGCACCAACAGTGGTGCTTCTTCCAAGATACATGAAAGATGCAGGATTCTCTCAATCGTCAAGCCTATTTTTGGTTTCGAGCAGGCGCATCTCGCGAAATCGGCAGCGGGCTTTTCTTGCCGAAAATGATCCGGCAGTTTTGGAACCAAATTCCTCCCGGGAGAGACGCCGTCCCCCGCGTCCGAATACGGTCGGCGTGGAACGCGACCCTCCCCATGGAAAATGGCCCTCCATGCAGGCGGGCCGTTTCCATGTTGCAAAACGCGGCATGTCCTGCCATAAAACAAAGCCGTTGGACGGGAGTACGGTCGCACGCATGGAGACATCGCAAACACTATCCCGCTTTCTGCCCGGGACCGAGATCGAGATTGTCCATTCTGATCTGCCCCGGGGACAGTTCCGGTCGGTGTTGTTTGACTTCGACGGCACACTGTCGCTGATTCGCGAGGGCTGGCCGGACGTGATGATCCCGATGATGGTCGAGATTCTGGCGGCCCAGCCGACGCACGAGCCCGAGGACGAACTGTATCGCATCGTCGAGGGGTTTGTCATGCGGCTGAACGGCCGGCAGACCATCTATCAGATGATGCAACTGTGCGAAGAGATCAAACAGCGCGGCGGAACACCCGAAGACCCGCTGGTCTATAAGCGGATGTATTACGAGCGGCTGAACCGCAGGATTGCCGGACGGATCGAGGGATTGCGGTCGGGGCGCATTGCGCGCGAGCAGATGCTGCTGCCGGGCGCGGTCGAATTGCTCGAAGCGTTACGGCGGCGCGGGCTGACGCTGTATCTGGCCAGCGGGACGGACGAGCCGTATATGAAGGAAGAAGCACGGCTGCTGGGGTTGACAGAATATTTCAACGGGGGCATTTTCGGCGCGCTCGACGACCATCGGCGCTTCTCCAAGCAGATGCTGATTGCGGACATGTTTCGGCGGCACGGGCTTCGCGGGCCGGAGTTGCTGGCCTTTGGCGACGGATTTGGCGAGATCGAAAATACCAAAGAGGCCGGCGGCGTGGCAATCGGCGTAGCCTCGGACGAGGTGCGGCGGTGCGGTGTCAACCCATGGAAGCGCGAGCGGCTGATCCGCGCGGGTGCGGATATCATTATCCCCGAATATCGGCAGTATGAGGTGTTGTTGGAGTATCTGTTTCCGCCGGATTGTGGCGTTGCGGGAACCCGATGAGCACTCCTCCGAGCGAACACTTGACAGCGAGAAGGCCATGAATCGCGAACGGCTGGAAACCCTTCTGAACGCTTTTCCGCGATTGTCCATTGCGATCGTCGGCGACTTTTTTCTCGACAAGTATTTGGACACCAATCCGGCGTTGCGCGAGGTCTCGCTGGAGACCGGCCTCGATGCGCTCCAGGTTGTGCGTGTTCGCACGTATCCGGGCGCCGCAGGAACGGTGCTCAACAACCTGGTTGCGCTGGGCGTCGGGCGGCTGTTTCCCATCGGATTCACCGGCGCCGAAGGCCAGGCGTATGATTTGCGGCGCGGCATGTCGCACCCTGCAATTGTCTTGGACGACCTGCTCGAACGGTCGGACCGCCTGACGCCGGCCTATGTCAAGCTAATGGAAATTCAGCCGGATGGCGGGGTGCGCGAGTTCCTTCGCTTCGACATCAAGAACCGCGCCGTGCTGCCGAGAGACATCGAGGACGAGATTCTTACACGGCTATCGCGCCGGCTGGCTTCTTGTGACGGCCTGATTGTCGCCGATCAGGTGCAGGAGGCAAACTGTGGTGTGGTGACCGACCGCGTGCGCGAGGCCATCGCGCAGCTGAGCGAACAGTATCGCCACAAGGTCGTTTTTGCCGACTCGCGCGTGCGGATTGGGCAGTTCCGCAATGTGATTGTCAAACCGAATCGCAGCGAAGGGGCGACGGCCGTTGGACTGGGCGAGATGGAAGCCGCGCCCGAGGAGATTGTGCGCCGGATTGCGCGGCAGACAGGACGCCCGGCTTGCGTGACAATCGGCGAGGGCGGCGTTTTAGCTTTCGACGGCCAGGCGGTCTGCCACATTCCCGCTTACACTCATGAAGGGCCGGTTGACATTGTCGGGGCGGGCGATAGCCTGACTGCAGGCATGGTCAGCGCGCTATGCGCGGGGGCGTCGTTTTTCGAGGCAGCGCTCGTCGGCAATCTTGTGGCCTCGATTACTGTGCAGCAGATCGGTGTCACCGGTACGGCGACGCCGGCGCAGGTGCGCGAGCGGTTCGAGCAATACCGGCGCCGGTTTCCGGACGTGTGCGAATACCTGACGGCTGCAGGTGGAGCGCGTGCATAAGAATAAGGAGAGGACAATGGATTTTCCAACATACTGCAAGGAGTTTCAGGCGTTGATTGCGCGCGTGGACGCCGGCGAGGTCGAGGCACTGGCGGACGCCATCGAGCGAACCTACCGCGCGGGCCGCTTTATCTTTCTGATCGGCAATGGCGGCAGCGGCGCCAACGCCTCGCATTTGTGCGAAGACTTGGCCAAGGGGACCTTGACCGATTTCGAACGCCAGAAGCGCATGAAGGTCCTCAGCCTCACCGACAACACGCCCTATGTGCTGGCGCTGGCCAATGATCTGGGCTACGAATCCATCTTCGTCGAGCAGCTGCGCAATCTGGCGGCAGCGGGCGATCTGCTGATCGCCATCAGCGGGTCGGGCAATAGTCCCAACGTGCTGCGCGCGGTCGAGTGGGCGAACGCCCACGGTCTGGCGACGTTCGGCATCACGGGATACGACGGCGGGCGGCTGCGCGCGCTGGCCCAGGCCGGCCTTCATGTGCCGTGCTTCAACATGGGAACGGTCGAGGCGGTGCACGGCGTGGTGTTTCACTATTTGGTGGATGTACTGCGTGAAAGGTTGCGGGAATGAACGACGCTCTGGACAGCAGAATTGCTGCGCCGCCGGTCATCGGAGTCGAAATCGGCGGCAGCAAGTTGCAGGCGGCTCTGGGAACGCGCGACGGGGAGATTTTGCATATCCTCACGGAGCGCGCGAAACCCGAAGCCGGAGCAGGAGGCATTCGCGCGCAGATCGAATCGCTTGTCTCCCGTGTGATGAGCGAGACCGGCGCGGTCTATGGCGCGGCGGCACGAGCCGCCTCGATCGGCGTGGGCTTCGGCGGTCCGGTGGATGCGGCCACAGGCACCACGCTGGTCTCGCATCAAGTGGCGGGGTGGGAGAATTTCGCCCTGAAGGACTGGTTCGAGAAAACCTTCGACATCCCCGCGCGCGTGGAAAACGACTCGAACGCCGCCGGCTGGGCCGAGTATTGCTGCGGGGCCGGCCGCGGCGCGCAACGAATGGTCTATATGAACATCGGGAGCGGCATCGGCGGCGCGGTCATCCTCGACGGCGTCCTTTATAATGGACAGGGCCTCGGAGCCGGCGAAATCGGCCACACCTATATCCCGAACCTCTGGGCGGGAGCCGATGCCGACCGCCCGTTCGACAAGGTCGAGAATCTCTGCTCAGGCTGGGCCGTCGAGCGCCGGCTGAGGCAAGTGGATCGCATTCCGCCCGGCTCGCCCCTCTACGAAATGACCGAAGGGCGTCCCAACCGGATCACCGGCCCGGTGATTGCCGAGGCGGCCGAGCGCGGCGACCGGCTGGTCCACGAGATGCTCGACCGTATCACCGAGATGCTGGGCCTGGCCATTGCGAACGTGATCACGGTGCTGCATCCGGAGCGTTTTGTGGTGGGCGGCGGGTTTGCGCAAATGGGGCCCCCGCTGTTCGAGCGGCTGCGGGCAGCGGTGGAAAATTATGTATTCCCACCGTTTCGCGGGCGCTATGAAATTCTGCCGGCGCAGCTGGAGCAGCACGTAGTGGTCGTCGGCGCGCTGTTGCTGGCGCCGTGAGAAGACTCTGCACGTAACTGAATTGAGGGAGAAATACGAGAAACCAACGTTTGAACCAAACGCCTTAAGGGAGCGCGTCCTGCCTCAAAAATCCTCTTTGCGAGAGATTGACAACGTGCCGGCCGACAGGGTTGAATCATAGCTCGTCGAGCGGCGGCAGCAACGGGCGGCGCAGTGCAGTCGGCATTTCATCCCCAAAAGGAATAACCATGACAGAACCAGCGCGCGTGGGCATTCTGTTCGAGACCTTTCAGGAATTTCAAATCCTCAAACGGCACCTCGACCGCTTGGGTGAATGGGATATTCCGTATGCTCTCACGATGGCGTCGCCGTCAAAATCGCCCGAGCGCCTCGCGCGCTGGGTCCGCGAGCGCGAGCGCGAAGGGGTCGAGGTTTTCATCGTGGCCGTCGGCGGCGCCGCGTCGCTGGCCGGTGCGGTGGCCTCGCAAACCATCCGCCCGGTGATTGCCGTGCCGCTGGACACCACGCACTTGCGCGGCCAGGACGCGCTCTTTGCGCTGACCGAGTTGCCGGCCGACGCGCCCGTTGCGGTAGTCGGCATCAACCACGTCGAGAATGCGATTCACTGCGCGCTGCGGCTTCTGGCACTATCGCACCCGGACTATGCAGCGCGGCTGGAACGCCTTCGCGCCCAGTGGGCGGAGAAGGAGAGCGAGTCGCTGGACAATCTGCGCGACCAGTATCCGGAGTATTTCGGCGCGCGCGGGGCGCCTGTCCCGCCCGTGGAAGCCTCGGCCGCGGAGCCCGAGGCGGGCGAGTCGGCGGTCCCTGCCGCCGCAAGAGCGCCCGAGACCGTTGGGGTATCGGTTTCGAACGCTGCGCCCCCGCCGCCCGCCGCGTCGCCCGAGGGCCCGAAAACGCGCCGCATTGTCGTCAATCCCCTCCAGCCCGACGTGGCTGCGATCGAGGAAGTCAGCGACATTCTTCTGGAAGGCGGAGTTGTTGCCCTGCCCACCGACACGGTGTATGGACTGGCGGCTGTGGCCACCAACGGCGCGGCGGTCGAGCGGCTGTATGCGATCAAGGGGCGGGAGCGGGGCAAGCCCATACCGATTCTGATACACTCGACGCGGGGGCTGTCGCGTCTCGTGCGCGAGGTGCCCGATGCGGCGCGAGAGCTGATCGAAACTCTGTGGCCGGGCGCCCTGACGCTTGTGTTCCGCAAACCGGCCGGACTGTTCGCCGGATTTACGCTTCCGGATACGATCGGTCTGCGCATGCCCGATCATCTGGTAGCGCTGGCCGTCATGAGCATGGTGGCGCGCCCGCTGGCCGTGACCAGCGCCAACGCGTCGGGCCGGCCACCGGCGCTGACCGCCGACGAGGTGCTGGAGATGTTCGGCAGCCAGATAGACTGCGTGCTCGACGCGGGCAGGACGCCGGGCGAAAAGGTCTCGACCGTGCTGTCGCTGGTCGAGCGACCGTTCCGGATTTTGCGCGAGGGCGCGGTGACGTTCGAGCAACTGAAAGACCTGCTCGGAGACGCCCTGGCGGAAAAACCACGGCTTTAATTTACACTCACAGTTCAACCCTCAGTTTGCCGTTCGTAGTTCAAACTTTAGTTTGCCGTTCGTAGTTCAAACTTTAGTTTGCCATTCGTAGTTCAAACTTTAGTTTGCCATTCGCAAATCATACTTCAGTTTATCGTAATCATTCTCCCACTGCAGTAAGACGCGCTTTTTGCAGAACTTCTGCTTCGCCGCGGAGGCAAAAAAAGTCCCGCTTCCGCGGGAATTGGGATTTGCGTCGGGCGCAAAATCCACCGCCTCACGGAAGCGGGTAGAGCATTCGACAAACTGAGGGCGAAAGTACGAACGGTTTTTGTTCCGGGCTGCAACGCGTCGTTTCTACGGTCTCTTACTTCTTGTCGTCCTCATCTTCATCCTCGTCGTCGTCTTTATCACCGTCGTCATCCTTGTCTTCGTCGTCATCGGCTTCTTGGTCATCATCGGCGTCGGCGCTGCGCGAGGACTTTATTTTCCCGCTGCCTCTTTCTTCTCTGTCTTCTTTGGCTTGTCGGCGTTCGCCTTTTTCGCGTTTGCCGTCGCCATTGCCTTCTTTCTCCTTGCCGCGGGCTTTCTTCTTTTCGACCTTCTTTTCACCCTGTTCCGACTCTTTCTTTTCTCCTTTGGCCTTGGCGGGTTTCTTTTCGATATCCTTTTCTTTCGCGGCTTCGGCATCGGGTTTTTCTTCTTCAACGATTTGGCCTTTTTCAGTGAGTTTCAACGTAGCCGTGGGCCCTTCGATTTCAAAGAAGACCTGGCCTTCTTCGCCCTCACGAAAAGCCTTCAGGCCCCTGGCCGTCTTGAAATACTTTTCGGCGGCGGCGCGAACGGCCTTCGGCACCGAGTCGTAGGGAACGGCCATACCCGCGGAAATGACCACGCCGTTTTCGAGGACGTCATACTCGACTTCGAGGTCGCCGATCGTGGCTTCGAGATCATAGACCACCTTGCCGTCGGCTTCTTCTTTGTCGAGGGCGCGGATGACGCCGCCCATCAGAAGCGCCTCGATGGTTGTGCGTGCCGGAGCGGGCAGGTCGCTCAGCGAGACTTTTTTTGCCGGCGGTTCTTTCTCTTTCTTTACGGCAGCCTCGGCCTTCCCTTTCTTCTCCTTTTTCTCCGCTTTTGCAGGTTTGCCTTTTTTCTCTGCCGCATAGGCGGTTGGCGCAAAGGCCCAGCAAAAAGCGAGAATCATGCTGATCGCCCCGATAGCAAGTTTCCGATGGTGCATTCTCATGGAGGGCGGGATAAATCACTCCCGCGCTTTCTTGTTTTGGCAGACGGGGTACGCGCATCCCGAACTGCCGGAGAGCCGTTGGAGGGAAAACTCCGCAACTCCCCTCTGGGAAACTTTTATGCTGTCTCACCTCCTTTCTTTTTGGGAAGCAGGATCCGAAATGTGCTACCGCGTCCTTCTTCGCTTTCCAGTTCAATACGTCCGCCGTTGATTTCGACAGCCCAGCGGGCAATCGCCAGGCCCAATCCCGCTCCGCCGGTCTCGCTCGAGCGGTCCAGACCAACGCGGTAAAAGCGCTCAAAAACTTTTTCGCGGTGCTCGGGCGGAATTCCAGGGCCGGTGTCGGAAACTTCGATGACAGCCATGTCTCCCGCACGGCGCACCGCGAGACGAATGCGCCCGCCGGCCGGCGTGTATCGAATTGCGTTGTCCAGAAGATTGATCAACGCCATACGCAGCGTGGTGCGGTCGGCCTCGACGGTCAACGCTTCGGTGGTCTCGACGTCCAGCGTCTGGTTCTTTTCTTCCGCCAGCACACCGAGACAATCGGCCACGTCGCGGAGCAGTGCTGCCAGGTCAAGCGGCTCGACGGCCAGAGTCACGCGGCCCGAATCGGCGCGCGTCAACACCAGCAGGCTGTCCACCAACCGCGCCAAACGGTCGGCCTCTTCGAGCATGCTGCCGATTACATCGCGCGCCGCTGCCGCATCGAGCGGCTCCTGCAAAGCGACCTCGCCGACGCTTCGAATGGCTGTCAGCGGCGTCCGCAGTTCGTGCGAGGCATCGGCGGTAAATCGCCTCAATCGTTCAAAGGAATCTTCCAGCCGACCGAGCGTCTCGTTGAAGACTGCGGCCAGACGCCCGAATTCATCAGCCGGATTGACCACGGGCAGGCGCTCGGAAAGCCGGTCGGCCGTAATCTCGCGCGCTTTGGCTGCCATGGCGCCGACGGGCGCAAGCAGTCTCCCGGCCAGGAAATAGCCGCCCAACATTGCCAGAACCAGTGCGCATGGAAAGCCGGTTGCCAGCATCAAGGCCAGAGTCCGCAGACTCCGACGGATGGGTCGCGCGTCCAGGGCCACGGCCACCTGAAATGTGCCGCCGGGAGTGCTTACAGTATCGGCCATGAGGCGATAGGAGCGCTCGCCGCGCGTCCAGGACCAAGGACGGCCGGAATGCGAACTGCCGCCGGATTTGATGGCTTTGTCCAGTTCCGCACGGCGCCAGTCGTCGGTGCGGTAAAGCAGAGTTGACCCTTCCGAGACCGAGGCCAGCGCGATGCCGTCTTCTTCGAGTTCAGCAATTTCCGCCGGTTCCTCGCGAAGAGTTTTTTTCACTACGTCGAATTCCTTGCCAAGTTGGCGATCCAGTTGCTTGTGGAGCCGGGCGTGCACGAACGCGTAAATGCCTGCCGAAAACACCGCAAGGATGAGCGCCAGAGCGAGACCGAACCACAGTGTCAAGCGCCAGCGGATGCTTTGGGGGAACAGTCTCACGCGTCGCCCTCCCGAAGAACAAATCCCACGCCGCGGACGGTTTTGAGCAGCTTGGTCTCGAACGGCCCGTCCACTTTTCGCCGCAACCGTGCAATATGCACGTCAATGACGTTGTCCAGGGGGGTAGCCCGTGCGGTTTCTTTCCACACCTCGCGCGCGAGCATTTCGCGGGAGACAATATGGCCCTGGTGTCGCAGCAGGTATTCGAGCAACTCGAATTCGCGCAGCGTCAATTGAATACTTTGGCCGGCGCGGGTTACGGTGCGTGCAACAAGGTCCATTTCCAAGTCGGCCAGCTTCAGACACAAAACCTGGTCCGGCCGCGCGCGCCGGATCAGTGTTCGAATTCGCGCCAGAAGTTCGGGAAAGGCAAACGGCTTGACCAGATAGTCGTCGGCGCCGCTGTCCAAACCCCGAACGCGATCGGCCACCGTGTCGCGGGCCGTGAGGATCAACACGGGCGTTTGCAGACCGCGTTTTCGGAGCGTGGCGAGAATTTCGAGGCCGTCGCGGCCGGGAAGCATAAGATCGAGGATCAGCAGATCGAATGTCTCGGCATTGACCAGAAAGAAGCCCTCTTCGCCGGTGCGCGCCACAACCACTTCGTAGTGGGCGGCTGCGAGCCCTTCCTTGAGAGCCTTGGCGACTTTCGCTTCGTCTTCGATTACCAGAATCCGCACGGTCTGTCGCTCCTGATAAATCGGGAGTGTGTCGAACAGTCTTTTCGCCTGCTACTGAAAAGATTCTGAAGAATCGTTCAGATTTGCAACGTGCGGACGGGCCGAAATCCAGACCGGGGCAAAGCAGCGAAAAGGGATCAGGAAGGTCCTTCGGCAACCGGGGAACTTGCAGCATCTTCCGCAGCATCCTCTTTCGGAAAAAGGACTGCGTCCCAACCGGCAGGGGGAGATTTCAGTTGGAGAACAACATAGCGGGCCAACAGCTCGGCGGTTTCATCCAGAGCAATCTTCCAACAGAACTGCGGCCGAATGGACTGCGGCGTCATCAGACCGTAGGCCAGACCGGCGTTGCGCGTGCGGCGCGCAAAACGCGCCAGGGTCTGCCGCGTTGTGGCGTCTTCCATCGTTCCCTCGACTTGCAGTTCCGTTGCACCCAATCCAAATGCACCAAGGAAAGGGCGGAGGGCGGCGGTGCCTTTGTCTATGCGGGTAATGGACAGCCTTACTCGGGTAACGGCCGCGCCGGCTTCGAGGAAGAAATCCAGGTTGCGGCTGGCCGTCACCAGGACCGGCTGCGGCGCCAAACGATGGAGATAGAGCTGAAACCGCCGGTCGAGATACTCGAGCAGTTCCTTTTCTTCCGACGGGGCAAGAATTCGACTAGCGTTCCACTGCGAGGGCAGGACTTGCACGATGTGATCCACGCGGGTGGGTTGTGTCGGCGGGATGTAGCGGGCATAGACGGTGAGGCACGGAGCAGGTTGGGGCTGAAGCGCGGTGTAGTCGCCAAAATGGCCCGTCGGCAACGGCGCGTAGGTGCATGCGGTGGTAAAAAGAACGACCGCCCACAACGCGGCTTTTGAGGTTGCGTAAAGTTTGCGCATAAGAGAACGAAGGCAGGCGGGATAAGGCATCCCGCCTGCCGGAGTGGGATGCTATTTTCGTTTATTGAAGAACACCGCCGGGCCCAGATATTGCGCTCGTGTGCCCAACTGCTCTTCGATCCGCAGCAATTGGTTGTATTTGCAGATGCGGTCGGTCCGGCAGACCGAGCCGGTCTTAATCTGGCCCGCATTCGTCGCCACGACCACGTCGCTGATGGTGGTATCCTCGGTTTCGCCGCTTCGGTGAGAAACCACCGCGGTGTAGTTGTGGCGGTTGGCCAGCGCGATGCAGTCCAGTGTTTCGGTCAGCGTGCCGATCTGGTTGAGTTTGATCAGGATCGAATTGCAGACGCCGGATTCGATGCCGCGGGCAAGGCGTTTGGTGTTGGTGACAAAAAGGTCGTCGCCCATAACTTGGATCTTATTGCCGAGTTTCTCGGTCATCAACTTGAAGCCGTCCCAGTCGTCTTCCGCCAGACCATCCTCGATGGAAACGATGGGGTAGCGGTTGCACAGCTCGATGTAGAAATCCACCAGAGCCGCCGAGTCCATCTTCTGCTGCTTTTCGGCTTTCAAGACATAGATGTTTTCCTTGGGATCATAGAAAGAAGAGGCTGCCGGATCGAGCGCGATGGCAATGTCGCGGCCGGGAGTATAACCCGCTGCAGAAATGGCTTCGAGAATGACCTCGATCGCCTCGGCGTTGGACTTAAGATCGGGCGCAAAGCCACCCTCGTCGCCGACGTTTGTGTTGAGTTTGCGCTTCTGGAGAACTTTCTTGAGGTGCTGAAAGGTCTCGGCGCCCATGCGAAGTGCTTCAGCAAACGACCTGGCGCCGATGGGCATGATCATGAACTCCTGCAGGTCCACGTTGTTGTCGGCGTGCTTGCCGCCGTTGATCACATTCATCATCGGCACAGGCAGGACCTTAGCGTTGACGCCTCCGATGTATTGATAGAGCGGCAGGCCCAGCTCTTCGGCCGCCGCTTTGGCCACCGCCAGTGAAACCGCCAGAATTGCATTCGCGCCCAGATTGCTTTTGTTCTCCGTGCCATCCAGTTCGATCATCTTCATGTCAATGGCCACCTGTTCGGTGGCGTCCATTTCGATGATCGCGGGAGCAATCTTCTCGTTGACGTTGGTCACTGCCTTGAGAGTGCCTTTTCCGAGGAACCGTTTCGGGTCGCCGTCGCGCAATTCGCAAGCCTCATACTCGCCGGTCGAAGCGCCGCTGGGAACGGCGGCCCGCCCTACCGCCCCGGAGTCGAGTTCGACCTCGACCTCGACCGTGGGGGTGCCGCGGGAATCGAGGATTTCGCGGGCATGGATGTCCGTAATTTGTGTCATACGTATTCCCTCCTGCTGCTAGATGCAAAGCGATCAGATGTAACGTGCGTCAAGAACGAAGGAAACGGTGGCGGATTTCCACGCGGCGGTCAAGAAACAAAAAGCGATACACATGATAAAAGGCAAAACCGATGGATCAGGGCCGACTTTCAGCGCATGCTTTTCCTACCGCTGCTACCGATGAATTTCATTGCGACGCGGCGGGCACGGATGGGCGATGGCATAGGCGCCAAGGACGGGTTGTAGCGTATGGAGAAAATCGCCCCAGAGCGATTCCTCCTGCAAAAGCACGCCGATACGGATTCGGCCTTTGGCAGCCCCGGCCTTTTCGTACCACTCCAGAACCGCCTCGATTATGGTCGGAATCAGAGGGTCGGGGACAAGTTCCGCAATTCGGGCGCCGACCAGAGGATGCCGGCCATGGCGGCCTCCGACCCGTACGACCCACCCTGTGGTCTCCGCACGCCATGCCGATGTCGGGCACGCACGGATGCAGTCGCCGCAATACAGGCACCGGGCCAGGTCGCGGCGCGGCTCGCCGGTTTCTTCGTCGCAACGGATCGCGTCCTCCAGACAGGCTTTCTCGCAGATTCGGCAGCGGATGCAGGCTTCGGGAGTCCACGCCGGCCGGACAGCTCCCTGAAAGGCGAGGTCCATCTCGCTGGTGCGGGCGCAGTCAATCGGACAGCCGGAAAAGGATATTTTGAATTTGTGGGGCAGGGGCTTTTTGGCAAAAAACCGGTCGCAAACGTGCGCGGCCATAGACTGCGTATCGGTCAGACCGTTGGGATTGTATTCGCAGCCAGAGCAAGCGCTGGGGACGCGAACGCGGGGGCCGCAGGAGGCAATGTCCTGCCCGACTTCGGCCAGTTCGCGCTGAACCGCGCCGAAGTGCTCATAACGGACATAAGGGATTTCGATGGATTGCCGGACGGAGACATGCACGTAGTCGCCCCCGTATTGTTTGGCCACTTCGACAATTTTGGCCAGGCGATTTAGTGGAACGCGCCCGCCGGGACATTTCAGCCTCACCGTGAACAGACCTTTCTGGCGCTGCTTGATGAGGCCGCCGGATTTGAGCGTATCAAAATCCAGCCGACCGGTCTTGCCGTCAACGGCAATATCCACGGCGATGCGGGTTTGGCGGTCTTCGATGAAGCGATTGATTCTCACGCGACAGATTCCCTTCCGAAAAAGAAATGGCCTCTTGCGGGGCTGCGGTCACTGCTGTTTCCGGACACGCAGGATATGATGGGCCCCCTTGCGGCGGACCGCTTCGATGCGATGGCCTTCGGCTTTGATGTGGATCGCCATTGCGCGTAACTGGTCGTCGCCGCCAACGATAATGTCGAGAGATTCGCCGGCTGTCAGAGAATCCAACCGGTCGTTGACCTTGAAAAGCGAACCCGGGCAAACCTCGCAGGCAACATCCAGCGGAGCCGACGAGTCCAATAGCGTGTTCATTGGAGAAATCTCCTTTCTTTGAATTCTGGCTTTCATCCGCTCGAAAAAACTCAGCACCCCCAGCCCGCGCGGGCAAGCATATCGAGCAATACCATATCATGCCGGCGCGGAACCCCAGCGGATGTTCCGGAGCGTGCAGTGAGCCGTTAACCGCACCCAACCCACCAGCCCGCCGATTCCCCTTCGCCCTCTTTGGGTGCAGGACGGCCAAGGATGCGGATAAGCAAAATCTCGAGCAGGCACACACCCGTAACGCCGGCGATGAGCATCATGATTCCGACCAGCCAAACCAGCGTGGTCGAATACTTTAGACCAACGAGAATCATGATGCCGATCAACAGTCGTGTCAGGTTCTTGGGTCGCAGCATGAGTTCACCTCGTTTCAGCAGAGTGGCGCAGGCTGGCCGCCTGCAGCTTGCGCATGGGCTTTTTTTTCGGACTGGAGCGGACGGGGACTGTCTGCCGCCCATGTCCAGATCAGTTGCCGTTAAACACATCCATACTCAGATAGCGTTCGCCGGTATCCGGCAAAATGACGACAATAAGTTTTCCCTTCGATTCAGCGCGCCGGGCGACGGCCAGCGCCGCAGCAACGGCTGCCCCCGACGAGATGCCCGCAAAGATGCCCTGCCGGTGGGCCAGCGCACGCGCCGTTGCAAAAGCTTCCTTGCCTTCGATCGGAATGATCTCGTCAATGATGCCGCGGTTGAGAACGGCCGGGACGAAGCCCGCGCCAATGCCCTGAATGCGATGCGGGCCAGCCTTGCCGCCAGACAGCACGGGCGATTCGGCAGGCTCGACCGCAATCGCTCTAAACGACGGCTTGCGCGCCTTGATGACCTCGCCCACCCCGGTGATGGTGCCGCCGGTGCCGACTCCGGCGACCAGAATATCTACCTGCCCGTCGGTGTCGCGCCAAATTTCTTCCGCAGTGGTGCGGCGGTGGATTTCCGGATTGGCCGGATTCTCGAACTGCTGCGGAATAAAATAGTCTTCATAGGCCTCGGCCACTTCGCGCGCACGCCGGACGGCTCCGCTCATGCCTTCGGCGGCAGGCGTGAGAACCAGTTCGGCGCCGAAGGCGCGCAGAATCCGCCGCCGTTCTTCGGACATGCTTTCGGGCATGACCAGGACCAGCCGATAGCCTTTGGCGGCACAGACAAAAGCCAGGGCAATGCCAGTGTTGCCCGACGTCGGCTCGATAATGACGGTGTTCTTTCGGATTAGGCCGGCTTTTTCCGCGGCCTCGATCATGGCTACGCCGATGCGGTCCTTGACGCTCGAAGCGGGATTGAAAAACTCGAGTTTGGCGGCAATGCGCCCCTGAAGGTCATCGCCCATGCGGTCGAGCCAGACCAGCGGGGTGTTCCCGATGAGACGGGTAATATCAGCGGCGATGTTCATGAGTTTGTCATGCTCCTTGGTCAAGAATTGGCATTTCATCCTTTAGCAAAAACACACAATGGAATTGTCGCAATGTCGGATTATATAACTAAAATGACCGTAATAGTCGAGATTAAAATAAAAAGAAACCAAAATCACTTTATATCGCATACGAAGGAACATAGCCAGCCATTTTGGCCTCCTCCTGGTTCAGCAAATCCTGAAAAGTGGTGTTATCGTAGACGTCTGACATAGCCTTTTTCACTTTTTCCCACATTGCCATAAAGACACAGTCGCCATAGAGGTAGCAACGATTGGATGTATCCTCGTCGAGGCAAGCCACAGGGGAAATGGGGCCCTGAATGAACCGCAGGAGTTCGCCAACGGTCAGGATCTGTGGATCGCGAACCAGAAAGTAGCCACCATCGCTGCCGCGCTGCGAGTCCACGAACCCGCCTTGTTTGAGTTGACTGAGGATGACCTCGAGAAAGCGGGGCGGGATTGCCTGGGCACGGGCTATGTCGGCAATCTTCACCGGGCCTTTTCCATAGTGGCGCGACAATTCAAAAACCGCCCTGAGCGCGTACTGAGATTTTTGCGGAATAAGAGACATTTCAGGACTCCTTGTTCATCATCCTGATCGGAATAGTTAAGCCCGCACCCTCCAGTGTCAATACATTTTTTCATTTTTTTGATTTTTTTCAAACAGCCGGATGGCTAATTTTTGGGCATCAGGTGGCGACCCGCATTGAGCCTGTCGTAAATACAGTCGA
>JADFCW010000099.1 GCA_017161705.1 Candidatus Sumerlaeota bacterium | reverse complement strand
CGGCGAAAGCGCGCGGATCGCATTGCCCGTCGCGCGCAAGAATGTCGGCCAGCGCCAGAGCGCGCTGCGTATTGTTGGTGTAAAGACCGCGGAGCGTGCAGCGATGGGGCTTACCCTCCCACGCCCTGGCGGCGTCCACATAATCCGTGATTTCGCCATAGACCTGTCGGACGCGGCCAGGTTTCATGCCTGTCAACGGCGCGCCGAGGGCGTCCCCAATGGCCAGTCCAAGAAGACAGGCGGGATAGCGGTCGGCGTCTGGATTTTCACTTGCCTCGTTCATTTGCATTTACCCGAACAGGAATTCCGGAAAATAAGGTAAAGAGATAAAAGAGCAAAAAGGCAAACTAAAGTTTGAACTCCGAACACGTGTCTGGTTGACTCCATCGGCGCGGTTGTCGAGGCAAGGGCGCTCAAGAATGTTTTTCCCTGGGTGCGCATGGCGAAAGTCTCGATCATCATCCCCATTTACAATGAGGTCGTGTTGTTGCCGACCGTCCTCGAGCACGTCCGCGCCCTGCCGCTCGACAAGGAACTGGTCCTCGTGGACGATTGTTCTACCGACGGCACGCGCGACATTCTCCGCAGGGAAGCCGAACAGCCCGACACCCGCGTTCTCTATCACGACCGCAATCAGGGCAAGGGTGCGGCCATCCGCACCGGTCTCGCTCACGCCACGGGCGACATTGTCATCATCCAGGATGCCGATATGGAATACACGCCGTCGGACATTCTGTCGGTCGTGCAGCCGATTCTCGAAGGGCGGACGCGCGTGTGCTACGGATCGCGCTTTCGCGGCACCATTGTCGGTATGCGCTTGCCCAATCGCGTGGCCAATCACATCCTGGCCTGGCTGGTGACGATTCTGTATGGGCAGCGGATCACGGACGAAGCCACGGCATATAAAGCGTTTCGACGCGAGGTCATCCAGAAGATTCCGCTGACGTGCAAGCGCTTCGAGTTCTGTCCGGAAGTCACGGCCAAGGTGCTGCGCATGGGCGAAAAGATTCTCGAGGTGCCGGTCCGGTATGTGGCGCGGGACTTCGAGGCGGGGAAAAAGATCGGGTGGAAAGACTTTTTTGTGGCCGTTTGGACTCTGGTGAAAAATCGGTTCTGACTATGTCCCGCCGCGTTGTCATCCTTGGCGCCGGAGTCACCGGCCTGGCTGCCGCCGACCGCCTGCTCGAATTGGGCGGCTGCGAGGTGACGGTGGCGGAGGCGGAGCCGACGGTCGGGGGGCTTGCGGCCACGGTCGTGCGCGATGGCATTGCCACGGATCTCGGGCCGCATCGCCTGCACAGCGAAATTCCCGAAGTGCAGGCGCTCCTGCCGCAACTGCTGGGCGACCGTCTGCTGCGCGTGCGCCGGTCGAGCCGGATTTATCTCGACGGCAAATGGCTGGCCTATCCGTTGCGGGTGGGCGAAGTGCTGCGCGTGCTTGGGGCCGCCACTGTTGCGCGATGGGCCGCAGGCATGGCCGCGGCGAAGGTGAGGCGGCTTTATAAGAGCAGCGCAGGCATTCCACCTGCCCATCGTCGCACAGAAGGTCAGCCGATTTCTTTTGCCGACGCCATGCGCGCAGCATTCGGCGGCCCTGCCTTTCGTAAAGTAGTCGAGCCGTATGCGCGCAAAGTGTGGCGGGCCGATCCTGCGACGCTGTCCGCCGAAATTGCGCGGGTGCGTCTGCCCGATCAAAGCCTCGGCGCTGCGTTTGGCCGCGCACTGCGAATCGGGCGCCGTCGCGCCGCCGGCCCCGTGCGCGAGTTCGGCTATGTGCGCCGCGGCATCGGGCAGTTGTGCGAAATTCTGGCCGACCGCATCCGCACTCGCGGCGGAAGGATTTTGCTGAACAGCCGCGCGACGGCCCTGCAGGCCGCGGAGGGCCAATCGGCCGCAAGCCATTCCCTCCATCGGCTGCACGTTGTCGTTCAACAAACCTCCGGCCAGACCGCCCTCGATGCTGACGTTGTGATTTCGACCATTCCGTTGCCCGAACTCGGGGCGATGCTGCCCGGTGCGGAGGAGAGCGTCCGCACGGCCTTTGCCCAACTCGAATACCTTTCCCTTCTCCTCGTCGTGCTGGTAGCGGCCAAAGACCGCCTCGGTCCGGACCATTGGCTTTACTTTCCGCAAACGCCGCCGCTGGCCACGCGCGCCTGCGAGCCAAAAAACTTCGACAGCTCGCTTGCGCCGGAGGGCCGCACGGCCCTTTGCTGCGAGATCACCGCACGGGGCAGCGAGCCGCTCTGGGCGTTGGACGACAGCGAGATCGCCGCACGAGTCGAACACGACCTGGCCGCCACGGGCCTGTTCGAGCCGCGCGACATCATCTCGCGGTTTGTCCTTCGCCGCAACTGGGCTTATCCCATATACGCACTGGGTTTTGAAAAAACGCTGGCGGCCATCTGGCCCTTCCTTGCGGGGTTCCCCAACCTCATCACGACAGGCCGCCAGGGCCTGTTCAACCACAACAACATAGACCACGCGCTGGTCATGGGCCGCCGCGCCGCCGAGGCTGTAGCCGCCTCGACCGCCCCTGCCCGCCAATGGTATGCCTCGCTCGACCAATTTGCGGATTTCCGGATTTGGGATTGATGCATGGGCGGTTTATGGCTTCGCTTCCAAAGTCGCCACAAGGTTTTGGATATAGAACAAATCGCCCCGGGCAACAGCCGGGACATCGAGCCAGCGGTCCAGTTCAGAGCGGGATTCCTTCAGCGCCAGCGCCTTTGCGTTGAAGAGTGATGAGTATTCGTAGTAGTGCGAGGTGGCGCCTTCCTGAAAGACCGTGCGCGTCTCATAGCGGGTCATTTCGTCGGTTCGCGCCGCAAACCAGTAGGGTGCCAGCTTCGCATGCGCGGCGACGTTGCGCGCCACAGCTTCCCGCGCATGTTTGTAAAGGTGATCGCCCAGCTCCGGAACCAGAAACAAAAAGCCACCCGCCTCGGTTCCGTCGAGCTCTTTTGGCGCAATGGCCAGATCGGCCACGCGCATTTCGAGCGCCGCATCGAGCCACTTGGCAACGTCGCTGGACCTCGGCGCGCCGGCGGCTTCTTCGAGATTCAGATAGCCGATATAGCCGGCGATGATGGTGTTCAGAGCGGATGGTCTTTCGCGCAGCAGGTTCCGCGCGGGAAGCGGTTCGGCGCGTCCGGCGATTTTGCCGAAGAGTTCTTTTTCGCCGCCGAACACTTTCGCGTATTGCCAACATGCGTAGTAGGCCAGCGGATTGAATGTCCATCCGGCAAACGGCCGGCTGTAGTTTCCGGGAGCCGCCCGAACCCCTGCACGTCCCTGGAAGGCTTTGACCGGCAAGACTCCCCCCACGAAAAAGGCCTCGGCTTCGGGCGGCAGCGGGAAAAGTTCGCGCGGCACGCCGTTTTTCCAACCCACGTGGGTATATTGATAAGGCGGACAGGTCTCAAACTCCTTTTTCAAATACGCTTTGGCCTTTTCGCGCAGGTCGGGTTTCACGTGGGGTAGCGCGCGAACCAGCGTATAGATGGTCTCCGCCGGATTGTGCCAGTAGTCCTGAATGCAATCGCCCTTGGTGCGGCCCGTCAAATAGTAGTGCTCGCCGCAAATCATATAGGCTGGACGAAGATGGCCGGCTTCGATCATCCTGGCGATCTCGCGGGCTAGGCGATCTTCGAGAGAAGCGACCGTAGGCAGGAGATCAGTTGGACGGATCGGACTGGTCAGACCAGTCGGACGGGTCGGACGGGCCGGCGGAGTGACTGGCTTCGTTCCCGCCGGACCAAAGCACATCACGGCGTTGCTGCGGTGAAAATATACCCGACCGTTCAACGGGACCGGCGGATTTTGGTTGCCGTGCGTGCCTGCACGCAGCCCCGGTGTGACGTGGTTACCATACTTGCGGTCACGCCAGTTGTCCTGATAACCTGGGAAAGCTGTCTCAAACGTCGTGCGGGTCCACTTGCCGCGCGGCGTGCCGTCGAGGGCATAGACGCCGCCCTCCTTGTCGGAATCCTGATTGTAGTAAATGGCATCCTTGCCGATGAGCGACTGGGCGTGCGGTTCGTCGTTCGAGTCCAGCCCGTTGCGAATGTCCGGAATGGGATAGAGGCGTGCCGCTCCCGGTTTCCATGCGGCAATTCGGCCCTTGAGAAAGTCGGGGCTCCACGCCCAGGGGGTGTTGGTATAGACGACTCCATCGGGGCCGACAGCCGGAGGGTAGCGATTGCCGCTGGGATTGCCCCACCAGAGGATGGGGGCGGTTTCGACCTCGCAGCCGGTGGCTTTGTCGAGCACGAAGAGAGTGCGGCGCGCGGGATGGGCTTTCAGATATTCAACAAAACGGGACGCGTCAATCCAGCCGTCGCCGTCCACGGGGCCGATGGGGTCCCAGGGCCTGGCGTCGGGCGGAAAGGCCTGCTCTTTGTCCATGTTAACAAGTTTGGGTCCTTCGACGAGATGGTTGGTTGAACCCGCGAACAACACACGATCGCCGGCGACCACCGGCCAGAAGCCATAGAAGCCATCGCCCGGCAGTTGTGTGGACTTCCACTTCAGATCGCCTTTTTCCGCCCCGAGCGCGTAGGCACAACCGTCGTTGGATGCGAAAAACACTACGCCGTCGTCGTAGGCTGCCGAGTAGCTGACCGGCCCGCCGGTTGCGAAATACCAGACGAGGTGGCCATCGCGCGCGTCGAAAGCATAGAAATAGCCGTCCCGACATCCGGCATAGACACGGCCGCCCACGACCAGCGGGCTGGTGTCGAATCCTGCGCCGGCGCGGCGCGTTTTCCAAACCGGCTTGCCGTTGCCGATCTCCACGGCGTGAATTCGCCCATCATAACAACCGACATACAAAACATTATCCACGACGGCCGGCGAGTGGCCCACAGGCATGGGAGTAGGATAAAACCAGTGCGTCCCGCCGTTGTCGGCCCTCAAAGCATACACGCCGTCGGCGGTTGGAACAAAGACCAGGTCGGGGCGGCCGTCTTTGCCTTTCACAGTCACGAGGTTGGCGCGCGAAGGGATGTAGGGCTCGATCACCACATGCCAGACTGGCTGCACGGCCGGCGGCATGTCGTCTTCGGGGGCCCAGGACGAGCGCCGGACGTCGTGCCCCGCCATGGGCCAGTCGGCCATGGCCAAAAGCGGGGCGGCGACGTAAAGCAGCACCCCGGTTGCCCGCAGACAATTCGATAGTCTGTTCATGGTCGAATTGCGCCTCCAAAATTCTTGGCGGACGAACTACGCAACGGCTATGGCGGTCTCGCCAACCGGCAAATCAAACGCGGCGAAAGTGGTTTTGCCCTCGACCAGAAAGGTTCCGCTACGGAAGTCGCGCCGCGACCGGACTAGCTTCAACTCGGCGCCGTTGACCTGCACACGGCGCACAGCCCCGCTCAACGACAGCGTGAAATTGGGCGTCGGGAATTGTGTGCGGATTCGCACACCGCCTGCTTCGCTCGCGATGTCGCTGAGTTCGCGTGCCATCCAATAGCGGCCGATCTCGCTGTTTTTCATCCAAAGGGTTTTCGTTTGGTCGGGGTCATAGCGGTCGAGCCGTTGCTTGACGGTTTTCAGAACGCCGAAACCGATCTGATTGTTGGCATAGAAGCACGGCCAGTGGCCGGTCATTATGCAAGGCAACTCCTTGGCAAGAACCGATGGCAGTTTGCCGCCCTGCAAATCTTCCGTGATAAACAGGTCGGCGTTCGACGTATCCCATCCGGTCGCGCCGAACCAGTCGCCGGCGCAACTGACGATGCTGGCAACGGCAATGCCCTTGTCTTTTTGCGCATGATAGATCGGCACATCCGGCATTTCGTTGGTTTTGAGCCAGAGGAAATACGACGGGCGCGAATCGCCGTTGACCTGCATGGCCGCGTCGAGAATCGCCTTGGAGTAGGCCGGCTCATTCCTCTTGCCGAAGGCGCCGGGGCTGGTGACGCCGTCGGCGCGAAGGCCGGCGTTTTTGAGCAACTGCATGGCGGCCACGATGTAGTCGGTGAGCAAGTCCACGGGCGGGTCCACCCATTCGCCCTGTTCCCACTGGTCGGTCAGTTTCCACGTTTTGAGGTCCACGACGTGGGTGTGCGTGAGCATCTCCGGCGTGAGGTCGAAGTTCGGCCAGATGATGTCGCGCGTAACGCGAATCCACTCCTTGAGTTCGCGTTCGGGAAAACCCGGGAAGTCTTTGTCAATGCGCCCCATGCCCGCCGGAAACGGCACCATGCTGAATTTGCCCCGGATGCCCTGCTCGCCGCACCATTCGCCCCAGCGCGCGGCGAACTCGGCGGGAATTGTGCTGGGCATGCGGTCGAGCTTGTCATAATGAACTTCCCAGCCCGACGGCTTCGTTTCAGGATGAAGCCGCACGCGCCAGTCGTGGCGTTGCTGGATCCAGTAGTAGCCAAGGTTGATGACGGGACAGGAGTCGTCAATGATCAATCCGAGCGGCGTGCGCAGAAGCGGATTGCAGACCGCAACGGAGAGCTCCGGCTGCGCGCCGCAGCTGGGCCGTGCCATGCCGGAGGCCATAGCGGCGGACGCGGCGAGAAACCGGCGGCGATTGAGCGGGCGGCGCATAGGAAACCTCCTCATTCTTATTTGTTCTTACTTATTTGTTCCTATATTCCTCGAAGGCTTCTCCGCCCAGAGGCATGGAGGATTTTACACGCAGGCTTTCCCTCAATGTTCGCATAAAATATCGCTTGTTGGAATACCACAGCACCAGGGCCGTAAGAACCATGGCGACGACCGAACCCAGAAAAGCCAGAAGCATGTCCTTCTGGGCATCCCAAACGTCGCCCTGGGTGCCGAGATAGGCAATGCCCAAATCACCGCCAAAGCTAACCGCAATCCCATACTCGATCAACTCGTAAATGGCGGAGAAGGCAAGGACAAAGTCCACGGGGAAATAGAGACTCCAGATCGGGATAGGCCTTGCGAAAAGCCCAAGACACAAGGAATCGCTCTGCCCTCTGCTGCAGATCAACTGCTCGCAAGCCCCTTACGGTTGCGGCGCCGGCTCCAGACCGCTGGCGATGGTCAGTGCTATGGCGGCGCCGGGCGAAACACGGCTGCCCGGTCCGGGATGGTGATCGAGGATCACGCCGCGCGCAGCACCCGGCCGCTCGACCTCGCGCACCTCGCCGAGCGTCAATTGCATGGCCCCCAAAACCGCCCTTGCTTCCTGCACCGTGCGATGCCGCAGGTCGGGCATGTTGTAGTCGGCAGGATAGGGACCCAGGCTGACGAGAATCTTGATGCGCGCGCCGCGAATAATCGGCACGCCTGCCGGCGGATCCTGCGCGATCACATCGCCCCGTTTGACCGTCGGCGAATAGGCGCGCGCAACCGGTTCGGCGATGTCGAGGTCGGCGTTGGGCACCGACCGCACGGCCACGCCCGCCTTGATCTCTGTCAATCCCACGACGTTGGGAACACGCACGCGCACCGAGCCATCGCTGACCACAATGCGGATGGGCGTCCGCTGCTTGACCTTCACTCCCGGCGCCGGCGCCTGCGCCATGATGTTACCGCGCCCCACAGCCTCGCTGAACTCGCGCCGGTCCAATTCCAGAAACAGGTTGGCGGTTTTGGCTTTCTCCAAAGCCTCCTCGACCGTCACGCCGAGCACGTTGGGCACCTGGACTTCCGGTCCGCCGACATAGCTTTTTACAATGAAATAGCTAGCTCCGCCGATCAGGCCCATCACCAGAGCCGCTGTGAGGGCAAGCCGGATCAGCCCCAACAGCATCCGCCAAAGGAACCAGAGCACGCCGCGGCGGCGCCGGGACGGACAACCGACGGTTGCCGATTCGGGTGCAGGAACCTCGGACGGGGAATGCGTGGGCGGGGGCACCGGCGCATCCGTTGCAGCTGCCGGTTCCGGCGCGTGCTGCGGCGTGGGCAGCCGCATCGGCTCCGGTGCGCCCGGTCCGGCCAGGTCAAAGCCCGGCGGCAACTGGATTCGGTCTCGGCGTTTTTTGTCCACGGATAGACAGGCTCCCCCGCATCGGTTTCGCGCTGAGGAAAGATTCAAGGACCCGGGCAGGATTTACAAAATCTCCTGGATTTTTTTGAAATGTTCTGAGCCGAAGATCGAATTCGAATCCTGGAAATCCTGCTGATCCTGTCGAAAAGTGTTCTTCCCCTGTGTCCCGCGATCATTCCGCGCCACCGACAGATGTCCCCCTGTAAAAGCCGGGGATCGCGCCATTTGGCATTTTGCTTAGTAGAGACTGACCAATTCTCTATTTCCCGATGCAAAAGCGCGCGAAAATTTCATCCAGAAGATCGTCGGCAAACCGAAGGCCCAGAATCTCGTCCAGCGCGCCGAGAGCGCCGCGCACCTCCACCATAACGAGGTCTTCGGATACGCCTTGTTCAACCAGATCGAGCGACCGGCAAACCGCGCCGTACGCCTGTTCGAGCAGCGCCAAATGCCGTGCGTTGGACACGAGCGGCGTCTCCACTGCTTCTGCATTTTCGCCTCCGGTCAGAGCGGCAACCATCGCCTCCTCGACTTCGCGCAATCCCTCGCGCCGAATTGCCGATACCGGCAGAATGCGTTCGGCGGCAAATCCCAAAGACCGGATGATCTCCCTACGGAGGAGCATGGGCAAGTCTGTTTTGTTGCAAACCACCAGAACCGGCAACGCCGCGAGGCGTTCGGCGATGGCGCGGTCCTCATCGGTCAGTTCCTCCGAAGCGTCCACAACCCAAAGGATTAGATCGGCCTGCGTGATCTCGCCTGCAGTGCGCTCGACGCCCAGCCGCTCGAGGTCCTCCGCGGCGGCGCGCCAGCCGGCCGTATCCACCAGAGTAGTCGCTATGCCGCGCAAGTCGAGCGTGCATTCGATGGTATCGCGCGTAGTGCCTGGATGCGGCGAGACAATGGCGCGCTCGCGGCCGAGCAGGGCGTTGAACAGGGACGATTTGCCGACGTTGGGGCGGCCGACAATGGCCACGCGCGCGCCGTCGCGGAAAACGCGGCCGCAACGTCCCTGCCGCAGAAGGTCGGCCAGACCCGCCTGCGCCTGCCGAAGCCAGTCGGCCAGACGGCGGCGGTCAGCCGGGGCGATCGGCTCGTCGGGGAAATCGAGCCGAGCCTCCACTTCTGCGGAAAACTCGACGAGCCGGCGGCGGATGTCGCCGATTCGCACAGACAGCCGGCCGCTGAGCTGCCGCAGCGCCAGACGGCTGGCCGAGGCCGTAGCACTGCGCACGAGGTCGCAGACGGCTTCGGCCTGCGCAAGGTCGAGGCGGCCGTTGAGAAAGGCGCGGCGGGTGAATTCGCCCGGCTGGGCCAGCCGCGCGCCGGCGCGGCAAAGCGTTTCGACAATTTGCGCGACGATGGCCGGACTGCCGTGGCAGTGGATTTCGACAACATCCTCGCCCGTATACGTATGGGGCGCAGGCATATAAACCGCCATGACCTCGTCGAGGGGTTCCGAATCTCCGGGAGAAACAAATTGGGCCAGAGTTAGGCGATGATGAGAAAAAGTGTTGACGGTTGTTTTGCTTGCACTAGAAATACAAAAGGATTTGAGCAGGTCGAGGGCCTTCGGCCCGCTCAGCCGGACAATGGCAATGGGTGCCGGTCCCGCGCCGGTTGCCGGCGCAACAATCGTATCCGGAAAAGCGTTCATGCTGGGCAGTGTTTCAATCTGAGGCGTGCCGATGAATCATAAAGTGATCGTATCCAGCCCCAAAGCGCCGCCGGCTATCGGCCCCTATAGCCAGGCCATCAAAGTGGATAACATGATTTTCGTTTCCGGCCAGATCCCCATAGACGCCGAGGCGAAAAATATCGTTGGAACGGACATTGCCACACAGACGCGGCAATGCCTCAACAACATTCGCGAGATTCTCGAGGCCACCGGCGCCACGCTCTCGCACGTGGTCAAGACCACCGTGTATCTGAAATCGCTGGACCATTTCAAGGAAATGAATGCAGCCTACAAAGAGTTTTTTCTGACCGACCCGCCGGCGCGCGCCTGCGTCGAGGTCAGCCGGCTGCCGGGCAATGTTCTTGTCGAGATAGACGCCATCGCGGTCCTGCCGCCGGCGCCCAAACCCGTCAAGACCGGCTCATTGCTATAAATGGAGGAAGGTGTTGATATAAATGGCTTCAGACTTAACGCCCGTGGCCTGTCCGTTCGAGGATTGTCTGTATTACGTGCGAACCACCGCCCCCACGGAATCTGTCTGCTGCAGTCACCCGGACAAACGACGCTTTCACGGAAGCCAGGCATGTCCCCTGTATCAGTATAACTGGATGAAACAACTGACTGCTTTGCAGAAATGACGATTCGATCGAGGTGACGTGTCATGCCCGAAGGTATGCGCGGCGTGATCTGTTCCCTGTCCGAGTGTCTCTATTATGTCCGTCAAGGCAGCCGTACGTTTTGCAAGCATCCGGAGGTGCACACCAATCCGGCCGGCACATCGTGTCCGTTTTACAAAATGGACTGGGAGCGAAAAGCCGCCGAACTGGCCAAGCGCTTCAAGAAAACGCCCTAGCGTCCCTTCAAGTTCTCTTTGAGGGAAAAGGCACGTAGTTCAAACGTAGGATAATAGTGCCCCGCGGAAGTGGGGAATACGGCAAACTAAAGTTTGAACTACAGACCTCGCGGGCAACTCCCCAGCGGGCCGATGCCCAATTATGCAAGCGCGAAACCTTTCACGCGCCATTTTTTGGGGCTTGCTGGCTGTCGGCGCGATCCTGCGTGCAATCGGCCTCGGCAGCAAGGGCCTATGGGTGGACGAAATTCACTCCGTTTGCGTTTCCAGCAGCATCGAGCAAATTCTCTATTACTGCCGAGGCGGCCACACCCCGCCTCTGCGGTATTTCCTGGTTTGGGCTCTGCTCAGAGGCGATAGTCCCGAACTGTGGGTACGTTTGCCTGCCGCCGTGTTGGGAACGCTGACCATTGCCCTGGTGTTTTGGCTCGGAAAGATGTTGTGGGACTGGCGGGCGGGAGCGGTGGCGGCAGCGCTCCTGACGGTCAGCCCGGAGCACATTGCTCATTCGCAGGATGCCCGCTATTACGCAGTTATTCTGTTTCTGGCGCTTGCAGCGCTGGGGCTGACTGTGCAAATTGCCCGCGAGCCCGAAAAGCGCTGGCGCTGGGTCGTGTTGGCCTTTGTCTGCGTGCTGAATCTGTATTTCTCCTATGTGGCAATCTTCCCGGTCCTGGCTTTGGGCATTTATCTGTTGTTCTGCCTCCTGCGAGCCAGACGGCAAAAAGAGGGTAAAACAGTCGTTCAGAAAATGGCGGGAGGTATGGCCCTTGCATCGGCCGCGGCCTTCTTGCTCTTCCTGCCATGGCTGGGCGAGTTCCTCGGAGTATTCCGTCTCTATGCCGGCGAAGCCCCAGCGCCGCAAGCGCGCCCGGCCGCTGCGGCCAAAATACCTGTAGTGCCCGTGCACAGTCCGACGGCGTGGGGAACACCGCTGAACTGGGCGTATGCCGACGATTTTCTGGCCAGGCTGGGGGCGGCGCCGCCGGTTCTCAAATGGGCACTCCTTACGGCGGCACTGGCGGGAAGTGTTCTCTGGGCCCGGCGCGACCGTGCCCTGGCGGTTCTTCTGGTCGGGTGGTTTGTCCTGCCGTGGGCGATTATCCTCAACACCAGCATGCAATACTTTTGTCCGCCTCGGTATTTGATTCACTATCTCGGGTTGTATGTTTTGCTCGCGGCCACGACCGCGGTGTGGATCACCGAATGGGTTTATCGAATGTGGGCAAGGCAGGTGCCGAATCGGCCTGTGCGGTCAGCGGGACGTATCGTCATCAGCGGGGCGTGGGTGCTGGCAGGCTTACTGGCAGGAGCGGCTTTTTTGCGCGAGGACTTCCGCTACCATAGCATGGCCAAGCAGGACTGGCGGGGGGCGGTTCGGTTCCTCGACGAGCACGCGCAGGCTTCGGACGTTGTCGTGGCCGGCGGCTACTGGTCGCCTCTGGGTCTGTCCTACTACGGCGGCGAACTCAGCAAGCCTCTGAATCTCATCGGCGGTTTCTCGACTGCGGCTCGCATTGTAAAGGAAATGGCGCTTTACCCACGCCTGTGGTATGTGACATGGGGGCCGATCAGTCCCGACATTGCCGACCTGCTGGCGCGGCGGTTCGAGTTGATAAAAGTCCTTCCCGGCTCGCAGGGCGACGTGCTGATCTACTTCAGCCGGCCGCCCGCTGTGTCCCGCCCTGCTCCCGGCGGATAAACCGCTCGCTCAGTTCGTGGGATTATATTTAGTATCCCCGCCTGTGCGCGGAATATCGCCCTGGCTCACCGTGCCGTTGGTGGGATCGTAAACAACCGTTGGCGGCGAGGTGGGAATGCCGCGCGCCCATAGCTCAATATTGAGCCCCTGATCCTTGTTCCGATCGGGTCCGAGGCTGTTGAGCACCCAGGCCGCAGTGTTGGGCGGCAGGCCCTGGGCGGTAACGTATTGATAGTTGCGATAGTTATACTGATAGCGGGGCAGGCCGTCGGTATAGCCGCCATGAGTGCCTTGTTCGACAAATGGATCGCGGAAGTCCACGCTGGTGATGTACGCCACGGGCGTGGTGAGGTCGGCGAGCCGGTAGCTGATTTCGTTGTATTGATTGGTCATGCCCGAGCGCCACGGATAGGAATTCCAGTCCACCATATAAGCTTCGATGGCTGTGGCCAACGAGCGGTAGTCGGCGCGCACGCGCGAAACCTTCGCCCGCACCTGCGCTTCGAGGAAGTTGGGCAAAGCAACCGCAGCGAGAATGGCGATAATAGCCACCACGATAAGCAGTTCGATGAGCGTGAAAGCAGAGCACCGACGGGAAACGGTCCTGTTGTTCATGCTGATTTCCCTTTCTTTGCCGGATTGCTTACCCTGCAAAACAGACATTTGCATAATCCGCCGTAGCATCGTCAAGGAAAAGTAGCCGGCAAAACTCATGAACAAGATGAAAGATCCTCAGGCGGCGGGAAAAGCCAGGGCAACCGCTTGTCGTGCGATGAGCCAATACGGCAAGGCGGCGGCATGGCTGCCGCCCTCCGAAAGTTTTGCCCTGCCCCTGCAAAGCATCGCTTTGGACGGCGGCAGCCATGCTGCCGCTTTTGCCCGACAAGTTTCGACGCACCGAACGTGGCCTGTGGCCATCGCCGAACATGGCATGCTCCAAAAAGAGGCTCGCATTTTGGCTATATCTTTATGACGAAAGTTCCTAAATCGCCGGGCGCCGGCGGCCGGATACAACAAGGGTCACGGCGGCTACGCCCAGGATCGAAAGCGCCATAATTCCTACCACCACTGCCAGCAGG
Source organism: Candidatus Sumerlaeota bacterium (assembly GCA_017161705.1). Taxonomy (GTDB): domain Bacteria; phylum Sumerlaeota; class Sumerlaeia; order JADFCW01; family JADFCW01; genus JADFCW01. The sequence continues at coordinate 6,724 of JADFCW010000099.1, read as the reverse complement.
CGCGGGTTGCCCGATTCGTTCTCCGACACGGCGGGCAAGGACGGGAGGGCGGGCGGCATTTCGGCGGCGACGAGCGAGACGATCTTCGGCTCAAGTTCCGGCTCCCACGTCATCGGAATATCCACGCCGAGCATCGAAGGCGGCTCCAGGCACGAGCAAATTTCAACCAGCTTTCCCAGCAGGGTGTTCAAAGAATCGGTGGTAATCTCCTCGCCTTCGAGCGGAGGGATCATCATTTTGCCGCGACCGAAGACAATGCCCACCCATTCGGGGCCGTCCGGCTCGAGTCCGATAAAGGAAGCGAGCAGTTTTTCGCGCGGATCGCTGCGGTCGAATGTTAGAATCGAAATGCCCGGCGGATGTTTTTCCGCCCACAGCGTCTGGACTTCCTCCAACACGGCCGGCGTGCCGGACAGACTTGGCCCCGCCGCCGGTGCATAGAGCAACACCGCCCAACGGCCGACGACCTCACGCTTGATCCTCTCGCGCAGCGGCGAACTGGTCAACAGATCGAGATCGGCCCCTGTCGGCGCGGGTTCCCAGTGCGCAATGACAAAGCTGCGAAAATGTGCGCGGTCGCGGCCGATCAACGCAACGGCGGGCAGTCCGGGCGGCGGACCGGGAATGCCGTATTCGAGCCACTCGATAGTTTCGTCGCGCGGGTCCAGCAGCAACATTTCAGCGTTGAAAAAGCGCGCGGGGCCAGCCAGCCAGTTCCGCAGCTGTCCGGCGATTGTCTTGTTTTGCAGTTCCTTCTCATCGGCGAGAATGATCAACCGATGGATGTCGCGCATTTCCTCGAAAGCTTTTCCACGCACGGTGGTGTCGCAGGGAAAGCCCGCGGACGCGTAAACTGCGATGGCGACCACGCCCGCCAAAATCCGAAGAATCCCGGCTGCCGAAACGCGCCTGCACGCGCCAGGCTGCCCTCGATCGGAGTTTTCAAACCGCATCATACACCTTTCCTGTTTCAAGAATGCCATTGTGTTCGGCGATTTTCCATAGCTGATTTTGCGCAGAGGTCTGTACTCGATCGGAGCTATCCAAACACAACGCCTGCCCGTTGTCCAACACAACAATAATGCGCCCTTCACCATCTATGGCCAGTGCGCCCGAAAGCGGCCGCGACGGAAGCGCCTGGCGCCAAAGGGGACGGCCGTTGCCGCGGTCGAGAGCTGCAACTTCCCCGCGCGGAACCGCCCCAGGAACCGTTCGGTCGCGGCCTCCACGCAATAGACCAAGCCGTCGTCCGCGCCAAGCGCGTGCACCAAAAGGCGGCTTTGTCGCGCGATGACTACCGGCAGATCGGCGTCTCGAATTCCCGCCACGGCGCACAAGCCCCGAGTGATCTGCGTCTTTTCCAACAGCGCGCCGACCGGCCCGCCGGCGCCGCTCTCCGCGCCCTTTTCCAACGGCGCTGCAAACGCAACTGCACAGACGGCGGCCCGGGCTGCCCCGGCAAGTTTCGATCGCAACCCAGCATCCCGCCGCCCTGCCGATACGTCGCATGGATGGCTCATGATGCTTGCTCCAGGCAAAAGGTGGCAATGTTTATCGGAGACAACACGCCTTTATTGTCGCTTTATCCGACACCGATTGTCAACTGGCCTGTTGCAGGAAGTCGAGAGCGGATTTCGTGACGAAAGACTTTAGGGCGCCATTGCTTCGCCTGCCGAACAAAAACGGGCGGAACGAAGATCGCTCCGCCCGCCTTTTCTATTTTCAACGACGGCCCCCGCACGGCCTCGCTTATGCTCCCTCGAGTTTCTCCTCGATATACGCTTCCACCCGGTCCAGCGGAATGCGGTCCTGCAGCGTGGTGTCGCGGTGGCGCACCGTGACCTGCTGGTCTTCGAGCGACTGCACGTCCACCGTAATGCAAAAGGGCGTTCCCACCTCGTCCTGGCGGCGGTAGAGCCGGCCGATTCCGGCGGTGTCGTTGTAAATGGTTTTCCAGCGGCGGCGCAGTCCGGCGTGCAGTTTGCGCGCCAGCTCAACCACCTCCGGCCGGTTGCGAAGCAGCGGCAGAACGGCGGCCTTGATCGGCGCCAGCGCCGGATGCAGCGCCAGATAGACCCGTTCGCGCCCTGCGACCATGTCCTCGCGATAGGCGTCAATGAGAAACGCCAGCGTGGCGCGGTCGGCACCAGCCGACGGCTCGATCACATACGGCAGATAACGGGTGCGCGCGGCCTCGTCGAAGTAGGTCAGGTCCTTGCCCGAAAACTCGCTGTGTCGCCGCAGGTCATAGTCCGTGCGGTTGGCGATGCCTTCGAGCTCCGACCATCCCATGGGAAAAAGGTATTCAATGTCCACGCAGGCACGCGCATAGTGCGCCAGTTCATCCTTCCCGTGCGGCCGCAACCGCAGCTTCTCCGCCCGGATGCCGTATCGCTGATACCAGGCGAACCGCTCCTGGACCCAGTAGTCATACCATTTTTCATCCTCGCCCGGCTTGACGAAATACTCGATTTCCATCTGTTCGAACTCGCGCGTGCGGAAAGTGAAATTGCCCGGGGTGATTTCGTTGCGAAACGCCTTGCCGATCTGCGCGATGCCGAACGGCAGCTTCCGGCGCATGGACTCGCGCACGTTGTCAAAGTTGACGAAGATGCCCTGCGCCGTTTCGGGCCGCAAATACACCACCGATGCGCTGTCTTCGACCGGGCCGATGTGCGTGCGGAACATTAGGTTGAACTGCCGCGCCTCGGTCAACTCGCCGTTGCATTCGGGGCAGCGGGTCGTCGTCAGGTGGTCGGCGCGAAATCGCTTCTTGCACTCCTTGCAGTCCACCAGCGGATCGGTGAACGACTCGACGTGGCCCGACGCTTCCCACACGCGCGGGTGCATAAGAATCGCCGCGTCGAGACCCTCCATGTCGTCGCGTTCATAGACGACCGACTGCCACCACGCGCGCTTGACGTTGTTCTTCAGTTCGACGCCCAGCGGGCCGTAGTCCCAGGTGCTGCCCAGACCGCCGTAGATTTCGCTGCTGGGGAAAACAAGGCCGCGCCGCTTGCACAGCGAAACGATCTTTTCCATCGTCACCTCGCCGACTACGGCGCCGGTTGGCCTTTGCGGCTCTTCGCAGATTTTTTCGTCGCTCACGTTGCCTCGATCTCCTTTTCGTTCCGAAAATAGAAGAGACCAAAAATCACGGGGCCCTGTGCTTTGTCAACCGCCAAGTCGGGCTGGCGAGATCGCATGGCGACAGCGGCGGCAAGCGCCGCCGGCGGGTACTATGTCCATTTTACGCACAGGGCTCTGCTGAAGGAGAGACAAAATCCGACAGGCTGAGGTTTGAGACAGTTTGGAGTGTAAACCACCTGCGTTTGGGAAAATATTCATGAAGAAAAACAAGCGCCGCGTCGGAGGTGTTCCCTCGTGCCGCGGCATGGATGGAGCGGGAAACGGGATTTGAACCCGCGACCCCGACCTTGGCAAGGTCGTGCTCTACCACCTGAGCTATTCCCGCTCAGCAACATGGGAGTTTTCGGCTCCAACCCCGCAGTGTCAAGAGCAAAAAGCAGGTGTTGCAGACAGAAATTTCGCGTGGCATCAAACGGCCCCCCCTCGCAGAAGTTGGATTGCCGGTTATTCGGAGTTCTGCAACCGCCGCAACGAGAACCAAATCCTGACGCCGAACGGAAACGTTGCAGCGCTGCACAGTCGTGCAAGCGGCCGCTGATCGCGCGGAGAATTTCCCGATTCGCTTGACATGGCACAAACATTGCTCTCTTAGTCATCGTGTCGGTTTCACGGTATCCAATCCGAATGCAGAAAGGCGGCCCCACCTATGAGAAACAATGAGATCAAACAGAGCGTTGCAGCCGTCCTGATCGCCGTAGCCCTTGCCGCAACGGTCGTCTATTCGGCGCAGCAAGAGAGCAAGCGGGGCGATGCGCGTCCCGAGAGCATCGCCATCGAGCCGCGGATTGTTCCCGAACCTCCGGTGCCTCCGCCAATGCCCAGCGACCGGTTTTTCAGCGCCACGATCTGGGCGGACAAACGCACGTATAGCGTCGGCGAGCTGATCCGCATCCATTTTCGCGTCACCCGCCCATGCTATGTCTATATTTTTGACACCGACACCCGCGGCGTGACACGCCAGCTGTTCCCCAACTACTATGACCCGGACAATTTCTGCGTTCCCGGCGGACGCTACAGCATTCCCGATGCCAGCTATCGGCTGCGCGTGGTTGGCCCCCCTGGAACCGAGCATTTGCGGCTGGTGGCCGTGCGGTACCGTCCCCTCGGCTATGAAAACCGATATCGTTTTACGCCCGATAATCCATTTCCGCTATACGAGGCGGGTTCGGAGGGCTTTTTGCAGGAGTATCAGCGCGAGTCGAAAAAAGTGGACGCGCGCGAGCAAATGAAAACCCGCAGCGAGTCCTCGCGCGGCAAGGCGGAAATCGGCGGCCAGCCCGCCGATGCGCCGCGGAAGGGCAGCCGAACTGCCGAAAGCATCGTGGTCGAGCCGGCGCCGCGTCCCAAAGCCATTGTGGTCGAGCCGCAGCCCGAACCGATTGTCTATGATCGCGACGTGGCCGAGTCGTACTTTCGTCTGCAGGTCATAGACCCCTATGTGCCGCCCAGACCGGCGTTCGGCGAGATCAGCGTCAATTCCTATCCGCCCGGCGCCCGCGTCGAGGTGGACGATGTGGTGCGCGGCTATACTCCCCTCGTGGTGCGGAATGTGCCGGCCGGTCGGCATGAGGTAAAGGTTCGCCTGTCGGGTTATCGGACATTCACCGAAGATGTGGATGTGCGGCCGGGCAGGACGGCCGTCGTGGATGTCCGGCTGCGGCCCGACCGTCCGCGCTGGTTCTTTGGGTTCGACATGGAATTCTGAGCGCGGAGCGCTCTTCAAATAGATCGAAGCCTGGCGCGCGCAACCGGTACCGGATTTGCGCGCGTCAGGCTTTTTGCGCCCGCCGCGGCCGTTTCGAGGCGCTGCAGCAACGCCTCGGCCTCGTCGTATTCATCGAAATCCACCCCGCGCTGGATCGCATGCTGGAGAAAGGCAACGGCCTCGTCGTTTTTCCCCAAAGCGGCCAGAATAGCGCCGGCGTGATAGTGATACTCGGGCCGGGCGCTGCCTCGCCGGCGCAGCGCCTGACTCATCGCCTGCCACGCGGCTTCGTAATTGCCGCGCAGGTACTCGATCCATGCCAGCGTATCGAGGTTATAGGCCTCGGGCAGCGCTTCCACCGACTGTTGCGCCAGCAGGAGCGCCTCTTCGAGCTCGGCCGCAAGTGGGGCGGTTGTGGCGCCGGTGGGTACGGTCGTGTTGTCCAATTCGGCGCGCGGATGAGTTGCCAGAAACCAGGCCAGATTGTTCGCGCCGACGGGATCGTCGGGATTGCGGAGATAGTCCGCGCGCCATTGCTTTTCCATTTCCTCGCGGAGGGCAAGCGCCTCGGTAGTGCGGCCCAGGCGGCGCAGCGTCAGGTAGCGCCAGTCGGCGGCGACGTAGTTGGGCGCCCGCAACTGCACATCTTCCAGGCCGGGCGGCGGTGCGGCCAGACAACGGCTGGTGGCCTCATCGGCCTCGGCCCACTGGCTGCGGCGAACGCAGCAATGAGCGCGGATTTCCCAATACGCCGCCGTGAGGGGAAGCGAAGTGGCAGCGGTCCGATCGAGTCGTTCGAGCGCGGCCTCGAAACGTCGGAAATGGGCGTGAACGCGGGCTTCGAGCAAGTCCCAGCGGAGCGCATCGGGGAAACGTTCGCGGCCGTTGGCGCAGGCGGCCAGCGCCGCATCGTATTCGGCAATGTCCGGCCGCTGGAGAAGCGAAATCAGAAGCCAGAGATCATCGGCCGAGGGGGTGTGGGTGGCGCGCGCCCGATAAAACTCGAGGGCAGGCGTTGCATCGTCCAGCCATTCCAGAAACGTGGCGATCACGTATGGCTTTAGCTGCGACCGCGGAACCATCCGGTCTAATTTGGCCACGGCGCGCGCGGCGTCGGCGGCAACGGCCTGATTGAAATGCGCAAGACTGCGGGCGCGGTTTTCGCCCAGATAGTAGAGCGCGGCTGCCACGTGATACGTCGGCCCCTGAGGCGGTCGTGCGGCCTGAACCACAAGCGCCAGTGCTGCGCCCAGCCAAAGACCTAGCGCGGCCACAGGGCGAAACGACCGGCCAGCGGACGGTGGCTGCCGCTGGCCGACCAGAAAATAACCCAGAGTCAGTCCTGTGAGCGCGCCGCCGATATGCGCCGCAGAGTCTATTTGGGGAATGAGGAATCCAACGGCCAGCTGCAGACCGATCAAAAAGAAAAGCAGCCGCGAAGCCCGCTCGCGCATGACCTCCGTCCATGGTTCCGGCCCCCGAACCCGCACCATCAGATAAGCGACAACCACGCCAAAAATGGCGCCCGATGATCCGACGCATATAGCCAGCGGCTTGCCCGCCGCCAGCGAGAGAAGACTGGCAAAAAGTCCAGAGCCAAAATAAAGCAGGAGAAAACGCACGCGGCCCAGCGCCATCTCCACGCAGCTGCCGAAATACAGCAGGCAAATTCCGTTGAGCGCCAAATGGAAAATATCGCTGTGGAGGAACATGGCTGTGAACAATCGCCAATACTGGCCGTCGTCCCAGACCAGCGGGCGGACCAGCGCGCCGTAGCGGATCAACGCCTGCGGGTCGGCGGCCAGAAAGCCTCCGCCCGCCACCCCGATCGCCGCGAGAATGCTGACCTGGATGACCACCAGCGTGACG
>JADFCW010000098.1 GCA_017161705.1 Candidatus Sumerlaeota bacterium | reverse complement strand
CTGCGTTCGGTGCTCGTAGCGTGTCTAGAAAAAGCGGCAGCATGGCTGCCGCAGTCCAAAGGCAACAGCATTCTCCTTTCCAGTATCAGAAGTCCGGGAAGCAAAAGTTTTGGAAGAAGATTCATTTGACTTTGGGCCGTCTGCTGACAGAAACTTCGATTAGGAAGGGGAGGAGGACAAAGATGTCTTTTGGAGAGGCCGCAAGGAAAAGGATCACATCCAACGTCGGCATTTTCCCCCTTTTCCGGCGGCTGAAGGGAGAGTGATTAGGATGCGGCGCAGGACCGTCAAGGCATACGGCGGCGTGCTGCTTTTTATCCTGGCCGCGGGCGCAACGGCAGCGGCGGCGGGGTCGGCCGCCGAGTCCTCGAATCGCGCCAGGGCGCGCGAGGTGCGTGTCAAGGAGTTGCTGGCGCAAGGAATGGCCGCCCATCGGAACGGCGACATCGAGACGGCGGCGGCGCGCTGGCGCGAGGTCCTGATGGTCGATCCGGGCAATGCGCGCGCCGCGCTTTACCTCAAGGAAATCGGGCCCGAGTTGGAAAAAGCCGCGGCCGCCCGGCAGGAGCGCAAACAGCAGATCGAGGCGGAGGCCGAGGCAGAACGGAAAATGGGCGAGAAGATCACCATCGAGGTGAAGGAAGGCACCGGCTTGCGCGAGTTCGTTCAAACGCTTTCGTTCATCTCGGGCATCAACTTCATCCTGGTCCATGGGGCCGATGCGCCGGTGGTCGCCCGGTTCGAGGACAAGCCGCTCAAAGATATTCTCGACGCGGTGCTCGAACCCAACGGCCTTGCGTGGACGCGCAAAGGCGATGTGGTGACCATCGCGCCGCGGCTGGCTACGCGAGTATTCCGTCTCAGCAGCGAAGATCTGATCAAGGTCCAGCGTCTCTATGAGAGCGGTCAGTTGCAGAAGATTCTGTGGAACGCCGACAAGCCGCCGATTCCCGCCATCCAGATGACACTCGACGAACGGTTGTCGGTTCTCACCCTTACCGATTCGCCGCAGAATATCGAAAAGACTACACAGTTGCTGACCGAGCTGCGGCAACAGACGGTGCCGCGGCTGGCCACGCGGATTTACTCGATCCGCCCCGACCTGGCCGACCGCATCAAGGTGCTGGTCGAGGCCTTGCTGCAAACCGGCGCCGAGCCGCCGTATGCAATGGCGCGCCGCGCGCTGGTCGCGCAACATCCCAACGGCACGGACCTGGTCATCAGGGACACCGAGGAGAACGTGCGCAAGGTCGAGTCGCTGCTTCAGGACCGGCAATTTATGCAACACCTCGAAAAAAAAGAGATCGAAGTCTATACGACCAATCTGACGCCGCGGGATATTTTTTCGGCCAACCGCGAGCAGGCGGCCGAGTTTGGACGCAACGTCGTCGAGGTGATCGAGACCATGCTCTATCACAAGACCGGCGTCGCGGCAGCGAGGGAAGAAGGCCGGCGGCTGTGGTATGATCCGGCGACCATGCAACTGACCGTCGCGGATTATCCCTCGAACATTCAGAAAGTTGCGGCGTTCATCGAGGCGCTGCCGCAGCTCGAACCCAAGCCGCGTTCAAAAATTATTTTCCTGGAGCATGCCGTGGCGGGCGATCTGGCCTCTCTGCTCGAGCAGGTGATGGGGATTTCGGCAGGAGGCGCTGCGACGGCCGCCGGCGCCGCCGCCGGAACCGAAGCCGCCTTCTCGCTGCGCGTGCAGGATGAACGGACGTTCCGCGACCTCAGCGTCCGGCTGGTGCGCGTGGATGAAAACAACTTTCAGGACGAAAACGACGACTCCTGCCAACTGGTAGTGCGGACCTCGCGGGCGCAGTCGTCCGACTTGAGCATTCCGGAATTCCGCTCGGAAATTTTTGAGGACTACGAAATCTACGTCGAGCGCGTGTATCCCTCGCCTCAGATCGGCGAAGGCCGCGTGCGGCTGAGGGTTCGCTATCTGGGGACAACCGGACAGGCGTATTGAGCGCCCCGATTGCGAGGAAGGTGCGCACCGTAGGAGATATTGCTGCAATCAACTCCGGCCCCAAAAGCGGGGATAGGCGATTCCAGCCTATCCCCGCTTTTATTTCCTGGTATAAGTGCTCCGCACGCGCTCCTATACGACCTTGTCGGGCACGACGAAGGGCGGACGATATTTGCGCGTGATCAACGCGTTGGCTTTGTCGGCCAAGGGGCCGGTGAACTTCTCGGTCTTCGGATCGAACGTGAGTTTCGGCCCTACGCGCAACGTGGTCTCTTTGAGATCCAGCCCGTTTTTCTTTAGATGCTCGGCCATGCGCTCGAGCGCCTCGATCCCCCACTTGTTGCCCTCGAAGCCTTTAGGCTCGGTCGTGAAAGGCACTTCCTCGCCGAGACGATAAGACGCATTGGCGAGGTGAATAGGGACGCAGGAGTAGTGAGCCACAAGGACGTCGGCGCGCAGGTCTTCGACTTTGCGGCTTCGCATGCAGGCGATAAAGTTCGCGAAGTGGTCGCCTTCCGGCCGCTCCGGCAGCTCGAGAACGGGGAGTTTTTCGCCCTCGCCTTTACCGTCGGGATAGAAGCGGTTGCCGGCGACGACGCCTTTTTCGAAGTGGTAGGTGTTGCCGACGCCCTGGCCGAAGTATTTGTCCATTTCCTTCGCATCTTTGGCGCTGGGCAGACCGCGCACCTCGAACATCAATAGGACATCGCCATATTCCAGAATAGCAATTTGCGTGTTGGCGGTTTCGCCCTGATCCTTGTAGCCTAGCCGTCCGCCGACAGAGATGACGCTGGTCGGCAGCGTGGCGCCGGGGATGCCCCAGCGGGCCTTGTCCATTTCGTGGACGCCCTGATTGCCGATGTCGCCGTTGCCGAAATCCCAGAACCAGTGCCAGTTGTAATGGACGAGGTTTTCGTGATAGGGTTGCTTGGGGGCCGGCACCAGCCAGATATCGAAATCAAGTTCCGCCGGCGGTTCTTTGGGCTCTTTAAAGCCGATGCTGTTGCGGCGTTTGTAGCACAACCCGCGGGCCACCAGCAATTTGCCGTAGATCCCCTTCTTGCAGAGCGCCTGAATCACCTCGCCGAGATTGCCGCTGCGGCTTTGTGTGCCGTGCTGAACGATACGGTTGTATTTGCGGGCGGTCTCGACGGCGATGCGGCCTTCGTGGACATTGTGGCTCAGAGGTTTCTCGACATACACGTCCTTGCCGGCCTGGCACGCCCAGATCGTCATGAGCGAGTGCCAGTGATTGGGCGTGGCGATCGAAATGGCGTCGAGGTCCTTGTCTTCGAGGGCCTTGCGGACATCCTGGACACACTGGGGAGCGCGGCCTTGTTTCTCTTCGAGCTTCTGGACGCGGCCCTTGAACAGCCGGCTGTCCACATCAATCAAGTAGGCGACGCGGACATTCTTCATGTTGGAGAAGGCGCTGATGTGGGAATTGCCGCGTCCGTTGATGCCGGCGACGCCCACAAGAATAGTTTCGTTCGAGCCGATGATCTGGCCTGACGATTTGGTGCTGCTGATGGCGAACGCGGCGCCCGCCGCCAGCGACCCTTTGACGAAATTGCGACGCGTGATGTGTGACATAACTAACTCCTTTCGCCCATTCAAAGTATCCCTGCCGCCCTTCCCGATGCAACATCAGCACATCACATCCGTTGGCTCTGTCAAGAAAAGCTTGGTGCTTTTTAATGAGACAATACACCGTGTGGCAACCGAGCGGACCGGCGGCTGTCACGGATAGAGCAGATAGGGACGGCGCTGGCGGGCAAACTCGGCCAGGTCGGGTTGAAGGCGACGGACAATTTCAGTCACCTCGACTCCCCTCTCGATCGCCAGCCGCACCTCCGTGGTTCCCAGCTCTTTATCAAAGTATGCGGCATGGAACTGGAATTGATCGGGATACATTTCCCGCACGGTTTTGATAATATGCAGCGCAGTGGCCACGGAGCGATAGCGCTGCCGGTCGGTGACATGAATCTGGCAGCCGCCGCACAACTGCCCCTGGTGTTTGGAAAAGGTTGGCGTGAACCACGCTTCGCGAAACTGCACGCCGGGCAAACCCAGCGCATTGAGACGTCGGGCTAGCTCATAACCGTCAATCCACGGCGCGCCGAATTGTTCGAACGGCCGCGTCGTTCCCCGCCCTTCCGACAAATTGGTGCCCTCGAACAGAACCTGTCCCGGATAAACGGTTGCGGTCTCGAGCGTCGGCAAATTAGGCGAGGGGATGACCCACGGCAGGCCGGTCTGATCGAACCAGAGATTCCGCCGCCAGCCTTCCATCGGCACGACCGTGAGGTTGACCCTGCGCGGCAGAAAACGGTCGTTGAACAGCAACGCCAGTTCGCCGGCGGTCATGCCGTGGCGCAGCGGAACAGGATACAAGCCGATGAACGAACTGAATTTGGGGTATTCGAGCATCGGGCCTTCCAGGGTGAGGCCGTTGATCGGATTGGGGCGGTCGAGCACGATAAACGGGATGCCCGCCTCGGCGCACGCTTGCATGGCGTACGCCATAGTGGCCGCGTAGGTATAGACACGGACGCCGACGTCCTGGAGATCGAAGACCATGACCTCGATGTCGTGAAGCATTTCGCCTTCGGGGGCCAGTTCCTTTTTGTCTTTGCTGGTGTCAAACGTGCGCATGTATTCATCAATGTTCTTCAGCATACCCGGGGCGGGTTTGCGCGACTGGCCATAGAGACTGAAAACGGGTAGGCCCAGTTGTTTGTCGAGGTAGAAAGGCACATACTCGCCCGCCTGTGCGTTGCCGCGAACGCCATGCTCAGGGCCGTAGAGCGCAACGAGTTTGGCAGCCGGACATTGACGCAACAGGTCGGCCGTGCTGCGCAAGCGGCTGTCCACCGATGTAGGATTGGCAATCAGGCCGATGCGTTTGCCGCGGATGAGGTCGAGCCGCTTTTCGAGCAGGACTTCGACGCCGGGTTTGACTTTCGGGGTGCGGACAAATGTGCTGGGCACCGGAACGACGCGGCAAGCCGCAAGAAAAACCAGCCCTGCGGCGATGACGGAAACCAGAAGCTTTTTCATTGTATCACCCTTGCGAGCGGCTTCGCTGGAGAGTTCCTGACGGCGATGTGAGCGCGTCTTGCAACCCTTTCTTGCGAGGATAATCCCATACTCGCCACGTCCGTCCAGAAAAAAATCCCACGAGCCGGCCGGCTTCAAAACCTTGCACAGAGTTCAGACCCAAAATTTGGGAGTCTTTCGTTTAAAGATCTTGTTAAAATACATGCATCTTGGTGAAGCATCGCATGTTTGGTTGTAGCCACAGGCCACGATCGGTGCGCCGAAACTTGTCGGGCAAAAGCGGCAGCCATGCTGCCGCAGTCCAAAGCAAAGGTTTTCAAGCAAAACTTATGGAGTGCGGCAGTTATGCTGCCGCTTTGCATTGTCCGCTCATCGCAAGACAAACGATGATCCCGGCTTTTTCGGCCGCCTTGGAATTTTTTATCTTAAGACTAGCAAGTGTACGAAGATCTTTTTTGGTTGCGGCCGCAGGCCGCGATGGATGTGACGTGAAAAGCCGCGGGCCGGGGAAATTGGAACTATATCGCCAAGCCGTTCACGCCGTAGGAAGTAAGCGCAGGCGTGCCGGCAGGTGCTCCAGAATCAGGCAGCAGGAATCTCCGGATACGCCAGCAGCGCCGGCGGCGGTACAGGTCTTTCGGTTGACAGATACGTGTTTCCTAATCATATATCCTAACCAGGTGCGGGGGGCCGCCGCAAAGAGAGGATATCTGAGGCAATCAATGGATCCAGAATGAAAGTTTTGACCGTTGCGTTTTTGCTTCTTCCTGCGTTTCTCCTTCCGCCGGTGCTTTCCGCCCGCGCGGCCGACAGCGATGTCGTGATCAACGAGATCATGTATCATCCCGACACCGACTGCGAGAAAGAGGAGTTTATCGAGCTTTACAATCGCAGCACAACCGAGCCGGTCAACCTCGCCGGCTGGCGGTTTTCCGAGGGCGTGGCCTATACCTTTCCCGCCGGCACTGTTCTCCCGCCTCGAGGCTATCTGGTCGTCTGCGAAAACATTCCCGCCTTCCTGAGCTACTACAGCACGCCCAGCATTGCGCTGCTGGGGCCGTGGTCGGGCAAATTGGCCAACGACGGCGAGGATATCCGGCTGGTCAATGCGGCATCCACGCTAATTGATGTGGTGCGCTACAACGACAAGAGACCGTGGCCGATTTCCCCCGACGGCGGCGGGCCGTCGCTCGAACTTATCAATCCCGACGACGACAACACTTCGGCGGGGGCATGGCGTGCCGCCACGGCCAATTGGATCAGCACCACCTGGCGGCGCTATGAGGTAACGGGCATTCCAGCCAGCCGCGAGGTGTATTTCTATCTCGACAGCGCGGGGGAATGCCTCATTGACGAGGTCGAGTTGCGCGAGACGCTCAATCCGACGGCCAATTACATTCTCAACGGCAGTTTCGAGACCGCTTCGCCGCTGCAATGGACGGCCGCGGGAAACCATGCCGCCTCAGCGCGAACAACGGCCGACGCTTACGCCGGGGGGGCGTGTCTGCGGCTGTCGGCCAACAGCGCCGGCGGGGCGTTCAGCGGGCAGGTCTGGCAGCAGTGCGCACCGCTTACGCTCGGCGGCGCGCAATATACGCTGTCGTTCTGGGCCAAGGGGCTGCGGCCGGGCATGGTGCTCCGCGCGGGAGTTCGCGGCGCGCCTACGGCGTGGTCGCCAACCAATTCTGTGGACATCGGGACGGCTCCCGGCGGCGGCCACAGCTATGATTCCGGCACGCAGACCTGGCGCGTCTGGGGCTCTGGTTCCGACATTTGGGGCACGACCGACAATTTTCATTTTTCGTATGCCACGCTGACCGGGGACGGTTCACTGGAGGCCGAGGTGGCGCGCGTGGCCAATCCCGGCGGCTATGCCGCAGCTCTCGGCGGCATTATGATCCGCGAGTCCACGGCTAACAACAGCAAATATGTTTGCATTCATCTGCGCTGGAGCGGAAGTGTCAATTTTTTCTACCGCGCAGCAACCGGCGGGAGCGCTGCCAGCATCGCCGGCCCCGCCACGGCCGGTCCCGTCCCGTTGCGTCTGACGCGCATCGGCAACCGTTTCATCGCCGAGGCCGACACGGGCGGCGGCTGGACGCAGGTGGCGGCAACGACGATCACAATGAACAGCTCGGTTTTGATTGGCTTTGCCGTTTGTTCCTACGATAATACGGTGCCGAATTCGGACCTGGCGACCTACGATTTTGTGCAGCCGGAAGGGGCGGCCCCGCCCGGTTTTTATACCGAAGTGCGCGTTCCCGGTTTTTACGCCACGCCCGGTGCGCGCAATTCTGTCTGGGCGTCCAATACACCGCCATACATTCGCAATGTGGACACGTCGCCCGATCAGCCCACCTCAGCCGACCCCATTGTGGTGCGCGCGAAAATTACGGACGCCGACGGCATCGCTTCGACTGTCCTCCAGTATCAAATCGTCCGCCCGGGCCGCTACATCCGGCTCGGGGATGCCGCTTATCAGACCAGCTGGACGGCCGTGGCGATGGCGCCGGCCACGACGCCGACCTATTATGTCGCCACGATTCCCGCGCAGCCACATCGCACGCTGGTCCGTTACCGCGTGGCCGCGCAGGACGGCGCTGGGCAGAAAACTACCGTGCCCTATCCCGACGACAGCGAGCCGAACTACGCGCGGTTTGTCTATGACGGCGTGCCCAACTATGTCGCTTCGCCGAATCCGGCATGGACTACATGCACGGCGCGAACCCACACAGTCCTGACCAAAGTGCCGGTGTTCCATCTGATCGCCGATGCGGCCGATACCAGCGAGGCACAATCGGTCACGATCACCGACAAGATCGAGCGCCGGCAGTTCAAGTGGTATGGAACAGTCTACTTCAATGGCAAGGTGTATGACCACATCCGGTATCGGATGCGCGGGGGCACGTGGCGATACCGCTACCAGAAGCGCATGTGGAAGTTTCGGTTCAATCGGGGTCATCGGCTCGAGTTCATCCGCAACGATGGGACGAGGTATGAGTCGGAGTTGCGCACGCTCAACTTGTTGTCGTGTTTCCAGCCGCCGGGCAATGTGCCCTCGTGGCTGTGGCTGGCCCCGCCGCTGGGGCGCGGCTACCATACCAACTCGCAACGGGGCGAGGCGGGCATTGTCGAGCGCGCCGCTTATTGGCTCCTGCAGCAGGTCGGCGGCATTGCGCCTGAGTGTACGTGGATCCACTACCGCATTGTGGACGAGGCCGGCGAGACGGGCGCCAATCAGTATGCGGGCGATTTCTTCGGGCTGTTTCTCGCCGTTCAGGGAATGGACGAGAGCCTGCTGGAAATGAACAACCGGCCGGCGGGGAACCTGTATAAGATTGACTCGTTCGGCGCTGCTCCGGGCGAGCCGCCCTGGGATCAGGAAGCCGTGGACTGTTCGCTGCCGGCCAACGACATCGTGGAGTTCCGGCGGCAATACGGCCCCAAGAGCGGCTATCCGACACCCACGAGGCAATGGTGGGAACAAAACTTCGATCTCGATTCCTACTTTTCCTGCCGCGCCATTATTGACTGCATCCATCATGGCGATCTCTACGACACTACGACCTACGACGGCGTCGGGACGGGTAAGAATTACTACTATTATCACAATTCAGCCACGGGCAAATGGGAGTTCACCTTCTGGGACGTGGACCTGACGTTCGGGACGGACCACGGCGCAGGCAGCAGCCCGTTCCGCGACCGCGTGATTCGGCGGTATGCACTCGATCCGGGCGGCTCGCCCGAATTTCAGGCGTTCGAGATCGCATACAAGAACCGTTTGCGCGAGGTGATCCAACTTCTGTTCTGTGAAGAAAAGTTTTTCCCCCAGCTCGACGAATGGCGAAACCTGCTGGTCGAAATCTCCGAGGCCGACCGCGACCGCTGGGACTATGCTCCTCAGACCGGCCCCGACGATGACAATTTCACCTGGTCCAACCTCGACCGCCGAACACCGCCCCCGCCGCCGTTCCATGGCAAGTTCCCGCCGATCACGCAGACCAGCCCAACCTACGGCCCCATCGCCATTGATGTCCGTCTCAACGACATCAAACACTGGATACGCAACCGGATCAATTGGCTGACCAACCCGCTGAGAGCCTGGTGGCTCGAACGCGCCGCCGCATGGCCGGCCACCACCTGCTGGGACCCCGATATTCCGGCGACACCGACCCTGACTGCACCGCCGCCGGTGTTGGTGGTGAGCGCTGGGTCGCCCGTGCTTTTGCAATCGTCGGCTTTCAGCGATCCCAACGGGGATGCCCACGCCGCGTCCAAGTGGATTGCCACACGCGCCGGCGGCAATGAGCTGAAACCCGACTGGTCGAGTGGAATCACCACGCAGGGGCTGACATCCGCCGCGATTCCGGCGGGCGTGCTGCGCCCGGGGACCTACTGGCTGCGCGTGCGGCACGGCGACAGCACGGACAGGTGGTCGTGGTGGTCGGCGCTCGGCACGCTGTCGGTCGGGCAGTCCAGCGGCAGTATCGTAATTGATTCGGGCGCGCCGCTGACCACACGCACGGCCGTGACGCTTTCGCTTTCGGCGCAAAGCACCGCACCGGTCACGCAGATGCAATTCAGCAACGACGGCATGGCCTGGAGCGCGTGGCAGCCCTTTGCGAGTAGCGCCCCGTGGACGCTGTCGCCGGGCGATGGAACTAAAATCGTCTATTTCCGCTTCAAAGACAGCAACGGAACCGAATCGGCCGCGCACGGCGATAGTATTCTTCTCGACACGACCGGCCCGACCGGCAGTATTGTCATCGCCGGCGGCGCGGCCGCCACCAATACGCCGTTTGTCGGTCTGACACTGTCGGCAACCGACAACATCGGCGCGGTGGCCCAGATGCGGTTCAGCAACAACGGCGCTACATGGAGCGCGTGGCAGGCTTACGCCACGGCCGAAGTGTGGACGCTTTCCGCCGGCGACGGAATCAAGACCGTCTATGTGCAGTTCAAAGATACTGCCGGCAATGTTTCGCCTGCCTACACTGACACGATTCGTCTGGATACCACTCCCCCTGCCGGCAGTATTGTCATCAACTCCGGCGCGGCATGGACCAATACTCTCCTGGCGACACTGACGGTATCCGCGAGCGATGCAGGAAGCGGCGTGGCGCTGATGCGCTTCAGCAACAACGGGACCGTTTGGAGCGCATGGGAATCTTACACGACCAGCAAGGCGTGGACTTTGGCTGCCGGCGACGGGCTGAAAACCGTCTATGTGCAATTCTACGATGCCGTCGGGAATATCTCCGGCAGTTTCACGGACACGATTCAGCTGGATACGGTGGCACCAACCGGCAGCATCGTGATCAACGACGGCGCCGCCACAACATCCCTCGCGGCGGTGACCCTCCGTCTCACCGCTTCGGACACGGGCAGCGGCAGTGTGCAAATGCGCTTCAGCAACGACGGAACGACGTGGGGCACATGGCAGCCGTTTTCGACACAGAAAGCGTGGAACCTGCTTTCGGGGACTGGGTTGCGAATCGTCTATGTGCAATATCGCGACGCGGCGGGAAATCTGTCTTTCGTGTATAGCGACACGATCTACCTCGATCCCAACTATCGGACGCGCGCTCGGCGGTGGGAGTTATATTAGCATGTTCATTTTCCCACAACGGTATAGCCCCTGTTGTTTTCCAGCCGGGCCTGGGCGCGATTGACGAGACGGCCATTGGGGCCGATGTGGACATTGTTGGCGACGAGATTGTTTTCGGCCGGATGGCCGGCGATCTCGATCCCGCTGCCGGAGGTGGTGTTGCCGAGGATCTGGACATTTCTGCACGCGAACCGGCCGGAGTTGCGGTCGGCGACAACGTAAATGGCTGCAATGCCCCCGCGCGTCCGGATGTCGTTATCCTCCACGAGCAGTCCGTCAATACCGCCGGTTTTAAAAATCGCCAGATATGCATTGCCTTTGTTGTGAATCAGGCGGCTATCGAGCACGGTCGAGTTGACGTGATCCTCGTGCATGAGGCCTTCACCGTCGTTGATCTCGTATTTGCCGTCCGCGGCCACATTGCGATAGACCTCGTAGGTGTTGCCGGAGACGGTCCAGCGCCATCCGCGCATTTGCACGGCGCGGTTGTCGTTGGTCGAGGACCCGCGCGAGACCTCTTTCCCGGTCACGGTAGGGCGAGGGATTTTCGGTTTGAAATGCACGACATTATCGGCGCAAACGACACCGTCGCCGCAGAAGGCAATGGCGCTCCGGCCTGTGCAGCAGATGAAGTTGTCGCGGATGACAATGCCTTTCCGGAATCCGTAGGGGTGAGTTTCGGGGGTGCCGTCGCCGCCGCTTCCGCCTTGGCCGCCGATGGCGAAGTTATTGATATATAAACCGGGCCGGTTGTCGTAATCGAATACCACATCATGGGGGACAAGGGGCCGGTCCTTTCCCGCGCTGAGAATATAGCCCTTCATCATAAAGTTGTCGTCGCCCGAAAATGGCAGACGATTGTTGGCGACAAGAACGTTTTCGGCCGTGCACACGTGAACGGCCGCGTGGTGCCGCGCGGTGAAGCGCTGCCATGCGTGCTGGACGATTGCCCGATCGGGAATGGCGGGGTCGGCCGCGGCCGCATTGCGCAGCACACAACCATAGACAATGCGGTTGCGTCCGCATTGATGATCCGGGCCTTCGCCCAGATGGATGTGACCGCGGTTGATCGCCACGTGGACCACGCCGCAGCAACTAGCTTTGGCAGGGTTTTCGAGTCGAATGCCCTTGAACGCGGTGTCAATAGGCGTGCCTTCGCCGTGGAATTCGGGCTCATATTTTGGAAACTCAAACCGGGTGGGAAGATCGTACGCGTCATCTTTTGCCGAGGGAGATCCTTGCGGGTCGGCACCGCGAATCACCACGCCGTCCTTCAGGGCGATGAAGTCGCTGAAGCGATAGACCCCTGCCGGGAAGAATACGACGCCGCCTCCTTTGGCGGCCACCGCATCCTGGGCCGCGGCGAAGCGCGCTTCGAGCGTCGGGCCG
This sequence comes from Candidatus Sumerlaeota bacterium, assembly GCA_017161705.1. Lineage (GTDB taxonomy): Bacteria > Sumerlaeota > Sumerlaeia > JADFCW01 > JADFCW01 > JADFCW01. The sequence continues at coordinate 8,115 of JADFCW010000098.1, read as the reverse complement.
TTCACCTCGGCAATACTGACAACATTGGCCCAGCGGATGCTTTGGGTCCACGCCAGACCAAGCGCGGCAGCGGGATTATTGGTTGGAGGCATCGGCGGGGTGTCGGGAAATGATCTTGGGATCAATACGGTGCTTGTTGGGCTTTTCCCGAGGCCCACAAAGGGCTGAGCCGGATGAACGGGCCATATTGCAGCCATGCCCGTGCCTGCCGTCAGCAAGCGCCGGCGCGATATGCGAAATCGTTCCATGATGTTCTACACCTCACCAGATTGTTCTCCTGTGCAGCAGATCCCCTTGTTGAAAGACTACCCGGAGTGTATCCATCTTTATGGAGTATCCCGTGTTTGGTTAGGACTACAGGCCACGTTGGGTGCGTTGCACCTTGTCGGGCAAAAGCGGCAGCATAGCTGCCGCAGTCCAAAGCAAACGCATACCGCTTTGCCGTATCGGAAGTCTCCGAGGCAAAATTTTTGGAGTGCGGCAGCCGTGCTACCGCTTTGCAGTAAGAGTTCATCGCACGACAAGTTATGGCCTTGCCTTTTCTAGCCCCCCCCGTTCGAATCTTTTATTTCGATATAGTTATCTTGTGGGTTTTTGGTCGCGGCTACAGGCCACTTTAGGCAATAGCCGTCTGTATATACTTCCGTTGTTTCAGACTGTGCAAGCGAATTGATCGTTGGATGCCGAAGGTGGACAAAGATCACTCGAGGGGGGAGAGATAGCGGGCGGTGATGTTTTGGGTTGACGGTGCGGGGGCGTTGCAGCACATAGGGTGATAAGCATGCGCGGGCAAGGGAGCGCGACAGCGGTTTTTTCCGCAGAAATCTGGAGCAACCTATGGCGCGAAAGAGCGAGAACGCAACGGTAGCCCGGCTCGAGGCCAACATCGCGTCGGTCATCAAAGGCAAGTCGGAAAGCATCCGAATGATCATCATCGGATTGCTGGCGCGGGGGCATATTCTGATTGAGGATGTTCCGGGAGTGGGCAAAACAACCATGGCGCAGCTTCTGGCGCGCTCGATCAGCTGCTCGTTTCGGCGCATTCAGTTTACCAGCGATCTACTTCCCTCGGACATTCTGGGCGTTTCGATTTACGATCGCGACAAGAAAGAGTTTCAGTTCAAGCCCGGTCCGATCTTCGCCAACATCGTGGTGGCGGACGAGATCAACCGCACGACGCCGAAGACGCAGTCGGCGCTCCTGGAGGCGATGAACGTTGCCCAGGTCTCGATAGACGGAATCACCCATACCCTGCCGCAGCCGTTTCTGGTTATTGCCACGCAGAATCCGATCGAGTTTCACGGAACCTTCCCGCTGCCGCGCTCCCAGATGGACCGCTTCCTCATGCGCATTCGGCTGGGCTATCCGTCCCAGGAGCACGAGGTTGTGATTCTCAAAGAGCAAAAGGCCCTTGGACATGTGCCGCACGTTGAACCGGTACTGACCGCCGACGAGGTGGTGACCATGCAGGAAGCGGTCACGCACGTCAAAGTGGACGACGACTTGTTGGACTACATCACTCGGGCGGCGCAGGCCACACGGCAGTCGCCGAAAATCGAGTTGGGCGTGAGCACGCGCGGGGCGCTGGCTCTGCGGCAAAGCGCCCAGGCGCGCGCCTACGTGCACGGACGCGACTACGTCATCCCCGACGACATCAAGGAAATGATCGGCCCGGTCTGGGCTCACCGCATTCAGGTGGCGCAGACTTTCGAAGGAACGGGGATCGGTCAGCATGACGACGAGGTAATCCTGCAGGAAGTGCTCAGCCAGGTCGAAGTGCCGCTGTAAGCCGAGGCCGCGCGAATGGACCGACGACGGGAAAGAATCTATGACGCGGAAGATAGAATGGTTGACGTGTAGCACCCGGAGATGTTCATTCGCTTTCCGAATTTTCTTTCTTCTCGCTGGCGGTCTCGGCGCGGTCCCCTTCGCTGCCGCCACCGCATCGGTCAATCGCTTGTGCGACCAACCCACGTCGGCGGTCTCGAGAGCCGACTTTCTCGAGTTGCTCTACGAATGGCCGGCCAAGGATCAGGAGCCGCGTAAATTTCTTGTGCTGGTGCCGCCCGGCCGCACGCTGGAGCCCGATGTTATCGAAGCCGAGGCGGAACTGATTTCCCCGCTCGCCGTCACCAGCGACAGCCTGACCAATCCTGCGCAGTGGATGAATACCCACCCGATCGAACGCGGCCGCGTGTTCGCCAGCGAAGAGATCGGTTACCTCCGTCACTATCGCCTGGTAGAAATCCGGATTACTCCGCTTCTGCACGGCCCGAATGTCAACCACCGCATTACAAAAATGCGTTGGGCCTATCGCTGGAAGCCGCCGTATCGGCCGGCGGGCGGATTCGACGACGCCATCGTCCGCCGCCGCGATCAGGGCTATGCCGCCGTGCTGTCGCGGATCGTAGTCAATCCGGATGCCATCGGTCTTTACGCCGATCCCCATCCGCCCGAAGGCGAGATTCCCGAACCGCGCGACGGGTTGACCTTCGCACGGCTGGCCGGCGGCAACCAACGACCCCTCCTGCGGCTCAGCGTGGATCGAAGGGCTTTATACCGGCTCAACCTCGGCGAGCTGGCGCGCTTGACGCAAGGTGCACCGCTGCAACTCGATCATGTGCAACTGCACTACTGCGGACAGCCGACTCCGCTGTATCTGCACCGCGAGACAGGCCAGACTACGGGCGGCGAATTGATCTTCTACGGCGCGCCGTCGGACAGCAAATACACACGCACGAACTGCTACTGGCTGGCCGAGGATCGCCAGAGTAAACCCGTGCGGATGGCCGAGACATGCGTCGAGCCTGCCTGGCGGAATCTGCCGCCCCAACCGACGTTTCCCGAAGCACTGGTCATCGAGCAGGACCGCGACCTGATCATTCACGCGGACAATTTTCTCACCATTCTGGATTTCAATTGGGTCTGGGGCGAAATTCCGCCTGCCGATCAGCCGGCCTCGATCACCGCACTGATGCGGCGCGCGCCGGAAACCAAAGCATGGTTCACGGCGACAACCTTCTCGCTGCCCGGTCTGGCCGACTCCACCGGGCAGACCTATTTCGACGTGTCGTTCTATATGAGTTCGCCGCAGCTGACCCAGCCCGCGCAGCTCGAAGTCCGCATCAACGGCGGCAGTCCCCATACGGTCTTGCTCCAGGAATCGAAAGACCGCACGAAACGGATCGCAATGGCCAATGCACTGTTGCATGAAACATCCAACACGCTGGAGATTCGCTTTTCGCCCGGCCGGATACCCGCGGGCGAAAGCCTCTACTTCGACCGGCTGGTCGCCAACTATCGCCGCCGGTTCGAGGGAATCGAAGGTGGGTTCACCTTTTCAGCCGACCCGCCGACGTCCATCGGGTGGCGGCACTACGCCGTGCGCGGCAGCCGACTGGCCCGGCCGATCATTCTGGACGTGGGCGATCCGGTGCGGCCGCAGGTCATTGCGCATGAACGCGACGCCGACGGCACACTGCATTTCGGGCAGCAGGAAAGGCGCCAGGCTGTCTATAGCATCTTGTCGCTCGACGATATTTCGACGCCGACGGTCGAACTGACGCGCGACTGGACGGACGTCAGCACGCAATCTACGCCGGTGGACTATCTGATCATTTCCCACCGCGACTTCCTCGATCTGCTTGCGCCTCTTGTCCAATCGCTGGGTGCGGCAGGCTGGCGGGTACGGGTCGTGGACATAGACAGCGTGTATGCCTCGTTTTCGTGGGGCCTTTCCGGACCGACGGCCATCAAGGCTTTTTTGGCCCATGCGCTGAGACACTGGCCGGGCGGCGGCCCCGCCTACGTGCTGCTGGTCGGCGACAGCACCAGCGACTATCGCGGCGACTTCCGCAACGCAGTGAAAAATTTCGTCCCCACCTACACCTATCAGCGGGGCACGCGGCAGGAAAAATGGGCTTCCGAGCACTGGTTCACCACCTTGTGCGGCCCGGATGAAATTCCGGACATCATCCTCGGACGGCTCTCGGTGAACAGTCGCGAGGATGCCAAAACCGTCATCGAGAAGGTGGTGCGCTATCGCGACCGGCCTGTGTTTGATCTGTGGCGGGCCCGCGCTACTTACATCGCCGACGAGGGGGGGGCGTTCCGCGAGGACGCCGAAAAGCTCTGCGGTCAGATGCGGCCGCCGGCGTTGATCGGCCAGCGCCTCTTTCTGGAAGAAATGCCGTGGGAAGACAATTTCTATCTGCCGCCCGAGGTGGTCGAGGCTGACCGCGCCAAAGTCAGCCCGGTGACCACGACACGCATCCTCGACATCTTGAACGAAGGCACTGCCTTTCTCTCTTACAACGGCCACGGCTCGCCCAACATTTGGTCGAACTCCCGCATCTGGTTCGGCGGCGACTCACCCAACAGCGACATCCGGTTGCTTCGCAACGGAGACCGCCTGCCGTTCATTGTCAATCTGACATGCAACAGCGGCGCCATTGACTATCCCGACCCGCCGTGGAACCTGTGCATCTCCGAGGATTTCATGCGCTGCCCGACGGGTGGGGCCATCGGGCTGTTTGTGCCCTCCGGCCCCGGCGATCCGAACACGCACATGCGGTTTTCCGAGGAGTTGCACCAGGCGCTGTATTGGGAAGGCCTCCGCAACCTCGGCGACATTGTGACGTTGACCCAGGCGCGGTATGTGCTCCGGCGCTATCCGGGCGATATGGCGGAGCTGGTCAAGATGTTTCTATTTCTCGGCGAGCCGGCGTGTCCGCTGCAATTTCCCGACAATGCGTTTGCAGTCGAGGCCGACCGCCGCGTGCTCGACGCCGCAATTGGCGGCCAAGTCCGCGTCTCTGGGCAAGCCCCTCTGGGACCGCGGCAACAGGGCAAAATTGCCTTGTTTACTCCGCGCGATGAAGAACGGTTCTCGGCGCCGCTGACATTTGCGCCGGACGGCCGCTTTGTGAGCCGCATTATGGTTCCTCCAACGGATGAGCCCGGCAGCTGGACCGTTCGCGCGTATATCTGGAACGAGGCTGCCCGGCGCGACGCGCTCGGGTGGACGCGTCTCAACGTGGTCCGGCCTGATGTGGCCGTTACGCGCTTGGAAACCCAAACACCGCCGACGGCGATTCGGGGGGGCGAGCCCACCACCGTGGTCTGCACGGTGACCAACCGCTCGCTGCTTCCGGCGGCCGATGCACGGCTCGACGTCCACGAAGTGCGGCGCACCGGCCGCTCACTGATAGGCCGGTCCGCAGTATCGCTGGCCGGTCTTGAGCATAAAGATTACACGTTTCCCTGGAAGCCGGCCGCAGGATTTGTTCGGTTGGAGGCCGAGTTGTCCGGCCCGGCCGGTGCGATTGGAACGCCCGCGCCGGAGAGCCGCCGCAAGACGCGCGACCTGGCGGTCGTGGATAAAAACAAACCCTCCGCTGTGGATGCGGGGCTGGCTCCCGTCGCCACGGCGCTGACCCCCGCCGGAGCGGGTTTCGAGCGTCGCAGTACGGCAACGTTCGGATGCACAGGCGCCCAGGATGCGACTAGCGTGACGGTGGAGCTGCGGGACGGGGAGACGTCGCCGCAGGTGCAATTCATCGGCGCGCTCCTGCCGTCGGAGGTCCGGTCCGTAGTGTTCTTGCGGACCTTGGACAAACCGGTCCTGCCGCGGGAATACCAGCTCGCGCTCCGCTACTTTGACAAAGCCGCGTCGCAAATAGCCGAGCTGGAAATCCGTCAGGCGATTTCTCCCGGCGACTTTCCGGATCTGGTGATTCTCGGCGACCAGATAGTTTTTCGCGATCGCGGCAACGAAATTGCGTTTCATGATCCGCGGCCTACCGACGGACACACAGTCTTCATCACGGTGCCCGTCCGCAACTATGGCGGCGCCCCGGCAGAAAAGCCCTTTGCGGTCGAGATTTTCGAGGGCGATCCGGCGCGCGGCGGACAGCCGCTGCGCATGGTCAATGAAGTCTCGGCCACGAGGGAAATTCCGTTTCTCGATCCCGGCCAGACGGCAACGGTCGAGTTCCGATGGGACCCGTTTCACAATGCGGGACGGCGCGTGTTGTATTTCCGTGTGGACAGCGACGGGCGGATTACCGAATCCAATGAGACGAACAACGTAACGTCGCGGACATTGACCGTGCTGACCAAAGGCAAACTGGCCACCCGCAAACTGGACGTAAAAATCCCGTCTTTCGAGGAAATGCGGCAAGGCATTCGGCCGCTCGGGGCCACGGTCGCCAACGAGGGCGAAACCACCGTCACGCAGGTGCTGGTGGATATATACATTGGCGTGAAGCAAACGCCGGAAAACAAGATCGGCGAGGTGCTGGTCGAGAAAATCGGCCCCAAGTCGGAATTCGAGGCCATGCTCTATTGGCGACCCACGCAAGAGCAGTATCAGCGGGCGGCGCGCGAAAAATTCAGCTTCAATGCGCGGCTTCGCGGCAGCACACAGCGCGTCGTGCATTTGCCGGAATAGCGGAGCGACGGGGGAGGGAGCGAGAACAGAGATACGGAGGTGGGCCATGTTTGTCGTATGTGTGACCGTGTGGGTCAAACCAGGGCGGGAGAAGGATTTTATCGAGGCGACGCTGGAGAACGCGCGGCAGACGCGCCGCGAACCGGGCAATGTGCGCTTCGATGTGTCGCAGTGCATCGAGCCGGCCAACCAATTTTTCCTGTACGAGGTCTATCGCACGCCCGACGATTTCAAGGCGCACCAGCAGACCGAACATTACTTGCGCTGGAAAACGACGGTAGCCGACTGGATGGCGCAGCCCCGCCAGGGCATCAAACACCAGAGTCTTTTTCCGCCCGACGAGCAATGGTAGTCGCTGCACCAGACGAGTCTTTCGGCTAGTAGTTTCTTTCGTTCAAAGATCTAGCGAAAGCAGGGCATGCATCTTTATGGAGCATCCCCATGTTTGGTTAGGACAACAGGCCTCAGCAGGCGCGTCGAAACACGTCGGGCAAAAGCGGCAGCCGCGCTGCCGCACTCCAAACGTTTTGCCCTGATGCAGCAAAGCTTCGCTTTGGACTGCGGCAGCCATGCTGCCGCTTTTCCCTCCTCGACACTGTTTCTTGCAAACGGCTCGCTCTGAAATCGCTCCGCAATTGCGATTGACCTTGGGAATGTTCGTGCGGTAGGGTTATATGGCGAGTTTGCGAGCAGGGCGGGCGTGCATGGTTGTTCGAGAATCGTTTTCTCCCCCGATGCCGGATCCGGCCCAACGGCCGCTGCCAGTGCTTGGGTCGTGGCTCGGCGTTTTGCTGGCTGCTGCTTTGACAACCGTAATGACGGGTTTGGTTTCGGCGTCTTTGCCCGTGCTCCCGCTGGCTGCGCTTATGGGTGTTCTCGGTGCCGCGTGGTTGATCCAGCGCCCAATCCGCTGCGTTTACCTGCTGATTGCCACGATCTTTTTGGAGTCGGCGGACACCTCGTTCTACGTAGGGCCTACGCGCATACGAATCGCGCAGATTCTGCTGGGTCCAACGCTTGTGATCGCCGCATTGCAGGCCGCGGCGGGAATGATCCGCCTCCATCGCGTTCCATTGCTGACACCGCTCGTGCTCTATCTGGGGTGCAATTTCGTTTCGATGTTGTTCAGCCCGGTGCCCCAGCAAAGTGCAAAGATTTTCATCCTCATTGCCAGCTGTGCCGTTTTATATATAGTCTGCTATACTCTTGTGCGCGATGATCCGGTTGCATGGCCTACTGTGTTCCGCTGGTTTCTGTGGATCGGACTGATCCAGATCGGATTTGGTTTTTATCAAATTGCCGCCGGTCTGGCCAACGCCAAGCTGGGTACGAATTTCTACATTGGGCATTTGGGGATGATCCACAGCGATTATATCGGGACTGTTTTTGGGCGGCCGTACGGCACGCTGCCGGAGCCGGACAACTATGGAGCCGTATGCACGTTCTACGCACTGTTGGCGGGCCTGCTCTGGCTGACCGATGCGGTGCCGCGGCAATTGCGCCGGTTGGTCGGTCTTGTGGCGCTGGCTGCGCTGGCCGGCATGCTGATCGCGATTGTTCGGGCCTCGTGGTTTGGTTTTGCAGTCGGCGCCGCCATCGCGGTCGGCTATTGGCAATCGAAGCGGTTGACGGGGTTGCGGGCGGTACGCTTTGGGGCGGTTCTG
>JADFCW010000097.1 GCA_017161705.1 Candidatus Sumerlaeota bacterium | reverse complement strand
ACAAGTCCTTGTCGGGGTGATAGAGGCGCACGTCCATGAAAAGCGTTGGCAGACCGCCGCTGATGTATTTCATCAGTTGCATGGTGATTGCGGCATAGGCGTCGGCCTCGGTCGCGCAAACGGTTGGCTCCTTGGGACCGCGCCAGTCATAGGGATCGTTCATCAGCATTTCGGGCACGTCGCCGAGGCAGACGTATTCGGTCAGCTCGCGCTGGCCCTTGAGGCCGCAGAAATCGAAGCCCTGCTCCTCGTTGACCTTTTCCATTGCCAGATAGAGGCGAATTTGTGTCTTGAGCGTTTCGGGAGTGAGCATCTTGCCGTCATAGAGAATTCGGTCGCCAAGCATGTCCCCGAACCAACGGAAGCCGCGCTCAATTTCCTTCTCGTCCACTGTTTTCATCTTTTCCACCAACCACAGCTGGTCAATTTGATAGGCGGTCGTGCCGAGAGACTTGAGTGTCGGCGTCAGATGATAAAAGCCCGTCTCCATGCCCATCGAGTGGCCGCCGTAAAGACCGTAGACTTCATTGCGGATCGTCGTGACAGCCTGGGCGGCGCGGATCCAGTCTACGACCTTCTGGATCGTCGCCTCGTCGTCCATCTCTCCGACAATGCGATGGGTACGCACTCCGGCCTGGCGGAGCGCGCCGTCGGTTGCCAACAGACCCACATTGCCGGGATATTCGCCGCAGTTGTTCGATAAGCTGAGGATCGGCAGGCCGCGCCCGAGGCTTTGAATGAACGGCCAGACCAGATATGGGAAATTCCATACGTTGTAACACAGTATGATGGACCTGCAGTTGGCGCGGGCAAGTTCTTCGCCGACCTTTTGCGCCATGCGAACCGAGGTGATGATTTCTGAACCGACAACGATTTTGGGCGTCGAGCCATCCAGGTTCTTCAGGCGCTTCTTTAAAATCTTCGCCCACTCCTGGACGACCTTCTGGTTGAGCGGATTGTTCTTCCGCCAGACGTGCTGGCGTTCATCATTGAGCATCGCAATTCCAATCGTTGTTCCGCGCATTTTTATTTCCTCCCGCGAACTGTCTGGTCACGTTCTTAGGATTTACGGCGAAGGCGTGCAACAGGTTTTTGGATACCAGAGGCCATAAGCGAGGGCGGCTGATTACAGATCGGGATCGTCGGTTTCGTTGTCGGGGGGATCGTCCGGGTCGGCGGCGTCGGGGCGCGATTCCATTTCGGCAAGGGCTTCTTGAATGGCGCGAAGTTCGGCGGGTGTGATACCCCAAAGCTGTGCGGCCAGTTCGTCAATTTCGGCCTCGGCCTGACGCAAGGCATCCGTGTCCGAGGCGGCCAGCAATTTCATCAGCAGAGCGTAGTAGATGTGGAGGGCAAACAGGATTTCGGCGGGCGCTGCATCGGGCAGTGAATACGCATCCGCCAGTTCGCGAATCTTGGATGCGGGGTTTTCGACATCATAGCCGCAGACTTCGCCGAAGAGGATTCTCTATCGGCGGAAGAACGTTTCGACGCGCGGAAGGTGGCAGTTGGCGCGCAAGGTCTCGAAGAAAGCCTTCACGCCCTGGGCAGCCAGTGGACTTTCGTATCCAAAATCTCGCGCGAGTGCCTCGGCGGTCAGCGCCCAGCCGCGCGTTCCCAAATTGAAGAGCGCCCAGAGAAAACGCCGGGCGCCCCACCGCGATACCCCCACGGGTTCCTCGACACTGATGTGGCCTTCGATGAAGCGGCAGAAAACGAAATTTACGGCCGCCTTGTGATGTTTCATCGCGAGGTCTATCCATTTAGTTTAGCGAAGATCTTTTGGTTGGGGCCACAAGCCAATGCAGAAAGCCGGCCCGAACGTCACTTGTTTATGTTGCGGACGGCAACTGCTTCAATGGATTTATAATTTTTTCGCCTCACGTTTTCCACCGAATTCCCAAGCCGAGAGTCTTTCTGGCATACTCGAGGCTTCGTTCGACCTCGGCCAGCTGTTTGTCCGCCTGCGGGGTTTTGGATGCCGGCGCGGGCGACGCTTCTAGTGCGGCGGCAATTTTTTCCGGCATAGGACCGCCGCGCCGTGCCAACCTGACAAACCGCGCGAGATCGGATGCAGGGGCGTTCGGCGCAACTTTCCAAAACTCGTCTTCCAGGTAGGGAACAACTTTTGTCGTACCGGTGATAATTTCCAGTTGAAACGGAACACCGGGGCAGAGCTCTGCAAACCGCGCGACAAACGTCTTCCAGTCTATCCCGCCATCGCCCAGCGCAACCCACTGCGCGACCGCGCCGCGCGGATGCTCGCAGACGATCGCATCGCGGATGTGCGTCGCAATGACATAGGGGCCCAGAATTTCGAGGGCTCGAAGGGGGTCTTCTGCGCCCATGACCGGATTGCCTGTGTCGAGATTGCTGCCGACGATGTCCTTGCCCGCCTCATCAATGACCGCCTTGACGTCGCGTGCCAGCAAGTCGCCATGATTTTCCAGGGCGATCCGGAGGCCCGCATCGAGCAGCTCATTGCGAACCGACCGAATCGCTTTGGCCGTCGCCTCGATTTGGGCGGCGACCGACTCAGCACTGGTGCGGTCGTCGGCATTTCCGGCGTAGCACTTGATGACTTTGGCGCCGAGGATTTTGGCTGCCCGCACGGCGGTCAGGATATATGTCCGAGGGTCGCCCTGTTTGGGATTCCATCGTTTGGAAACAGGACAGATGCAGCCGTAGCCGATTTCGAGAGCGACGCCGAGCCGCGCGGCGTAGTCTTTCACCTTTTCCAGATAGGCCGGCTCCGTGCTCTGGAAGTTGGCCCATGTCGCCTGAATCATGTCGAGTTTTTGGCGCGCCGCATAGTCGAGCATCTGGAACACATTCCAGCGTGTATCGCGGATAGAATAGGTGTCCAGCCCCAGCGGGATGGCGGGTGGGGCGGCGGGCTGGGCAGCAGCGCCGGCTGCAGAAGCGGAGAGGGCTGCGGCCGCGGCGGTTTGGACAAAAGAACGTCGGGTTACTGTGTGCGATGGCATGTTCATCCCTCCTGATATGTGGGCGATTGGTTCCAAAGTCGGTCAATTTCGCCGGCGACCTGGCGCCGGACTCCTTCGGCAAACGAGATGGGTGAAAACCCGAGGTCGCGCCGGGCATCCGAAATATCAAACGCCTTGTCTTCGGCGAGGCGTTGGATTTGCTCAAGGGTCACGCGGGGCCGGCGCGAGATCTTTTCGTAGCATCGCGCGGCCCAGAGCATGGGTGCAAGGGGAACGGGAACGAACCTGGGGCGTTGTCCCAGAGCTGCGCAGATTACCTCGATCATCCGGCGGTAGGTTAGCGCTTCCGGACCTGCGAGGGTGTAGGTTTTCCGAACCGCGATCGGGCGCTGTAGGGCCGCGAGCAGGGCTGCTACCACATCGAGCGTGAAAACCGGCTGCACCAGATTGTGTCCGCCGCCGACCAGCGGAAAGAGGCGGCGGCGGCGAAAGTAGGCAATCAATTTCGAGATGTTGTTGTCCCGTGAACTGCCGTAAATCATCGAGGGGCGGAGGATGGTCCAGGCCAGTTGGCTTTGTTCGATCGCTGCTTCGCCGTCGCGCACCTGGCGCGCGCTCTCGCAGTCGAACCGGGTGAAGCGGCGGGTCGAGGAGAAAAAAATCACGCGTTGGACGCCGATTGCCTCACACGCGGCAATGAGGGTCGGCGCAAAGCGGATGTGTGCAATTTGCGCGACCGCTTCGACGCCTTCGAGGGCAGCATGCAAGCTTTCTGGGCGTTCGAGGTCGGCTTGGATTAGAGGCACGCCGCGCGGCGGCAGAAATTTGCGCCCTTCCATGCGGCGCACCAGACAACGCACGTCATGGCCCGCTTCCGCCAATGCGCGCGCCGCGAGGCTGCCTGTTTGGCTGCTGGCTCCGGTAACAAGAATGCGCATACGCGGCTCCAAAGAAAGGGACAGTTTGAACCCACAGAGTAAACCGGTTCATGTTTTTAGGAGGCGCGGGGCGGTTGGCTGCGCCTTGCCGAATCCCGCCGTTCCAATAGCAGGACCTCGTGCGAAAAGTCAAGAACCGGCGCCCTCGCAACAGGACCATATTCCTTTTCGAACCGGGCACGTACGTCCGATGGCTGCCGATCATAAATCCATTTTTCCATGACTACAAAATCGGCCTGTCTGCTGAGAACCAACTCCAAAGGGTTCATCCGGCGTTCTGCTTCTGACAGCTGCGTGGTCAGACCCGTTAGATCGAGGATGCGACAGTTAGAATAATAGGCGATCAATCCCACCTCGAGCGAGGCCACGACAGCGTCGGGCTGCGCATAACCGGCGAGAAACCGCCCAATGGCTTTATAGTGTTTGACGTCTCGATGGGGGGAATCATCGGGCTGCATTGCGGTCCAGATCAGGCTGGGCCAGGGCACGGCCGCTTGCGCCAGAATTATCAGCATGAGCGCAATCGGTAGCGTCCGTTTGGCGAACGAGTCGCCTTTGCTGCGCTCGCGCACCCAGCGTTCGATTTCCGCCACACCTGCCACAATCAATGCCACTGCCGGCACATACAGGGGAAGTTGATACCACAAGTAGAAAGGCATTTTTGCGACGGTATAGACACCAAGATATAGCGCACTCCATTCAACGAGAAAGAAGCGCCGTTTCTCTTTCACTGCCAGTGCCGCTGTGCCAATTAGGAACGGGATGATTCGCAGATAAGGCACACCGAGTCGCGGGTCCCAGACAAAGTCGCGCAAAAATCCAATGACAAACGGGGTGAGGCCCAGCGTCTGTGTTTGTGCCATTTTGTGCCTGATGGTCACGGGAAAAGGATTGCCGAAATACACGGTGGCAAAAGCAAACCAGGGCAAAACTAAGGCGGCGAAAACTGCAGCCGGAAGCAAACGCGTTTTCCACCATTCCTGCAGAGTTGTTTTGCGCTGAAGCCACATCTGGTGTGCGGAAATAGCGCCGGCCAGCGTACACGCAATCAGTCCGTCGAGTCGCGTCAGAACTGCTCCCGCCAACAGCGCCGACGCCCATACCGCGCGCCGCCGTTCGAGCGCAATCAACGCGGCCAAAACAAACATCATGAACATAGCGCTTTCCATGCCGCGCGACAAAAAGACCGCCACCGGTTCGGTCGCCGCCAGCAGCGGAACCAACCACGCCCAGTGGCCGTAGCCAAGCCTGACAACCATCCACCATAGAAGAAATAGGCAGGCGGCCAGAAAAACAAATTCCCAGAAGCGGGCGGCCTGCGGCACCTCGGCGCCGACCGCGCGCCGCGTTCCTGCCAAGAGCAGACAATAGAGCGGCGTCGAGGAAACCTGCCGCCGTTCAGCGGGATTGAACACCAGGCCGCGGCCGTCGGCCAGATGGCGCGCCACACGAAACGTTATATGTGCATCGTCGTTGATCTGCGGAAAGACCGCCGCCTGCCATGCGAGGAAGACCAAAGCCGCCACCATCGCGGCAAACGAAGCGAGAAGCGCTCGCCCCTGCGGGAATCGCGCCACGGGTTGCTGGATCATCGGGGACTGGCGCGCGGCATCGCCCGCCCTTGCACCACAACCCTGCGGGCATGCAATCGAGTCGCCAGTCATATTATTTGCGCTTTGTTGAAGGGGTGCCGCTGGAGATTGTTCCTGTTGTGACCCCTTCATAGGGAATGTCCACGCGGCGGCGTTCGTCCGGGGCGCCGGTCAACCAACGATCCAGTCCTCGCAGCCAGTTTTGCAGGATGTCCATGGACTCATTGAACTTGGCGATGGACTGACTGAGGTCGGACGAGGACTTTTCGCCCAACAAGACGTGAGCCAGCGTGTCGTCGCCTTGATCGAGGCGCGCGAGAATCTGGCCGAGGTGAACCGTTGTCGAGGTCAGCCCCTGAACCGCGCGCTGGGCATCGCCGCGGTTTTCGGACAGAATGTCTTCGGCCAGGGCAATCAGCTGATTGGCCTTTTGCGAGGCCTCGCTGAGCTGGCGCGCAGCCTCTTCCAGCCTTGCGACCATCGAGGCGGCGCTGGTTCGGATGTCGGCGACCATGAGGGCGAGGTCGCCGCCGGCGCCCGTTAAATCTTTGCTCACGGTCGTCAGCATGGTTTCGGTGCGCACCATAAGACGATTGAACTGCTCGGAGGCGGTGCGGATATTTCGAATGGCGCTGGTGATGTCGTCCGAGCTGGAGCCGAGAGCCTGGTCAATCTTTCCGGTAATCGAGCTGGCCGCGACAAGAACATTGCTAAAAGCCTCGCGGTTCTTTTCGTCGGCCAGGATTGCCGCTACGCCGGCCACGGCCTCCTGAATGTCGCTGATCACGGCCGGCGCCTTGGCCAGCACTTCATGAATATCCATGGTCTGGATGCCGAAAATCTCGTCCTCGCTTGTCAGGACGGGCGCCGTGGGGCTGGTGTCCTCGATGCCGATTTCGGTTTCGCCCATCAACCCTGCGGAGACAATCCGGAATTTCGCCCCGCGATGCAATGTGGTCCCCGCCTTGAGCATCAGTGTCACGCGAACGGGATAGGTTTGGATGCCGCTGGGTTCGATCTTGCGGACATCGCCGCGCACTACGCCGTGCACGTAGACGGGCGCGCCTTCGGCCAGCCGCTTGACATCCTTGAACAACACGGTCAGCGGATATTTTCGCGAAAACACCGTGGATTTTTTCAGGTTGATTGTTACGGCAATCAAAATCGCCAGCGCGGTCAAGCTGACAGCACCGACAATTATTTCCAGTGTGCGCGTTCGCATTGTGCTTCGCCTCGCTTCTTGCTAGCCTGTCGTCCCGCTACTCTGCTGCTGCAGTTTCCGCCTCCACAGGGCCTTCCGAGGTTCCCAGCACAAATTGGCGGACAATCGGATTGGATGAAGCCCGAATTTCCTCCGGCGTGCCTGTCTCGATAATTCGCCCCTGGTGGAGCATTGAAATACGGTCGCCGACCTCAAAGGCGCTGGTCATGTCGTGCGTCACTACAATGGAGGTCATACCGAGCTTGCGCTGCATGTCGCGGATGAGCTTGTTGATGACATCGGCATTGATGGGATCCAGGCCGGTTGTCGGTTCATCGTACAACATGACTTTGGGGCCGGACGCCAGAGCGCGGGCCAGTCCGACGCGTTTTTTCATTCCGCCGCTGAGCTCGGCGGGGCTCAGATGTTGAATGCCCCGCAGATTGACGAGTTCCAGCATTTGTTCGACGACCCGGTCAATCTCGTCCGCGCCGAGTTTGCCGTGTTCGATGAGCGCAAAGGCCACATTGTCGCGAACGTTCAGTGAATCGAACAATGCAGCGCCCTGGAAGAGCATACCGACGATGGAGCGGACGGCGGCGAGCGACGTTTTTTTGCGCCAGTCGAGGCGGATGCCATCCACCTCGACGATGCCGGCGTCGGGTTCGAGCAGGCCGATGATATGTTTCAGCAGAACGCTCTTGCCTTCGCCGCTGCGGCCGATGACCACGCGGGTTTCGCCGCGGTCAATTTCGAGGTCCACACCGTCCAGGACCACCTTGGGCCCGAAGCGTTTTTTGAGTCCGCTGATTCGAATCACGCCGTTCGATGCCTTTCGAAATCCGTACGCAACCATTCGCCCTTACATGGGGCCGTGTTTTACGCAAAAGTCAACGGCAATGTATGGCGACGGTGGGCGGCGCGCACAACTTCAACTTGAAAGCCGACGTTCGCGTGCGCATGAAAATCGCTCGGCAAGGGGGACGAAAAGGATGAACCGGGATGAAAAACGATGGCTTTGGATCGCAGCGGTCTGTTGGGCGGCAATTCTGGTCCTGGCGTTGGCGGCCGGCCGCATCATTCACCGTCGCGCTGTTGCCATTGTCACGCACCTTGTGAGCGCTGATCCAAAAGCGGAACGGCGATCGGTATATCTGCGGCTGGAAGCCGACCGCCTTGTGAAGGAAGCGCTCGAACGGCACGAGGCCGCCGGGTCGAAAGCGGGCGCAAAGGATCGGTCAACGACCGGGAGTTTGATTGCCGATGTCCACCCTCTTCTCGAGCAGGCCGAGCGTCTTTATCTGGAGTATTATGACGCGGGGACGAGTCCAGCGACGGTGTTGTTTCCTTTGGCGGAAGTCAATCTGTTGATGGGACGGCAGGCGCGCGGGTTCATGTATTTGTCGTGCTACTGGGAGGCGCAAAAGCAACCCGTGTTGGCCGAGGCCTATCGCCGGCGCGCAGCGGCGATGCAATCGTCATCCACTTCGCCCACAGCGGCAGGGTTTGAGGAGCAAAAACGCTAAATTTGCGCCAGTGCCTGGTTGAGGTCGGCAATGATATCTTCGACATCCTCGAGTCCAACGGCATAGCGGATGAGTTCGTCGCGGATGTCGAACTTTTCGCGCAAGGCGCGGCCGGATTTGTAGTAGGTCAGCGACGCGGGGTGGCACACGAGGCTTTCGACGCCGCCCAAGCTGGGAGCGTTGCGCGGAATGCGCAGAGCGTCCATGACGCGAAATGCTTCGGCCTCGCCGCCTTTGATCCAGAATGAAACCAGGCTGCCGTAGCCCGACATCTGTTTGGCGGCGATGGCGTGATAGGGGCTGCTCTTGAGGCCCGGATAGAAGACGCGGGCGACTTTCTTGTGTTGTTCCAAAAACTTGGCGACGGCCATGCCGCTTTCGTTCATCTTTTCCATGCGCAGTTGCAGGGTTTTCATTCCGCGCAGGATCAGATAGGCTTGATGGGGGTCGGCGCTGCCGCCCATTTCGCCCTGAAAGTCGCGCAGGCGTTTCAGAATATCCGCGCGGCCCGAGACAATCCCTCCCAGCACGTCGTTGTGGCCGGCGAGATATTTGGTCATGCTATGGAGGACGAGGTCGGCGCCGAACTCGATGGGGCGCTGGTTGATCGGGGTCGCGAGCGTCGAATCAATGATCAACAGGACGCCGCGTTTGTGGCATCCCTCAATCAGCGGCGGCAGGTCAAGCACGGCCAGATAGGGATTGGTGGGCGATTCGGCAAAAAAGACTTTTGTATTGGGCCGGATGGCCGCCAGCATGTTGCGCGTGTTGCCGGGAGGCACCAACGTGCATTCGACCCCGAAGCGGGGAAGGGTCTCGGTGCAGAAACCGCGCGTGCGTTTGTATGCATCCTCAACGACGACGAGATGATCGCCCTGGGACAGCAGACAGAACAGGGTCGTGGTGACCGCGCTCATGCCCGTGGCGAATAGGAGCGAATCTTCGGCGCCTTCGAGCGCAGCCATTTTGCGCTCGACGGCCACGTGGGTGGGTGTGCCGTAACGGGCATACTCGAAGCGTTTCTCCTCGTCGCGCACATAGCGCATGACCTGCGCCTGGTTTTCATAGCAAAAAACGGCGCTCTGGGCGATCGGCGTGATGAGTTCGCCCTGGGCTCCCATGTGAGCCTCGCCTGAATGGACGATTTTTGTTGCCATTCTGATGGACTCGTTTGGCACGCTGTCTTTCATTTGCGATTATCCTTTCTACGCTCCTGGTATCTGGTAAGGCGCGGAGTAAAGTGTACCGACGGAATTAGTCAGGTGATCGGTCGGATGTGACCGGTCAGGCCCATGGAGCCTGCTGAAGATGCTGTTGCATCCGGCCTATTCCTACTTGCTCACCCGCTCGATCTCTTTCAAACAGCGGTCGCGGACCGCGTTGAAATCCGCCGGCAGTTCGATCGGCAGATTAGCCAGCCGTGGTGTAATCCCTTCGAGTTGGTTTTGGTGATACTTCAGTTTAAAATCCGTGAACTTCAGCCCGTGCGCGGTGGAAATGACAATGACGCGTTCGTCGGGTTTAATGATGCCCCGCGCGACCAGTTTAAACAGGGCGGCCAAAGCTACGCCCGTATGCGGGCAGGTGAACAGGCCGGTTCGGTCGGCGCGCGCGCAGGCATCGGCGATCTCTTCCTCGCTGGCCTGCTCGACTACGCCGTTCATCGCGCGCAGGACACGGATGGCTTTTTTGATGGAAACCGGATTGCCGATCTGAATGGCCGAGGCCAGCGTTTTCTTGGCCGTCACCGGCTGAAAGTGCATGAACTCTTTCAGGTAGCTCAAATAGAGAGGATTGGCGTTCTCCGCCTGTGCGCAACAGACCCGCGGCAGCTTGCTGATCATGCCCAGTTCCTTCATCAAAAGGAATCCGTTGCCCAGCGCCGACACGTTGCCAAGGTTGCCGCCGGGGATGATCACCCAGTCGGGCACTTCCCATTCAAACTGCTGGACCAGCTCGATGCTGATGGTTTTCTGGCCTTCGATGCGGAGCGAGTTCATCGAGTTGGCGAGATAAATGTTTTCCTTTGCTGTGATTTCCTGTACGATTTTCATGCAGCCGTCAAAGTCGGTGTCGAGCGCAAAGGTAATGGCGCCGTTGGCCAGCGGCTGGATGAGCTGAGGGATGGAGACCTTGCCGCGGGGCAGGAAGACAATGGCGGGGATGCCGGCGGCCGCGCAATAGGCAGCCAGCGCGGCCGACGTGTCGCCGGTCGAGGCGCAGGCCACTGCGGGGATGTTTTTCCCCTCGGCGCGCATTTGGCGCACCATCGAAACCAGCACCGTCATGCCGAGGTCCTTGAATGAGCCCGTGTGGCTGTTGCCGCACTGTTTGACCCAGAGATCCTCCACACCGATCTCATGGCCGAGACGATCGGCCCAGAAGACATTGCTGCCGCCCTCATACATGGAGACCACGTTTTCGTTGGCCACGTTGGGGCAGACCATTTCTTTTTTGCCCCAGACAGCCGAGCCGTATGGCCATTCGTTGCCCTTGTAGCGCTGATCGAACAGTTCCGCCCAGTAGGTGGGGCTTTTTTGTTTCAGCGCCTCGATGTCATGGCGCACTTCGAGCAGATCGCCGCATTTGCCGCAGCGATATACCACCTCATTGAGCGGATATGTGGTGCCGCATCCGCTGATGCACTCGAACCACGCGCGATACGATTTTCGATACATGGGAGTGGCCTCCAAAAAATCTTTTCTCTGATAAAACCACAGAATACAAAAAGCAATGGTCAATATCGAGGGTGAACGGTCGCCGGGTCTTTTTCGCTCTTCATTTGAATGTTCGGATTCTTGATTTCTTCCGCCCTCTTGTTTCGATAGGCAACCAAGAGGGTCCACAGCCCGCAATCCTTTTACCATCTTTCCCGATGACTGCGATACCAATCCAACGTGTGCCGCAGTCCGTCGGGGAATGCAACAATGGGTTCATACCCCAGCAACGCGTTGGCTTTGCGCAAGTCGGCCAACGAGTGGCGGACATCGCCCGGGCGGGGAGGAGCAAACTTGGGCTCGATCTTTCTACCGACAATCCGACCGATCTCGGCCAGCAAGTCCAGGAGCGTTGTACTCTGGCCGAGGGCGCAGTTGATTACCTCGCCGGCGGCGCGAGACGGCGCGCGGCAAGCCAGCAGATTGGCATGCACCACGTTGGCCACGGGCGTGAAATCGCGCGACTGCAGTCCGTCGCCGTAAATGGTTGGCGTGCGGCCGTCCAGCGCTGCCGTGATGAACAATGGAATGACGGCGCTATACACGGAAGTGGGGTCTTGGTTGGGACCAAACACATTGAAATAGCGCAGGGCAATGGTCTCGAGGCCATAGACCTCGAAGAACGCGCGACAGTAGTATTCGCCGGCCAGTTTGGAGACGGCATAGGGCGACAGGGGCCGCGGCGGCATGTCCTCGGATTTTGCGGGGGCGTCCACGTTGCCATAGGCCGACGACGATGCGGCGTAGACAAATCGTTTGATTTTAGCTTCTTTCGCCGCGGTCAAAAGCCGGATTGTTCCTCCGACGTTGGCTTCGTCCGAGGCGACCGGATTGTCCACCGAGCGGGCAACCGAGGCCAGTGCGGCCTCGTGAAGTACATAGTCCATATCGGCCACGGCTTTCCGGCAGACGTCCATATCGGTGATGGAACCCTCGATCAATTCGATGCGACCGATCAGGCCTTCGAGGTTCTCGCGCTTGCCGGTCGAAAAATTGTCCACCACGCGCACGCACTCGCCGCGTTTCACCAATTCCGCAACAAGATTCGAGCCGATAAAACCTGCACCGCCGGTAACCAAATAATTTTCTGCCATGGGTTTTCTCCATCGTGGACAGAGTGCATAGGATAGGCGCAAAGCTAGGTGAAATCGTCCGCGTTGTCTTCGCCGGAGGGAGCGTCATTTTCTGCTTTTCTCCGGCATTGTTGTTCAAAGTCTTCGAGGAACTTTTCCTGCTCGCGGCTTTCGACTCCGCCGATCCGTCGAATTTTCTTCAGAGCGGCCTGGGCCGAATCGCCCAAGTGAATCAGATAGCACGCCAGCATGGTACCGGTTCGGCCGATCCCCGCCCAGCAATGTGCGACGACGCCATGACCGCGGGCCGTTTGTTCGTCCACAAACTTCACAAAATCTAGCGCCTGCGCCATCGCCGGTGCGCAAAAATCGTCTATCGGGTAATGGCGATAGGCAAAACCGTGGCTGGCCACGATGTCATCCGGAATGCCCTCTTCGTCGAGTGAGACGATCGCGCCGATGCCGTATTTGCGCAGTTCCTCGAGCGTCTGCGGCAGCGTGTCGCGGTAGCCGGGATGGCCCATGCCGGCCAGTTTGCCTTTGAGGATAAATCGAAAATTACGCAGCATCGAGCGCCTTTCAGGAACGGCTATGGATTTGTTCTTTGTTCTGGGGTCTCACAGCCGGATGTTGTCGATCAGCCGTGCGCCGCCGAGATGAACGGCCAGTGCGATGAGAGTATTTCCTTTTTGCACCGACGTCAGCGGCTGCAATTGATCGAGCGAGACAATTTCCACGTAGTCAATCCGCCCGCCGGTATGTTGGGCGATATGGTTGCGAATCTGCTGCGCCAACGCCGAGCAATCCGTCACGCCCTCTTGCTCAAAGGCCCGCCGTGCCTGTAGCAATGCCTCATACAATGCCGGCGCTCGGCGGCGCGATTCTGGGTCCAGATAGCGATTGCGCGAGCTCATGGCCAGGCCGTCGGGTTCGCGCACCGTCTCGACGCCCACGATCTCGATGGGTAAATTCAGGTCCTCGGTCATTCGACGAATCAGAATCAACTGCTGTGCATCCTTCCAGCCGAAATAGGCGACGTCGGGCGCGACAATGTTGAACAACTTCAGCACGACCGTGGCCACGCCGCGAAAATGCCCCGGACGTGACCGCCCGCACAGCGGCTCGCTCAACCGTTCGACTGCGACATATGTGGCATACCCTTCCGGGTACATAATACTGGCCGAGGGACAGAACAGGACGTTGACTCCTTCGTGTTCGCACAGGGCGCAATCGGCTTCCAGCGTTCGTGGATAGCGCTCAAAATCTTCCTGCGGTCCAAACTGCGTTGGATTAACAAAGATGGACACTGCCACGACATCGCATTCGTTTCGAGCGCGTCGAATCAGCGCTGCATGACCTTCATGCAAAGCGCCCATGGTAGGGACGAAGCCGATTCGTTCGCCCTGCTTTCGGCGGGGTGCCAGCGCCGCGCGAATGCCTGCAATGGTGTGTTCCGTTTGCATCGTTGGAGGACCCGTCAATCGAATTAGTCGGACGCGTCGAGCAAGTCGGACCTGTCGGACTTCAGTCTTTTTTAGTATTTCGCTGCGATCGGCATTCGCCGTCCATAGCCAAAGGCTTTCGACGTCACCTTGATTCCGGGCGCCGCCTGAAGCCGTTTGTATTCGTTCTGGTTGATCCGCCGCACCACCGCCTCGACGGTGGCGCGGTCCATGCCCTGCGCCACAATTGCCTCGGGGGCCATACGTTCTTCGACGTATGCGGCAACAATGGGATCCAGCACCTCATACGGGGGCAGCGAATCGGTGTCTTTCTGATTAGGGCGCAGTTCGGCCGAGGGCGGTTTTTCGATAGAATTGCGCGGGATCAGTTCGCGCCCCGCCCGTTCGTTAATGTACCGGGATAAGCGATACACCAGTGTCTTTGGCACATCGGCCAAAACCGCCAATCCACCGACCATGTCGCCGTAGAGCGTGCAATAGCCCATAGCCAGTTCCGATTTGTTGCCGGTCGAGAGTACAAGATAGCCGTGCTTGTTCGAGATGGCCATGAGAATCATGCCGCGGATTCTGGCCTGCAGGTTTTCGGCTGCGAGATCCGGGCCGCCGTCGTCCGCCAGTTCCGGCAAACTGGCCAGTCCCGCTGCAAACATCGGCTCGATGGACACCACGCGATAGGCAATTCCAAGGTTTTCGGCCAGCTGGCGCGCATCGTCGAGGCTGCCCTGCGAGGAAAAGCGCGACGGCATCAAAACGCCGAGCACGTTCTCGCTGCCGAGGGCGGCCGCGGCCAGCGCTGCTGTCAGCGCCGAGTCAATCCCGCCGCTCAGCCCGATTACCGCCCGCCGGAATCCGCACTTTCCCAGATAGTCGCGGATGCCCAAAAGGAGCGCTTCATACACCTGTGCCTCGTCGCTTTGAGCAGTGGGATGAATCGGGCCGTTCGGGGAGGATAAATCCACGACTGCGCTATCTTCGCGGAAGTCCGCCAGCTGCGCTGCAATTCTGCCGTCTGGGGCGAACACGTTGCTCCAGCCGTCGAACACAAGACTGTCGTTGCCGCCGACCAGATTGACCTGCACCAGCGGCACGCGATAGCGTCTGGCCACTTCGGCATACATTTCCTGTTTGATCCGCCGCTTGCCCATCCAGAACGGCGAGGCCGATAGGTTGATCAGCACGTCCATGCCGGCGCGGTCCAGCTGTTCGATCGGGTCGAGCGGATACAAGCGCCGGCGCCAGTATAGCCGGTCGTTCCAGCAATCCTCGCATATGGAGATGCCTAGCCGCA
>JADFCW010000096.1 GCA_017161705.1 Candidatus Sumerlaeota bacterium | reverse complement strand
CCCCGCGCCAGAGCACCGTCTGAACCGACGGCGCAGGGTCGAAATAGCGCCCCTCGTCGAAGACATCATAGGTCGGCAAGAGAGTCTTGTGGTGAACGGAAACCATGCGGCGGTCGGCCAGAAAAGCAGCGCTATTGTGAAGTCCTTTTCCCTCGCCGTCGGCGCGCCGCGAGACAAAGCCCACAATCGCGGCGATGCCGTCGGCCGAACGGACAAGGTCGGCGAGGGCCGCTTCGTTTCGATCCACAAACGAGGAAAACTCCAGCAAGTCTTTGGGCGGATACCCAGTCAGAGTCATTTCTGGAAAAACGGCCAGGTCGGCGCCGGCATTGCGCGCGCGCTCCATTTCCCTGCGGACTTTCGCTGCGTTGTCTTCGACCGCGCCAACCGTTGTATTGATCTGGGACAGATAGATTTTCATACGGTAAAAAAGGTGAAAATGATGTCAAGGCCTCCCGCGACAACAAACGCATCTCCAGCAACGGAGGCCTTTGCTGTCTTTACTTTGCCTTTGCGCTTCGCGTCCTTGCCGTCCTTATTGTCCTTCTGCAGTTTCCTTCTGTTGGCGCACTTTTTCCATAAGAGCGGCGGACGTGATAAAAGCGGCACCGGCGTTGGCGAGGTCGGCCAGGGTCCGCTCGCCGGCGGCGATGTCGCGCGCCCGCACTGCGTCCGTAACCACATACACCCGATGTCCGCGTTCGAGCAAGCCCAGCACAGCGGACTTGATACAGGTTTCAATAGGCAAACCATAAACTACAAATGCGCTGCACGACGCCGAGGCAAACAGCGTGTCGGCTTGCGGGTTTAGAAAGACATCCTCGTGGAGTGTTTCCAAGATGAGCTGGAACTGAAAATCTAATGTAGCATCTGGTTCGGCGGCCGACACTACTTGATGCGCCGGAAGAAGGGTCTCCGGCAGTTTGGCGCGACCTAGCCTTGTCGCTGGCGCGGCCGCTCTCTCGGCCGACGCATCTGCAGTGCAGAGTTTCTCGCTTTCCAGCGTCGCAACCATGGGCAAATGGTGTGCCGCCCCGAAGGCCGTCAGAGCCTTCCAGACTGGAATCAATGCTTCCGCGCCCGGCACATAGCGAGCGCCATCGGGCAACACAAAATCGGTCTGGGTGTGAAGATCCACCAGACAGGGGCGGGCAAAAGGGGCCTGATCCGAATATCGGCTCACTGGGTTTTCCTGGATCGCAAGGTCGGGTTTTGCCGTGTTCGACCCGTGATAGGGATTGTCGGCAGGTCTTTCGCAGAGGGTCAAGGCTTTTTGCCGCTTCGCGCTTGACGGTCAAACCGGGAACTGACAATGTCCCTTTCTGAACGACTCTTGGGTCTGCAGGCATGCTGCGGGCGTTATTCACTGCGACCATAAGCGACCAAGGAGGATAAACTGGACATGCAAACCTATGAAAATGCTCTTGGAATGATCGAGACGAGAGGCTTGGTGGGGGCGATCGAGGCGGCTGACGCAATGGTAAAAGCGGCCAATGTGAAACTGCTGGGCAAAGAGAAGGTTGGGGGCGGGCTGGTGACTGTGTTGGTGCGCGGCGATGTAGGCGCCGTGCGCGCCGCGACTGATGCAGGGGCTGCTGCGGCCCGGCGCGTCGGCGAACTGATCTCCGTCCATGTTATCCCGCGTCCGGACGATCAGATCGAGATGATTCTCCCGCAATGAGATAGAAAGCCCTCGGAATGAAGCATTCTCCACAGCGAGTGCTGGAGATTCTGCTGGATGAACTGGCGAAGGCGTTGCACCTGACGCCCGAGCAGACGGTGCGCTGCCGCTTTTTGCTGGCTGATCTTGTGATGCCCCGCCAGGCGGCGTTATTTCTGGCAACCGGCGAGAGGCCGCTGACCGAGCCGGTGATCGAGGCGTTTCGCACGCTGACGGCGCTGGGCGTTCGCGCCACGCTTGTGCGGTCGCATTCATTTGCGCAGGTGTGGACGTCGGAAGTGGTGCGGGCACGGCTGGGCGCCGTGGCTTTGTTGGATGATTTACCGCCGGATCAGATCGCCAGGTTGCCGGACAGATTTCCGCTGCTGTGCGTCTTGTCGCTGTCCGACAATACAGCAATGAAGAGCGTGCTGGGGTTGCGCGATGCGGCACCTCCGCTCATTATGAGGGCATTTCTCGAACGCGGGCGGCCGGTGGTTGTCGCCGGACGGCCGCCGCAGCGCAACGCCGTCGAGGAGCATGCGGCCGGTTTTTGGGAACTGCCGCTGGCCGTTCGACAATGGCTGGCGGAGAGCTATCGAACGCTCGAGCAATGGGGGGTGGAGTTTATCGAGGCTGAACACCTGGCCGAGACGGTGAAGCAGCGGCTGTTTGGAGGAGGCCCCAGGTCTGCGGCAAAGGCGAACGAGCCGTTTGTTGGTTCTGCAATGGATATGCAAACAGGAAGAGAAGCCCTGTCCGCCTGGACGGGCGGCGAACAAAGATTATTTGTTACTGTGGAGGACATTCGCGCCGCGCGTCATCGCGGGGAGCGCCAGATGCGAATCGCACCCAACATGCGTGTGACCGACGAAGCGCGCGAGGCTGCGCGCCGCTGGGGGATCCTCCTGCTGGAATGATCAAGTCCAGCCTCTTCACTGTACCCATGCCATTCACATTGTCCACACCGTCCCTATCACCTCTCAAAGGAGTTTCCATGTTTCGCCAGATTCGGGGAAAAATCCGGCGTTTTGTCCTTGCCCACACGCGATCGGGGCGGGCGTATATTGCACAATGGGAAAAAAAGCGGCGCGGCGAATGCGCGCGCTGCGGAGCTTGCTGTCGTCTGGCCCATCGCTGTGTATTTCTGCGGATGGAGAACGGCTTGGCCGTATGCACGATTCACGCCCACCGTCCGGCCAACT
This sequence comes from Candidatus Sumerlaeota bacterium, assembly GCA_017161705.1. GTDB lineage: Bacteria > Sumerlaeota > Sumerlaeia > JADFCW01 > JADFCW01 > JADFCW01. The sequence continues at coordinate 2,795 of JADFCW010000096.1, read as the reverse complement.
GTCGAATCTTCCCCGTGGACCTGCGCGACATCGGTGATCGCGATGCTATCCTGCCTGACCGACCCTGTGGCTATTCTTTCCCTGCGGACAAGAAACCATAAATAACCGCAAAGAGGGAAGGAAACTCTACTTCTCGTTCTGCGAACATTATTTATCCGAGTGTTCTTCGATAAATGCCTCATACCGCCGTAGAACCTCGGCGTCGGACAGGTTTTTCCCAACAACCAGGCGCAGAAGCGCGCGTGCTGTTTGCCCAGCCTTTACTTCATAACCAAAGAGTGATTGATAAAGGGAGTAATGGCCGGCAATCCCGTCGGGCGGCTCCATGTTATACGGAGTCAGGATCATGAAGCAGTCGCGCGGCCGCGACATGATCGCCACGGTCAGGCCGCTGCTGGGGTCGCGTTTGAGGGCCACCGGCGCGGCGAAATAACGGCCGGTCGAAAGGTGGACGGGATGCGGCGGAAAGTCCCAACGGCCGTCATACATAATGGCGGCGGCGTGTCGGTCGCGCGGGAAGGCCAGATACGTTCCGGCAACAAACGGATTCACGTCGCAGGCCAGGAAAGCGGGTTTGCCGCGAACGTGAAGCGTGGGGCTGGTGTAGACGAAACTTCGGAAGTTTTTGTTGAAGTAGGATGACACAAACACTTCGAAATCAGCAAGATTGTTCTGTGGGCGTACAAGGGTTTCAAGGTCGAGCACATCGGCGGCACTCCAACGGAAAAGCGCGGTGACTTCGGCGGGGCTTTTGGGATCGGCCGGCCAGATTATCTCAACGGCGCCGTCCGGCCGGAGATGCGCCGAACGCGGCCGGTCGCGCATGGCATCGCCGTATCGTGTTCCGGCGGAAAACATGCGATAGTAGCTGAGAAGCCCGGGAAATGTCCCGCCATGGGCCAGGTCCATTCCTGTTTCGACGTGCCCTATCGAGGCGATGCTTTGGACTTTGTTCCTGGCGTTCAGGCGGCCCTTCAGAATGCCGGTGTCGAACTCATAAGCGCCGTCGCCGGCGGGGCGAAAGACAAGGGAAGGATCTTGGGCACAGAAACCCGCGCGGATGAAAACCAAAACAGCGGCGCAAAGCGCAAGACTTCGCCACCGCCCTTGCATGGCTATGCGAGTGATTGTCCTCATTGGGTGTCTCCTTTCAGAGCTTTTTTCGCCACGCTCGCAGTTGAAAAGGCATAAACTTCATCATTACAGGGCTTTGCAAAATCCCGAAAAAAGCCATTATCTTGCCTGATATGTCCTTGCGCCAGCTTTTGCTACTTCTGCACGACCCGAACGAGCAGCGGGTCGCCCAGCACGACATGGGCGCCCGCGCCCCAGTCGTCCACCGCTTCGAGACGCACACGGAAATTGCGCGCGCCTGACAATGGCAGAACCAAATGCTGGGGGATGTCGCTTTGCCTTGCCTCGAACGTCTGCCAAGGACCGTCGGCGACGGCCAGGAGCAGTCGTGCGCGCGGGGAATGCTCATTGCGGGTTGCAGATTGTGGAACGGTCAGCGCAGATGTGCATCCCCATTCGGTCAGGAAAAGGGCATAACTTTCATCCAGGACGTATTCCATTTCGCAATCCGGTTGCAAGTGAAGGCCGAAAGAATACACGCGTTTGCCGATTTGCAGAGCCCCGCCGTCCGGCCGGCGATCCACAACAATGGCACGCACGCCGTCCAGACGCGGGCGCATCGAGAAGCGCTGCGGCTGGACGGAGGAAAACGGCTCGGCGTTTTCATTCAGCAAAAGGGCGCGCTGCAAAAACACCGCCGGTGCCGCCGGCGTTGCTCCGCTAAGCGCGCATTGGAGGCGGCCCGACTGAATCGCCCAGGAATCGGTGCGAACGCGGTCGCCGTTGGTAAAATACAGCAGCCAGGGCTTTTCGTGCGCGTTCTCAAGTTTTTGCGGCCCAAGAACAAGCGCGGTTGTTTTTTCCCGTGGAATACTCAGAGTACCTAAATCCGAGCGAAATCCCACAGCCGCTGCGTTCAAGTGAAGTAATTGGCCCACCAGTTGGTCTCCGTCGGTTGTGCAAAGCAGGTTCTTGCCGGCCGGCGCCGGAGGCAAGCGCGGCGGGGGAGAGATGCCGCGGGTCAATCCAATAATCGAGTCTTCCCAAACCTGGAGCGTGCGGAACAGATCGGTCTGGACGGCAGGGCGGGAGGGAAAGACCGCCCAGTTCAACAAACGTCCGGACAGTCGGGAGCCGTCTTTGAGCCATACCTGCTCGAGGGAGCCACGGGGAAGAGGCTGCGCATTGAACTCAATTTGCCAAAGATCCGAACGGCGAAATTCATGCTTACGTTTGGTTTTGGGTTCGACAACGGTCAGTTGGGTCCGCGATTCGGCAAGGACCGCTTCGGTGGGTAGTTTTTCCACTCGGCCGTCGCACAGGCGAACCACAACCGAAGTTTGCGAAAAGGACTGCGCGCAAGCAAAAACAAAGACAAGCGGGACTAAAACCATACGGATTTGGAGCAAAAGACCAAAGCAGGACGCTTGAGATCTTTCCTCGCGATGCTGAGGCTGAAAAGCAGAATGAAAGGTCGTTTGCCAATCCAGGATCCAACATTTAGAACTCAACATCGCAAAAGGATTGTTCATCGCCCCATGCCGTCTTGGGTCATCGCTGATAAATCGGGAGGAAATGATACGGAATGGCCAGGGTAAGAACGGCCATCGCCGTCTTGTAGTTTTCGCCCCAGCTGCCATCGTTTTTTTGAGATTTGACGAGCCGCTCGCGGATGACCGGATAGTTCTTTTCCCACGTCTCGCCGCCGATTTGATAGAGGG
>JADFCW010000095.1 GCA_017161705.1 Candidatus Sumerlaeota bacterium | reverse complement strand
ACCATCAACTCGGTAGTGATATGGTCCGGGAAAAAGGCGAAATAGCGGTCGGGATCGTAGCGCCGCTTGCCCGCGCGGTCTTCCTCGACGGTCAGGGGCGTTTGCTGCACTTCCGGGGGTGCATCGAGCTCGGTGATTCCGTGAATCCGAAGCAGAAAAATGTGGATGCCAATCAGGCCCAGCATGATGGCCGGTAAGGCGCCCGCATGGAATACGAACAGGCGGGTCAGCGTCGTCGGATTGATCGTCTCGCCGCCGCGCACAAGGCGCGCGATCCACGGTCCCACCAGCGGCGTTTGCTCGGCAATATTGATGCCGACGGTCGCCGCCCAATAGGACAGCTGGTCATAGACCAGCGCATAGCCGGTAAATCCCAGTCCGAAGGTCGTAAAGAGCAATCCCGTCCCGATCACCCAATTGAGTTCGCGCGGCTTGCGATAGGCGCCGGTGAAAAACACCCGCATCATGTGCAAAATGACCGCCACGACCATCAGATTCGCCCCCCAGTGATGAATCGAACGAATCCACCAGCCAAACGGCAACTCTTCGTTGATCTTGCGTACGGACTCCCATGCGTGGGTGGGCGATGGCACATAGTAAAACGTTAAAAGAATGCCGGTGACGGCCTGAATCAGAAACAGAATCAGCGGTGTGCCGCCCAGACAATACCACCAGTTCTTCATGTGGTTGGGAATCGGCTCGCGCGACAGTTCCTCGAAGATTTCGAGATTGACAGGGATGCGTTCGCGCAAAAAGCGCACCCACTTCGGCAGGCGGGGGCGGGGACCGTCCATCCTCAAACCTCCCTGACGGGGACTTCGACAAACACATTGCCGCCTTCGATCCGGATGGCAAAAGAAGGCAGCGGCGCCGGCGGCGGACCCGCGATCACCTTGCCGGCCGTGTCAAACCGTCCCATGTGGCACGGGCATAGAAAATTCTTCTCCGTCGGATCCCATTGCACATGGCAACCGAGGTGGGTACAAATTGACGAGAAGACACGAATCTGGCGGTCCGAAACGCGCACGGCGATCAAGTCGTTGCCCAATACCTTTTTGTACAGGCGGCTGGCGCCGACCGGCAGGTTGTCCAACTTTTCCAACAACACCTCGCGCACGCGCTGCTCGGGCTGCGGGATGAGAAAGCGAAACACATAGGCAGCGCCGGCGCCCAGACCCGGAAGGATCGTTGCCGCCATGGCCAGGTTTGCCAGAAATTCTCGACGGGAAGAATCGCCTCGGGACACGGAAACTGCCTCCTTCTTGTCATGTTGCGAGAAATGCGGAATACGTTCCATCCGACGGATCACTGGGATCGGACCGATCCATTTCGAGGGATGTGCCTGCCTACACGGCGCCCGCCATTCGGCGCGGGACCTCGCCGCGGTTGGTTTCGCATAGCGCTCCACGAATGCCGATCTTGGTCAGAATAAATGGGATTTGCCGTCCTGCGTCTGCAAGGGCGAGCCTGACCAACTGCACCAATCCAAAGCAACAAGGAACTTCCATAAAAGCCACTTCGACGGAGCGAATGTCGTTGTGCTGGAAAATCTGCGCCAGCTTCTCACGATAAAACTGCGCATCGTCCAGTTTCGGACAGCCGATCAGGAGAACTTTGTTTGCCAGGAGTCGCCGGTGAAAATCGGCGTATGCAAACGGCACACAGTCGGCCGCGATCAACAGATCGGCGCCGTTGAAGTACGGCGCTTGCACGGGAACCAGCCGGATCTGGACAGGCCAGTTGACGAGCTCCGAAACCGGCTCGTATCGCTCGGTGGTTGCCTGAGAGGCCGCACTTGTGGCGGGCTCCGGACGACGCTGGCGCAGCATTTGTGAAAGCGCCCCGGGACAGGCGCGGCCTGAAGTTTCCTCCTTCGCAAAGCTTTCCGGATGCGGTTCAAACTTCGGTTTGCCGTCTGTCCTGCCCGCTTCAGCGAGTTTTTGCTCTTCGAGGTGGATCTCCACGGCTTTCGGATCAAACGTCTCCGCCTCGCGCTCCTCGATCGTGATCGCGCCCTGCGGGCATTCGCCGATGCACGCGCCGAGGCCGTCGCAATACACCTCGCTGACAAGTTTCGCCTTGCCGCCGATGATCTGAATGGCGCCCTCGACACAGGCGTTGGCACACAGGCCGCAGCCGTCGCACTTCTCTTCGTCAATGCGAATGATCTTGCGCAGTTGTTTCATGGACTGCCAAACCTCCATTGATGAGTTGGGAAAGTTTTGTGGACTGCAAGTGCCGACGGACCTGCTCGCCGACATCCACCAAGAGGGTTCCCAGGCAACAGCTGGCTGCCCCGCCCCCGCAAATGGGACGGCCCAACATGCAGGTCGTGATGGTCAGCGGGCCTTCGATGGCCTCGTAAATGTCCAGCAAAGAGATAGAGGCTGGGTCCCGCGCCAGAACAAAACCGCCTTTGGGCCCGCGCGAGGACTTGACCAGTCCGCAACGAGCCAGGCGCTGGAGGACCTTGGCCAGGTGCGCTTCGGACGCGCGTATGATACCGGCCACCTCATGGGCTGTAACAGAACGGTTGCTGTTGGAAGCCATTACCATCAAGGCGTGAATGGCGAGGGAGGCGGCTTCTGAGATTTTGAAAATATTGGGCATACGAGGGTTCTCGCAAACAAGTAAACAGGAACCTAAATACCATTATTTGTTTTGGCGTCAAGTCTTTTTTTCGACTGGCGCGTTTTTTTGACCTCTGAAAGATATTTATTCGGTTTGTTGATCTTCACATGATCTTCATGGCTTCAGTCCAAAGAATTTGCTTGCACGACGGATGACGCGGATTCACCATTGGTTGCTGTTTTAGCAGGTTTTTTCACAGAGCAGTTTAACTGAAACACATTTTATGAAGGGAGAGAAGTATATACTGCAATGGTAAGAACCGCAATACTTGGTGCCACCGGGGCCGTCGGCCAGGAGATGATCAAGGTCCTCGAGGAGCGGAACTTTCCGGTTGCCTCGTTGCGGCTGTTGGCCTCGCCCAGATCGCAGGGGCGCAAGTTGCCCTTTCGCGGCCGACTGATCGAAGTGCAGGCGGTCGGGGAGGACTCATTCAAAGACATCGAGTTGGTGCTTTCGTCTGCCGGCGCCAGCGTGTCGAAACAATGGCTGCCCAAGGCGGTGGCCGCCGGTGCCACGTGCGTGGACAATACCAGCGCGTTCCGCATGGAGCCGCACATCCCGCTGGTGGTACCCGAAGTCAACGCGCATGCGCTCGAAAATCATCCGGGCATTATCAGCAATCCCAATTGCTCGACCATTCAGATGGTCGTGGCGCTCAATCCTATCCAGAAGGAAGTCGGGATCAAGCGTCTGGTCATTTCGACCTATCAGGCGGTTTCGGGCAAGAGCGGCAAGGCCATCCTCGAGCTGCTCAAGCAGGTCAAGCAAATCCAGAACGGCGAGGCCGATGCGATCGTGCCGTCGGAGTTTCCGTATCAAATTGCGTATAACTGCCTGCCGCACATTGATGTGTTCCTGGAAAACGGCTATACGCGCGAAGAGATGAAAATGGTCAACGAGACGCGGAAAATCTACGGCGATCCTTCGATCGCCATTACGGCCACGACGGTGCGCGTGCCGGTCATTCGCGGCCACAGCGAGTCCATCAACGTCGAAACCCGCAAGCCCATCAGCATCGAACGCATCCGCGAATTGCTGGCGAACGCTCCAGGCGTGGCTCTTGTGGACGATGTCTCGCGCAACGAATATCCGATGCCGATCTATGCGGCGCATCGCGATCTGACCTATGTTGGGCGGATTCGCAAAGACGAGTCGATCGAGAACGGTTTCAATATCTGGGTTGTCAGCGACAATTTACGCAAAGGGGCGGCGCTGAACGCGGTTCAGATCGCCGAGGTCCTGTTGCAGAAGAACTGGCTCAAGGCCCGGGCGTGCTGAATCCCGCCGCGCGCTTCCCCGAGACGCGATCTGTTTTCAGGGGGAGAGCATGGCCGACGGACGAGTGACTCGATCTTCCAGACGGCGCGGTTTTTCGCTGATGGAAGTGCTGTTGGGGATTGTTGTCCTTGCCTTTGCCCTTTATGGCGCGCTGGACTTGCTGGCGGCCAGTCAAAAAACATCCCTGCGGGCACATCGGCGAACCGTCGCCCTGGAACTGGCGCGGGCGAAAATGGCCGAAATCCAGGCGGCAGGCTATGATGCCGTTGCGGCGCTGGGAACGGCTTCGGGCGGGAGTGCGGCCGCTTCTTCTTTTGCTTATCCAACGAACCCCGCTCCTTTTGCACCTCCATACGACGCCAAGGCCTATCAGTGGCAGGCGCAGTTTGCGCGCGATCCCAAGAACCCGGGTGTTTTCGAGATCGAAGTGCGCGTCACGTGGGATGAATTTGGAGGGGGGGCTCAGACGGGTCTTTCGCGCAATTCGGTGGCCCTTGCAGGGTTGGTGGTCAAGCAATAACGAACGCGCTCAAAGGACGGAAAGATCAGCCGCGGCGGTTGGGAACAACTCAGGGAGCGAGAGCGATGCGAAAACTGTATATGTTTGAAATGCGGCGTATGGCCGCGGTTACGCTCCTCGAAGTGCTGGTGGCCATTGCAGCCGGCGCAGTGGTGCTGGCGATTGCTCTGGGCATTTTGATCACGACCAACCAGGCGGCCAACCGCTCGCTGGCCCATGAGTCGGTTCTACAGCAGGCGCAGCTGGCCATGAAAGAAATCCGCGCAGTGGTCGAGGCAACGGTGTGGCCGGAGGACTTCGCCACGACATTGCCGGCCAACTTGCTGCGGTTTGCCAAAGACGAGCTGGTTGTGTTGTCTTCTCACCGCCCGACGACGGGCGGTTTGTTTTGTCTGTATCGGTTCAGCAACAAGACGGAGAAAACGGGCGGGAGAAAAGAAACCGCGCGGCCTGTTGCCGGCTATGAGCGGATCGAGCCGCGAACGCGCCAAATCGCGTCGCCGTTTCAGGCGTTCGGCAAGGAATTCAGCGCGTCGCTCTCGTTCCGATATGCCACAGAAATCGGGCCGGGGTTGCAGCCAGCGTGGCAGGAGAGTCTGGCGGATGGACAGAAGCCGCGGCTGATTTGGATCGAGCTGCTTTTGCGCAATGAGGACGTTCGCGACTTGCGCGGCCAGCCCGAAGAAGTGCGGCTGACCACGGCGATCTCCTTGTAGAAAACCAAAGCTGCGGCCAGATTTTTATCCGGGAGTATAACTGATGAAAGACAAGAAGCGATCCGAGGGGTACGTTTTTCTGGCCGTCCTCGGCGTCATGGCCGCGGCGCTGCTGCTCACCTTTGCCGTCAGCGGGGCAACGCAATTCAGCTATCACCGATCGGGAGCGGCCTGGGTGGACCTGCAGGAGCAATTGCTGGCGCGGTCGGCCGCCGATTATGCATTATTTCTGCTGGCTCAACAGAAACTATCGGCCGACGGCAAACCGCAACCCTTTCGGTTTGTCTGCGACCGGCAAACCAGCACATCGCTGGGCGGCACTGTGGCAATCGCACCGGCTGCGGCCAACCAGCCACCTTACAAAACTGCCTCGCTGGCCTATCGTTCTGGCGATGCGATCATTCACGTCGTTTCGGACGAAATGCGCAAACGCTGGGGCCGTGGCGAGCGATACTGGTTGTGCAACCTTCAAGGCGCTCGAACCCGTTTGATTGATGTGACGGCTGCCTACAAGGGCGGGATGTAAAGGCAGCCCGATTCCGAATACCCTTGTGCGGGCGAAGGGACAGACTCCGATGAGCGAGCCGATGAAAACCAGCGGGCCGCGATTGGCCCTTCTTTTCCGCCAGGCCGGGCTGCTCGCTGAAAGCGACTGGCAAAAGCGGTTCGCCGCCAAGTCGGCCCAGAGCAAGAGTCTCAAGGAGATTCTCTTGCAGGACGTCAGCTGGCAAACGTTCGCCGACCTGGCGATGCTCGAAATCCGTCTGCCCTCGCGCAAGAGCCGCGCCGAAGCCGCTCTGCCGCCCGCCCTCACCCAAGCGCTTCAGATCGGGCGCGGCGAAATGCTGGCCCTTCTCCAGAAACACCAGCCGGACCTCCGGAAACTCTGCGATGCGCTGGTGGATGCCGACGATGCGCTGCGCCCAAAAATCGAAGCGTTGCTGAATCCCGACGCGCCGGCAGCCGATCCATACCGTCAACTGCTCGACCGGGACATCTTGACCGCGGAGTCGCTGTCGCGGCTGGTTGAAAAGGGCGCACACCCGCTGGCGCGCCGCAACCGCGAGATTCTGGCCCTCGAAATTCTCGCGCTCAACAACCTGGTACCGGCAGCCTTGCGCGACGAGCTGCTTGCGCAGATCGAAAAACCCGTCTTCTCGCTGGCCCACGAACTGGCCGATCGCAAGGCCGTGAGCTCGGCTCGGATCGCCCAAGCGGCTGAAAACGGAATGAACCTTCCCACTGTGGACCTGGGCGAAGCCGGGCCCGACCCCGCGGTGCGCGACTTCTGTCCGGTCGAGTTCATTCGGCGCGAACTGGCGTTGCCTATGGATGGCGATCGGATTGTTCGACTGGCCATTGCCGACCCGCTCAATCTTTCCATTGCCGACTCGCTCTCGGTTCTGACAGGGCGCATGATTCTGCTGTGCTATGCGCCGCCAGCCGACATTATCTCGGCCATCAATCGCGTGTATGTGGAGGCTCCTGCCGTGTCCGATATGGAACGGATTGCTGCATCCGAGCCGGCTGTGCCGGCCGTGGCTGCTCCGCCGACGGCGCCGGAGAAAACCGCGGCGGCCGCGCCGGTTCCCCCCGCTGTCGTCCCGCAACTTGCGGAACCCAAAGTAGCCGCCCCCAAACCTGCGATCGCAGTCACGCGCATCGTGGACAGCATGTCCACCGTGGAGTTGGTTTCTTCGATTATCGAAAGCGCCGTTGCCACGCGCGCCACGGATATCCATCTGGAACCGCAGGCTCCGGGATCGCTTCGCGTGCGGTTTCGGATTGATGGCACGCTCCACAGCGTCATGAATGTGCCGGCGCACCTGGCTCTGCCGGTGATTTCGCGCGTCAAGGTGCTGGCCAATATGAACGTCACCGAACGCCGCCGCCCCCAGGACGGCCATTTCTCGCTGGAATTGGAAAATCGAGCGTTCGATTTCCGGGTTTCGGCCATGCCGTCCCATCTGGGCGAAAAACTGGTCCTGCGCGTTCTCGAGCAGGCGACGGTGCTCAAAGGGCTGGGCGAGCTTGGGCTCAGCGAAGACCAACAAAAACAACTGTCGCGGTTGATCTCCCGCCCCTACGGTCTGCTCCTGGTTACCGGGCCGACAGGCAGCGGGAAAACCACCACGCTCTATTCGGCCCTCAGCACGGTCAACCGGCCCGACATCAACATCATCACCATCGAAGACCCCGTCGAGTATCAGCTCGAAGGGATTACGCAAGTGCAGGTGGACTACGCCATCGAGATGGACTTTGCCAGCGGCTTGCGTGCGGCGCTGCGCCAGGACCCGGATATCATCATGGTCGGCGAAATCCGCGATAACGACACGGCGCGGATAGCCATCCGCGCCGCCCTGACCGGCCACATGGTTTTCTCGACCCTCCACACCAACTACGCCGTCGGCGCAGTAACGGCCCTTCACCATATGGGCATCCAACCGTATCTGACCGCGAGCGCCATGGCGGGCGCAGTGGCGCAGCGGCTGGTCAAAAAAATCTGCCCGGAATGCCGCCAGCCCATTCGAGTCACCAAGTCGCTGATCAAGGATCTGGGGTTGGACGAGAGCACGAAACGAAAAATGTATCGGGGCAAGGGATGCTCGAGCTGCCTGAATACGGGATACTCGGGCCGGGTGGGCGTGTTCGAGATTTTCCGGGTGAACGATCCCATTCGCTATCGTATCATGGATCTTGCGCCGGAGGCGCGCCTGATGGAGGCGGCGCGCGAGGATGGATTTGTCAGCCTGCGCGAAAACGCCCTCGAGAAAGTCTTCGAGGGGATCACCTCGCCCGAGGAGGTGCTGCGCACGGTGTTCCTGAGCGACTAAGCCAAAAGGAAAGCGATAACCGGCAGGCGGCCCGCCTGCCAAGGGACGGAGGACAAGCATGTCGCCGCAAAAGAAGAAAGAGGAACGACCCGGGGAAGCCAGCCGGCTGCGCGATGAAATCATCAGCCGGCTGCGCGAAGCCGAATCGCCGGTTGCCCCGCCCGCGTCACCGGCCAGGGAGGGCGGAAGCGGCGCGCCGGCCAGTGAGGACAGCGTGTTCAAGCGCGAAATCCGCCTGTTCGGACCGAATGTGCGCGACATGGCGGTATTTTGCCGCCAGCTGGTCATGTTGCTCGATGCCGGCATTCCGTTGCTGCGCAGTCTGAAAATTCTGAGCGTGCGCACCCAGCATCCGCGCCTGAAGAATGTCGTGCGGCAGGTGGCCGACCAGGTCGAGCAGGGCAACCGATTCAGCGCGGCGCTGGCCCAGCATCCGCGCGTGTTCTCGCCGCTGTTCGTCAATGTGGCCAAAACGGGCGAGGCCGGGGGGATCCTGGAAGGTTCGCTCAAGCGTCTGGCCGAGGTGCTCGAAAACAAGGCCTCCATCCGGCGCCGTATTCTGGCCGCCTGTGCCTATCCGATCGCAGCCGTGCTGGTCGCCATCGTCATTCTGACGGTCGTGATGACGGTCGCCATTCCGAAGTTTGTGAAGGTCTATGAAGAAAACAACATCGAGTTGCCCGGCCCGACGAAACTGGTGATCGGACTGTCCAACTTTATATGCAATCAATACGGTCTTCTGATCGTGCTCATTGCAGCGGCGATCATCGGATGGGTGCTGTTCCGCCGTACGCCCACGGGCAAGCGGTTTGCCGACTGGTGCAAGTTGCGCCTGCCGCTGCTGCGGAACGTCAACAGGCGCATTGCGATTGCGCGCACCACGCGCACGCTCGGCAGCCTTGTCACCGCGGGCATTCCGCTGCTCGAAGCGCTGCGGATTACGGTCGAGAGTTCCGAAAACGACTTTGTGGCCGATGCCTGCCGGCGCGTTCATGACACCGTGGAAAAGGGCGGGAAACTGGAAGAGCAGCTGCGGCGCGAGTCGCTGGTTTTTCCGCCGATTGTCACCGACATGATCGCCATCGGCGACGAGGCCGGCTCGCTCGATGTCATGCTCAACAAACTGGCCGAAACCTATGACGAGGAGGTTGACTCGACACTGCGCGGCCTGACGGCGATCATCGAGCCGGCGCTCATTGTCTGCCTCGGCTTCGTGGTGGTATTCATCGCGCTGGCGCTTCTTCTGCCTTACTTCAACCTGGCCAAGAGCATGGCAGGAGAATAAGCGCGTAGTTCAAAACTTAGGTTTGCTGCTTGTGGTCTAGCCTTCACAGGCTCTTGTGCAAGAAGGACGGCAGCGGGTTGTTTAAATTTATCGCCGCTTAACCTCCCACCACGACCACTGTAAAATCCGCGCGGAGCTGTCGCGGTCATCGGTAAAGTTTCCAATTCTCAACCGCAAGACGCGTTGCGCCGACAAATGCGCGCGAGCGATATTGCGGATCTACGCGATTGCCCGCGCGGTCGCGCACAGCGTCGAGCACCGTCACCGTATAGCTCGTATAAGGCCTCTGCCCGCCCGTGTGCAGCCGGTATTGATACGCGCTGATCGCCTGAACATGATAAACCTGCAGGCCGCGCGTGAAAACATATTGCGCTGCTTGATCTGCCCCAACGACCGGCTCGCTGAACACCACATCCACGGTATACGCATTCGGCGCTCCGGCGTTGGCAAGACGCGGCGCAACGGTGTCAATCCGGATGCCGTCGGAATCGCCCGACCAGGGGCCGATGTTGCCGGCGGCGTCGCGCGAACGGACGCGGGCGTACAGAGCCTGGCCGTCCGCGCCGATTACGCTGTATTCCAGAACATTGCCGATCCACGCCTCAAACACATTGCGCGCGCCGCGCGTTTTTCCCACGCGCAACTGGTAGGCCACAACGCTGCTGCCGATGTCGGTCGCTGCGGTCCATTCAAACCGCACTGCGGTGGATGATGAATAGGCGCCCGCGTCGCGCGGCGTGCCGGGTGCGGCGGGCGGCGACTTGTCCACCCAATACTCCAACCCTTCGGAAAAACTTCCGTTTCCCTCCCCTACGCCGCCCAGCGGCAGCGACGCGTCGTCCAGTATGGTATCGTCGTCGAGAACGTCCAGCCGCAAGCGGCCGCTGCCCGAACCCGTGGCCACCGTCACCGTATATGCGCTTCCCACGCCGGCCACACCGAGAATGGAAAGGCCCGTCAACCCGAATGGCGCCAGTGCAAAATCGGATACGTCCACACCCGTTACCGGTTCGCTGAATACAGCCACAAACTGGACCGCGGCGCGGCTGGTGGGATTGGTCTCGATGGGCTGAACGGAAACCACAGTCGGCGGGGTTTCGATGGCAATCCACCGCGACGCTACGTCGGGTGTTTCCTGCTGGGTGAGCCGAATATCATAGAGGCGGTCTTCCGCGCGGGCATAGAGCGGCTGATGAACCACACGAAACGGATTGGTCGGCGCCAATGCCGCGTCGGGAGTCATTTCGACGACGGCAAAAAAAGCCGGCGGTGTCCCAAACACCACTCGCACCCTCGGATCGCCGTCTGTGAAGTTGATCAGCTGAACTCCGCCGGAAAGGTTCAATGGCTCAATGGTGGCAACCAAGATGTCATTTGGGATTTCAAAAGCCCCTGATCCCGTGTCGCGATAGACTCGCAGACGTTGAATAATGGTGTTTGCTTCGGCGCTGCTGAGCGGAACACCGGAAATGGCCTCGAAGAGCAAGCCCAGCGAAACCAGTTCGAGGTCGCCGTCGCCCGGCCGGCCATTGTGCACGGCATGGATGCGCAAGACGGCGTCTTGTCGGCCGCCAAACAGAAAGGGAGGTGCAATGTCCATTGCCGGCACGGCGAACTGGCCGCCGCGGTTTTCGACCCAGGCGATTTTGTTGCCTTGAAAAGCCGCACCGAGCAGATCGAGGTCGCCGTCCCGATCGAAATCGGCGGCTGCGGCTGCAACCGCTCCGGCAAAAACACCGCCCGCCGTGCGCGTGGTCCACACATCGCCGCGGCCGGTTTGGTTTTCAAACCACAGAAGGCCTGGTGAAAGATTACCGGCGGCCAAAATGTCAAGATCGCCGTCCTGATCGAGATCGGCGGCCGCTGCCGATTGCGGGCCGGCAAATGCGCCGCTGACCTCATGCACGGGCCAGGCGGCTGCGGCGCTCCCCGGGTTCTCCCACCAGACAATGCGATTGCCCGTAGAGGCTGCCCCGAGGACATCGAGCCGCCCGTCGCCGTTGAGATCGGCGGCGGCGACCGACCGCGCGCCGGCGAATGAAGCGCTCAGCATGTGCTTGGCCCACAGAGTTCCCGTGCCGCCGACATTTTCCCACCAGGCGATTTCGTTGGCTGTTGACGCGGCGCCCAGAAGGTCGGTATCGCCGTCGTGGTCGAGGTCTGCCGCGGCCACCGCCCATGCACCGGAGAAATTGGCGTCCACTGTGCGCCGCGTCCATCCGCCGCCGGTGCGCAAAGCGTTCTCCCCCCACACTACCTCGCCCGCTGCCGAAAGCGCCGCCGCGACATCCGGGTCTCCGTCTCCGTCTATATCGGCCGCCGCGACCGATCGCACTTCGCCGATTCCCGTTTCGATCGTTCGTGTGGTCCAGACTGCCGCCCAGCCCGTCATGTTTTCCCACCAGTAAAGCGCATTCTTATGGACGGCAGCCGCCAGCACGTCCATGTCGCCGTCGCCGTCGAGATCGGCGCTCTCGACCGTCCAGGGGCCGCCGCTGCCAGCGGCCACCGGGCGTTTTAGCCACCATGTGCCGCGGCCGTTGACATTCTCCCACCAGGCGACTTCGTCGGCTTGATAAGCGGCCCCAAGGACATCGAGGTCACCGTCGCCGTCAAGGTCGGCGGCTTCCGCGTCGCGCGCTTGAGCGAAGCCGCTGGCGACGCCGCGCTCGATCGTAAATACTGCATTGCGGTGGAGCGTGCGGTTGGGCCACCAGCCCACGGTGCCCGAAAAGCGCGATGCGCCGGCCAGATCGAGGTCGCCGTCGCCGTCGAGGTCGGCCGGCGCAACGTCTATTGGGCCTAACAGCTTGGTTTCCACAGTCCGGCGGTTCCACGCCGTGCCGGCACCGTTGGTGTTTTCATACCAGACCACCGTGCTGATCGAGTAGCCGGCCGCGGTCAGATCGAGGTCACCGTCGCCGTCGAGGTCGGCGGCGCGAAGCGCCCACACGCCGGTAAGATTTCCATCCACATTCTGGCGCGCCCAAACCGTTCCGGTGCCATCGGTATTCTGCCACCACATTACGTCGCCGGAAAGATAGCCGACGCACAGAAAATCGAGGTCGCCGTCGCGATCCAGGTCGGCGGCCGACACGGCGCGAAGCTGATCCGCGGTGTCGGTGAACAGCGAGCGCTTGATCCACTGATCGCTGCGCGGATTTCCCGGATTCTGCCACCAGGCAATTTCTGAAAATAAATACGCGGCGCAGAGAACATCCGGCGCGCCGTCGCCATTGAGGTCGGCAACGGACACAGATCCCGCGCCCATGAAATTGCTGCTGATCGAATACCGCGCCCACGATCTTCCACGGCCGTCCACATTCTCCCACCAATAGACCACATCGGCGCCCATG
The DNA here is from genome assembly GCA_017161705.1 of Candidatus Sumerlaeota bacterium. Taxonomy (GTDB): domain Bacteria; phylum Sumerlaeota; class Sumerlaeia; order JADFCW01; family JADFCW01; genus JADFCW01. Next base: position 7,926 of record JADFCW010000095.1, on the reverse strand, counting down.
GAGGCACTGGCGAGGTCAAGGTCGCCGTCCCGATCCAGGTCGGCGGCGGCAACTGATTGGGCGGCAGGGACGTCGGCGTCCACAAGATGGAAAGTCCACGCGAGCCCTCTGCCGCCGACGTTTTCCCACCATGCGATCCGACCAAGCGTATGGGAGGCGGCAATGACATCGAGGTCGCCGTCGCCATCGAGGTCGGCGGTGCGGATGCACACGGCCCCGGAGAAATTGCCCTCGATCGTGTGGGGCGTCCACGTCGCAGCGTCGCCGGCGCGATTTTCCCACCAGACAAGGTCGCCGGAGGCAAAGGCCGCGCCGAGCACATCGGTATCGCCGTCGCCGTCCACGTCGGCCGGCTCGATGAATTCCGCCCCGTAGAAGGCGGTCTCGATTTTTTTCATCTCGCCAAAGGGGATGACCCGCGCCTGCCCGGACGCCGCGGCCAGCCATAGGGCAGCGCGGCACAGCAGCAAGACCGCGCGCGGGAATGTGCGGAAGTGAACTGCCATTCAATCGGCCTATCCGAGCAGGCTTCGCAGGTCACCCAACAAATCGGTTGTCCGAACTCGCCAGGGGCACACAGCCTCGCACGTGCCGCAGCGGGTGCAGGCGCGCAGTCGCTCGCTTGCGCGCAGCCGCCGTGCAAGGTCCTTCGCCCGGGCAATCTGGCCGTAGTCGGCAGCGTACATGCGCGCCCGCAGCAAATCGGCAACGGGAATGCGCGCGGGACACTGGCCCTCGCAGGTGCGGCACATGCGGCAAAAGCGGCGGCTGCCCTCGGCGGCATTGTCGCGCAGCCAGGCTTCTTCGCGCGGCGAAAGGTCGGCGGCGCTGGCCGCCAAATCGTCGGCCAGATACTCGAACGTCACCATCTCATTGAGGATCGAGGTGACCTCGGGCCGCCGCAGAACCCAGCGCAGCTTGGCCTGCGCAGGCGAAACGCCGTCCGGCGTGGGGACATTGGCCAGACCCCCGGCGGCAAGGGTCTTCATGGCGATGATGCCCACGCCTTTTTCGGCAGCGAGTTTGAGAATGGCCGCCAGATCCTCCGGCCCCTTGGCCGCGTTGTCGCCCAGTGCTTTCTTGTCGTAATACATATTCATGGGAATCAGCAGGGCGTGATACTTGCCGCATTCGATCAATTTCCGGTTGAACTCGAAGGCGGTATTGTGAACCGAGACACCAAAGAATCGCGCCTTGCCGGCGGCATGCAGTTTCTCCATGGCCTCGAAAACCCAGTCCGACAACACCTCTGCCTCGCTGCGCGCGCCGTGCACACACAGCAGGTCAATCCGATCGGTGGCCAGACGCTTCAGGCTGCCTTCGACTTGGCGGATTGCGTCGGCCGTGTTCATCACGCCGTCGCGCGTCGGCGTGAATTTCGTGCCGACATAGACCTGGTCGCGGCGGCCTTGAAGAATCTTGCCGATGCCCTCTTCGCCTTTGCCCTGCGAATAACGCGGCGAAGTGTCGCAATAGTTCACCCCGCGCTCGAGGGCGGCGAGAAACACATTGGGCGGCGGCGAGGGGCTGCCTCCGATGGACAGCTCGGACAGCCAAAGGCCCGTATCGCCGAGCGGGCGCGCATAGACAGCACCTTGCTTTCGACGCTGCGCGCCTGGAAGGGGAGGAGCCGGCGGCGGTGTTTCGGCGCCAAAGAATGGCATGGGCCGCGCAGCCGCCGCACCGGTTAGTGCAGCCGCTGCTGCGCGCCCGAACTCGCGCCGGTCATAGATGCGGATTTTCCTGGATGAGGAGGCGGAGTTCATGTCTGTTTTTCCCATTTCTGTCTCCTATATTGTCTTTCAGGATGCCAAAGCGTCACCGAAAAAGCGAGGAAAATACCAACGCGGCCTTGGGCCACAACCAAAAAGATCTTCGCAAGACGGCTAGATCTCAAGCAAGATGGAATATTCTACAGCGGCCGAAAAAGAGAAGGCGGTCGTTTGTCGGACGATACACCGACACAGCAAAGCGGCAGCATGGCTGCCGCACTCCAAAAGTTTTGTCCTGATATGGTAAAGGGGAATGCTTTTGCTTTGGACTGCGGCAGCCATGCTGCCGCTTTTGGCCGAAAACTTTCGACGCACGCAACGTGGCCTGTGGCCAGAAACGAACATGGGATACTCGCTCTAGATACATACATTTCGGCTGGATCTTAAAACGAAAGAATCTACGCCGCGTTCGGGACTTCACTCGGAAGCGGAGGCGCTCCGAGGGATCGCAGCGCCGTACGGTCTTTCCACAATAACGACAATTTTTTGTCGCTGTTTTGGCCCAGGGGTCTATAGAAATTTCGCCATAGCCGCAGCGATTCGCGCCGAAGCGCGCCCGTCCCCATAGGGGTTTTTTCGCCGCGACAGGCCCGGTCTGCGGCGCGGTTTGGCCAGCAAGATTTCCGTCTCATGCACAATGGTCCGCGGGTTTGTTCCCACCAGCTTCGAGAGTCCCGCCGCCACTCCTTCCTCCCTCTCGGTGACCTCGCGCGCCACCAGCACCGGCACACCCAACGAGGGGGCTTCTTCTTGCACGCCGCCGGAATCAGTAATGATCAAGTGCGCGCGGCTCATGCACCAGACAAACGACAGATAGTCCAGCGGCGCGGTTAGATGCACATTCGGCAATCCGCCCAGCAGATACCCAACCGTCTCGGATACGTTGGGATTGGGATGAACGGGATAGAGAAACTCGACATCGGGATGGCGGCGCGCCAAAGTCAGGATCGCGTTGCAGACGCGCCGCAGAGGCTCGCCGAACGATTCGCGCCGATGAAATGTCATAAGAATAACGCGCCGCGCGTCCCACGCAATGCCTGCCACCTCGTGGGGCGGCCGTGCCTGTCGCAGCACACGTCGCGCTATGGCCAATAGTGTATCAACTCCTGTGTTGCCGGTAACCACAATATCCCGCGCGGGAATGCCTTCGGCGAGGAGATTTTCTTTGGCCCGCGGCGTCGGGGCGAAGTGAAGATCGGCCAGATGCCCGATCAGCCGCCGGTTCATTTCCTCGGGAAACGGCGCCCATTTGTCGCCCGAACGAAGGCCGGCTTCCACATGGGCAGTGCGGACGCGGCTATAGTAGGCCGCCAGCGCTCCCAGGAATGCCGTGGTCGTATCGCCCTGGACAATAACCCAGTCGGGCCGGTCGGCCGCAATGACGTCCAGAAGTCCGGCGGTCATTCGGGCGGTCAGTTCGCCAAGCGACTGGTCGGGCCGCATGATCTGCAGAGAGTAGTCGGGTCGAATGCGGAAAAAGTGCAAAACACCTTGAAGCAGCTCATCGTGCTGGCCTGTTGCACAGACGCGGAGGCGAAAGCGCCGATCTCGTCGGAGCGCAACGATGACGGGGGCAAGTTTCAGAGCGTCGGGCCGGGTTCCAAGAATAACAAGAATGCGCATACGTAAGGATCCTTAATTCCTGTATTTATAATCTTTTTGAGATTCAGCGCCTGGATGCTTGTGTAGAAAGGCTCAAACCACAGATTTGCACCAATTCTCACAGACTTTTAGGAATTGAGTGTCCGCAGTGTGTGAAATCTGCAAGTTCCGCGCATGGCTATGGAGCAGTTTCTTACAAACACAAAGGCGCTCTTTGAGCAAGGTCTCGCAGGCTGATAGTCGCCGGGACAATCGCTCTGCTCGATGCCAGTCATCCGCCATCGAGGAGTGTGAACGGCGGACAGGCGGAGTCAAATGCCTTTTTATGCGAAAAGGGCTTGACCTTGGGTGCGAAAGCATCTCATGATTCGATCTAGTTAATGTCGCGGCGGGATAGAAATCTCGGTGCGAAAAATGGCGCGGGGGCGTGAACTGGCCGCCCCCTTTCTCATGGGCGTGTAGCTCAGCCAGGTAGAGCAGCGGCCTTTTAAGCCGTTGGTCGAAGGTTCGAATCCTTCCACGCTCACCATTTGCCCGCCGCACGACCGGCGACCCCATCGTCTAGAGGCCTAGGACATCGGCCTTTCACGCCGACAACACGGGTTCGACTCCCGTTGGGGTCGCCATTTCTTTTTCTGCCCGCTCGATGCCTTGCGGGGTGCTCGGCCGGCGCAAAATTCCATTTGTGCAGCGGCAAGAGCCGTGAGACAATCGCATCATGAAAATTGCGCAGGACATTTTGGAATCGCCGGGCTATCGCGGCGCAGTGCACATCGTTCAGCGGCTGCGCGACAAGGGTTTCCAGGCCTACGTGGTCGGCGGCATGCCGCGCGACCTTCTGCTGGGGCTCCGTCCCACAGACTATGACATTGCCACCGATGCGCGACCGGCTCAGGTGCGCGCACTGTTCGAGAAGACCATTCCCGTGGGCGTCCAATTCGGCGTCATGCTGGTTTGCCTCGATGAACAGACCTTCGAGGTGGCAACGTTTCGCTCAGACGGCGAGTATGTGGACGGCCGGCGGCCGGTGCGTGTGCACTTCAGCCAGCCGGCCGAGGACGCTCGCCGGCGCGACTTCACCGTCAATGCCCTGATGTTCGATCCGATCGAACAGCGGCTGCTCGATTACGTCGGCGGGCGGCGCGACTTGCAGGCGCGGCGAATCCGCACGGTCGGCGATCCCGACCAGCGGTTTGCCGAAGACTACCTGCGGCTGATTCGGGCGGTACGGTTTGCAGCGCGGCTCGACTTTCGCATCGAGCGCAAGACTTTGGCAGCGATTCGAAGAAATGCACCGCTGATCCGGCGCGTGGCGGCCGAGCGCCTCGGCGCGGAGATGCTGAAAACCCTCACAGCCCCCCGCGCCGGACAAGCGTTGCGACTTCTGAGCGACACCGGCCTGCTTGCGCATTTCCTGCCCGAAGCGGAAGCCCTGCGAGGTTGCCAGCAGCCGCCCAATTTCCATCCCGAAGGCGACGTGTTCATCCATACATGTCTGATGCTCGATGCGGCGACGCAAAGTAGTGGGCAGAATAACCCGACCGCATCCGTTTCGCCCTCGCTGGCCCTCGGTATTCTTCTCCACGATATTGCAAAGCCGCCAACGCAGCGGTTCACCCCCGAACGCATCCGCTTCGACGGCCACTGCGATCTGGGGGCCGACATGGCGCGCACAATTTGCCGCCGGTTAAAATTGCCCAACAGTCTGACGGCGCAGGTCGTGTATCTGGTGGCCAATCACCTGCGGATCAAGGACGCGCCCCAAATGCGCAAAGCGCGCCTGAAGCGTTTTCTGCGCGAGCCGGGCTTCGCGGAATTGCTCGAACTGTTCCGGCTCGACACGCTGGCTAGCCATGGCAATATGGACGACTACGAATGGTGCCGTAGAACCTACGAGGAAATGGCGCGGGAGCCACTGGCCCCGCCGCCGCTCCTGCGCGGCGACGATCTGATCGCTATGGGCTACCGGCCCGGCCCGCTATTCAAGACCATCCTCACGGCAGTCGAAACCGCGCAATTGGAGGGCAAAATCTCTACTGCCGAGGCCGCCCGAACGTTTGTCCTGCGACGGTTTCCGCTGGCGGCGAATACCCCAAAACCGGCACGGCGATAAACGATCGCAAGAGGTTTGTTACTCTCTCACGCTCAAATCCTATTTTGTGCGCACATATCGAACAACCAAGGCGCCTTGGATTTCAGCCGCACAAATCTTCGATCCCTCCGGCATCAAAATCGCTCGTGGTTCAACTTCAGTTTGAACTTCATGGTGCTTGAATGCAATTTCTATATATTTCAATGAAGCACTCATGGAGCCTGGGTACGAGGTGCTGCTTGAAAGATCTCGAGAAGTAAGGTTTAGGCATACAAACTGGAAAAATCATCTTGGGGTCATTTTCGATATAATAATAGTTTTTTAGCTATTTGGCTATTCTCAACGGCCGTTTCAAACATCAATATATCCTTAAGACAACAGATTTTCCCAATAGACAATTAATACTTTACATTTACTGGAAAGGACGACGCTTGACTTATCTGCATGCCTTGACCCATCTCCGTGAATTGCTTTGGGGAAAAAACGGTCTGTTTTCCGAGGGCGCCCCACCCGCCCGGCACCGTCTGGCGCTGATTGCGCTCAGTCTGCTCTGCTTTGTCCCTTCGATATTTCGGGGAATGATTGACCCGGACGAGACACGCTACGCAGAAATCACGCGCGAGATGATCGAAAGCGGCGAATGGATCGTCCCTCATCTGAACTACGTTCCGTATTTCATGAAACCGCCTCTGGTCTATTGGCTGACGGCGCTGCTGGTCCAGGCGTTGGGCTTCCACTATTGGGTAATGCGTCTGGCGCCGATGCTGGCCGCTATTCTGGGCATTTTGGTTACCTACGAAATGGGTGCGGCGCTGGGATCGCGGCGAATCGGGCTGGCCGCCGCCGGGATCCTCCTGACCAGCGGTCTTTATTACGCGATGGGGGTTTTCCTTCTCACCGATATGATTTTCAGCGGCTTTCTCTTCGGCGCATGGTGGGCGTTCTGGCGCTACTATCAGGAGGGCGGGCAGCGGGCTGCATGGATGGTGCTGTTCTGGCTGTGCGGTTCGCTGGCGTGCTTTACCAAAGGGCCGCTAGGGCCGGCATTGTTGGTGTTCACGATTGGCCTGTTTCTGCTGCTGCGCCGAGACCTGCTTTTTCTTCTTAAGATGAAACTTGGAATGGGCATAGGCATATTCATTATTATCAACGTTCCGTGGATGATCCTGATTTACCGGCGCGACCCTCGTTTTCTTGAGTTTTTCTACTTGCAGGTCAATGCGGCTGGAGTGCGAGGCGCTGCTCTCCAGCATCCCGAACCGTTCTACTACTATCTATATGTTTTGCCCTTTATGATGTTCCCGTGGACCATCCCTGCTGTCATGGCTCTGGTGGGCAGTGTGCGGAGATTTGCAGTTTTAGCATGGCGGGCGGTGCGAAGCAAAACACCTATCGAGCCGCTGAACGACGCATGGCTGGACAGTTTGTTTGTCGGGGGCTTTGTTTTGCTGAGCATTCCGTCGGCCAAGCTGTCCACCTACATTCTGCCGGTTTTCATGTCGGCGGCCCTGTTGACAGCAGGATATTTGACACAGTTGGACCGGCGGTCAACGGTTGTGCGCCTCTTGCTGCCGCTCCAATGCGCGGCTATAATCATTGGAGCGCTGGTATTCGGCGGCCTGGGGCTGGCCGACCGGCTGCGTTTTTCGCTCTATTCCCTTAACCTCTGGGCTGTTGTTCCCGTTTTCGCCGTGGGTCTGGCCGTCTTTGGATATGCCGCATGGATGGGCTGGAGGGGCGAAAGAGGACGGCTGCTGGTTTCAATCGGTTTGGCTATGGCTGTAATGTCGCCTGCAGCAATGAACTGCGTGCCAAAAGCCGCCGCCAACCAATCGGTCGAGGGGCTGTGTGCGCCATACAAAGAGTTTCTCGAGACGGCGGACATGGTTGCCACCACCGAGTCGAAAACGTTTTCGCTGCCTCTGACTCTGCGGCGGCGTATTGTTATTGTCGGCCGCGCAAGGGAATTAGGCATGGGATTATTCACGCAAACGGTTCCGGACCGGCCGATTCCCGATGATCCGTTTCGGATTCGCGGCGGTGATCTGCCGACTTCCTACTTATTGAGCTCGCGAGCGCTGGAGAGCCTCTGGAAGACCAGCCAGACGGTTTGCCTGTTCGCCTCGGAACGGTATGTGGATGATTTTCTCCAGGAACATCCCGATGTTTGGATTATGAGCGAGAATGAGGGAAAGCCGCAAAATACCTGGATATTGGGCAACAATGGCGAGTTGATGTTGCTGGCAAACCGCAATCCGGCGTTGTCACGGAGGCGGTGATACGCCTGTAGCCAGTTGGTTGGATAGCCGCTCGATGGCTGCCTTCAGTAAGCTCGGTACGCATTGTTGCGCATTCTCACAAGAGCTGTTTTTTGCCAATCCATTATTTTATCTTTGCAAGCGCCGGCCGCTTCTTAGTACATGTGGAAAGGCCGGTTGGAGATGCGGTGGAGTATTTCCG
>JADFCW010000094.1 GCA_017161705.1 Candidatus Sumerlaeota bacterium | reverse complement strand
GCCCGTTGTACAAATCATAGTCGAAGTCATTGTCTGTATTCTGCTTGTTCTCGCTGGCGCTGTAGTTGCGTTGTCCGTCGCGCACCTGGAGAATGTTGTTCCGCGACACCGTATGCTTGACAATGCGGTTGCCGCCCAGTCCGCCTGTCGGCAAAAACTCGTCGGCCCGAAACAGCGTGTTGTGGAAGATATACTGGTGGCCGGTCATCCAGTCTTCGCTGCCGGCAAAACCCATTTTCAGGAAAGAGCCGCCGCTGGCGCCCGGCCGCCACTGGCTTCGCGCCACAACGTTGTGCCAGATATAGAGCGGCCCGATTGAAGTCGCCGCATTTCCGATCATCATAGCGCACTGCGTGATATAGTTGTTCCACACGCGCACGTTGCGATTGCCGCCTTCGACTTCGAGACCGTCATCCCAGCAGTGGCTGACCAGGTTGCCGTAAATATCGGAGTCGTGTCCGGGCGAGCCGCGGTAACTTCCGTTGCTGCCTCCGCCGAACACGTCGTTGTACATGTGCTCGAGGTCGGAATACATTTCGTTGTATCGAATAACATGGTTTCCGGCAGTGTTGAACAGCGAGATGCACTGCGGGCCTTGAGTATGCGTGGGGTACTTGGGCTCATACCACGTGCTGCCGTCGTAGGTAGGATGGTGGAGTTTGCAGCGCTGAACGATGAGACGCTGGAGGGTCGAACTGCGCGAATAGATCGCCGCATCATAGTCCATACCAAATCCGGTTTTGGGATTCAACCGGCCCCAGTCGGAAATATCGCAGTCTTCGATGACAATATCGTGGCCGCCTTCGAGATTCACAGCACCGATGATGCCGCGCGGTGTGCTGGTCGCCGCGCCGGCTCCTTTGAGTGTGAACCCCCGCAGAATGACATAGGAGGCGTTGACCAAAATGCAGGAGTCATACTTGTGGCGGACGTCAATGACGGCACCGCGGCCGTCATAAAGGCGATAACCCTGCGGGGTTCCCGATTCGGTGATTCGCAGCGGCGTATCGCGGTCTCCCACCTTGATCGTTTCGCCGACCGGGAAGTCTTCGCTCCAGGTTGCAGCGCTCAGGCGCGCCGTTGTGGACGTGCCGGCCAGGGTCAACTGGACTTCATAGGTCGTGCCCGGGGCCAGATGGACAATGCTGCCGCGATAGTCGGCCAGGTCTTCGTCCGTGTTGGGAATGGGATTGTAGCGCATCGGCAGGGCCTCTTTCCATGCCGCCGCGCCCTGTTGGCGATAGCGCACCAGCACTTCGCGTTCGCGCGCGCCGCCCGGCGGCGACCAGTAAAGCCCGATGCAATGGAACGTGGGAATCGCAATCGGCTGCACGGCATCGTGCGCCTTGCGTTCCGGGGCTTTTTCGGCTGCGCGCATTTGGCCCAAAAGCGCCATCTGGATTGCCGCAAGACAGAGCAGTCCTTTTTTCATCCAAACGCCTCCTGATTCAGTTTTTCACCTTGTTGTAGATCACGCTGTTGTCATACGTTCGGCCCGCGCCGTCGAACGGGCAATGGAAGAAGGAGTTCCCCGGCCAGACGGTGGGAACGCGGTCGCGGACTCCCTTTTCGACCGCATAGAGATGCAGCAGCGCCAGCGGCTCGACCGCATCGAACTTGGCCATGATATGTTTCGGACTTTGAACAAAGAAGCCTTTTTGAAACTTCTGCGCGACAATCGCATCGCCGACCTGCCGCGCCGCCGCCAGATATGCCGGCTGCTTCGTCGCCGAATGCAAATCGAGCAAGGCCAGCAGCAACTCAGCCGACGCCGAGCCACCCGTGTTCAGCCCTGCCGGTGCACTCGACGGTTCCGCCGGCAACTCGCCCCAACGGTTTCCTTTCGCAATGCTGCGAAGCATCTGCCACATGAACGGGTCGCGCGTAATGCGAAAGGCCAGTGCATAGCCCCAGAAATCGGCCGCACCCGCCCGTCCGGCTTTCAGCACGCGCCCTTTCGGCCCGAAATAGCCGTCCTTCTTGCAGACATAGCCTTCCATGCTCGTGCCGTCGGTCAGCATGGGAATGAAGGAATTGTCGCTGGCGCGATAGGCGGCTTTGCCCCACGCTGTGAATTCCTCGAGCGCCCATTGGGTGAACTCCGCGCCGTCTTTGCCCAGCATCTCACCCAGCAGAAACATGCACATCCACGGGCGCACCGCCGGCGTGTCGCCGTAGCAGGGAAACAGCGTTCCCTCGACGACAAAGTGGCCGGGGAAATCGTCGCCGTATTGGTATTGCGCGCGGTCGCCCCGGATATTTTCGTAGCACGTCGCTGTGCGGCTCTGGCTGAATTGAAAGCCGCTGATGCCGACTTTCGGGTTCCGCGTCTCGACGTACCGGTGCGCCATGCGTTTGGCCCACACCAGAGGCTCTTTCTCGCCCGACAGTTTGGAGAGCAGTGCGCCGGCGTAATACAAGTCGCTGCCCGTGTTGAGAAACGACAGACCCGTGCCCCAGAAAAACACCGGGCCGCCCTTGTATTCGTTGGCCCATGGGTTCGTGAACGGTTTTTTCGGGCTGCCGTGACGGTTCATCTCGAGATTCGACCAGTCGAGAATGTGGGCCGCCCAGAAGGCTTCGAGAAAACGCTTCGTTGCCTGCGGATTCACTTCCCACATCAAGGGATAATAGGGGTAGTGTGATTTGAGTTCATGATTGTACTGCTCCATCACAATCTTGTCGCCGCGGGCATCATAGGCAATGTGGCCGCCCCACAGCAGCAAACCGTTGGGGCCGCGCAGGTTTTCAAATGCATAGGCGATGGCATCCGCGGCGGCCTGGCGATACTTTGCGTCGCCGGTCAGACGGGTCAAGCCGTCGAAGACGCGGAAGAGGTTTTGCTGGCTGGCCAGATTGGAAAGGACCCACGTCTCGCCGTCCTTTTTCCATTCGGGCGGCTGGCCGGTTTCGACGTTCAATCCATCCACAAAGAGGGGCGTGTGCTTTGGACCATAGACGTCTTTGCCCCGGGCAATCACATGGTCGGCAAACTGGCGCACGACGGCCAGATAACGATCGCTGGGCGGATTTTCCGCTCCAGTGCCATCAACGGATCCGACCGATGCGACGGTAAGAACAAATGCCGATAAAATAGTCCGGATTGCAGGGCTTAACTTCATTGATCCGCTCCTCGGGCGAAAAGATTTCGGCATGTCATGCAAATAATCCCGCCCCCGCCGGTTGCACGCCGTCAAGCGCGTTCACGCTGGCTGTCGCCGATCAGGCAACGGAAAGGTGCGTCGCATGGCGCGGCGATGTCAAGTCCCCAAAAACAACCATCGCGCCAGAACTCAAACCCGACTACGCTATGCCCTGAAAAGTTTTCCTTCATTTTCAGCGATATGCTTTTCGGGAAGCGCGGCCGAAAGGATTCTTCTTGACTTTTGGGCCTTCGGATTTCGAGCGTATCCGGTCGTTTTATTTCGTTCCTCATGGCAGGTCGCATTATGGGCAAAACGCCGAGCGAAACCTTTTATCCGCATAACGAAATCGAACCTCACTGGCAAAAAGTATGGGAAAAATCGGGCATGTTTCGTGCCCCAGCAATCCCTACACGCCCCAAGTATTACGTTCTCGAAATGTTCCCCTACCCCAGCGGCAAAATCCACATGGGCCATGTGCGCAACTACTCGATCGGCGACGCTATCGCCCGCTTCCAGCGCATGCGGGGCTACGATGTTCTCTACCCGATGGGATTTGACGCTTTCGGCCTGCCGGCTGAAAACGCCGCCATCAAGGCCGCGCGCGCCGGCAACCGCGAGGTGGACCCCGCCCGCTTCACCCGCGAATGTATGGACAACATGCTGCGCGGCCTCAAGCGCCTGGGCTTCAGCTACGACTGGTCGCGCCTGGTGGCTACGTGCGATCCCGAATACTATCGCTGGAATCAATGGGTGTTTCTCAAGATGTATGAGCGCGGCCTCGCGTATCGCGCCCGCGCCGCCGTCAACTGGTGCCGCGAATGCAACACGGTCCTGGCCAACGAACAGGTCGTCGGAGGGTGTTGCTGGCGCCATGAGCATCTGCCCGTGGAATTGCGCCAGCTCGAACAATGGTTTGTCCGCATCACCGCTTACGCCGAAGAGTTGCTCGCCGAGCTGGACAATCTCGCCGGCTGGCCTGAGCACGTGCGCACCATGCAGCGCAATTGGATCGGCAAGAGCGAAGGCTGCATGGTGGATTTTCCCATCGAGGGCGAAACCCAGCCGCTGACCATCTTCACCACGCGTCCCGACACCCTCTACGGCGTAACGTTTATGGTGCTCGCCCCCGAGCATCCCCGCCTGCTCGATCTGGTGAGCGGTCGGGATACCGAGACGACGGTGCGCGACTATATCAGCCGCGCAGTGACCGAAAACCGCTTTCTTCGCACGGCCGAAGACCGCGAAAAGGAAGGAGTTTTTACAGGCCGCTACGCGATCAACCCGATGAACGGCGAGCGAGTGCCCATTTACGTCGCCAATTTCGTTCTCATGGAATACGGGACCGGCGCGATCATGGCCGTGCCGGGGCATGACCAGCGCGACTTCGAGTTCGCCCGCAAATACGGCTTGCCGGTCAAGGTGGTCATCCAGCCGCCGGGCGAAAAACTGGACGGTGCGACGATGGCCGCCGCCTATATCGAACCCGGCGTCATGGACAATTCGGGGCCGTTCACAGGGCGCGAATCGGAAGCGGGCAAAGCCGCCGTTGCTGCCTATCTCGAAGAGAAAGGCATCGGCAAACGCGTCGTTCAGTATAAACTGCGCGACTGGCTGATCTCGCGCCAGCGTTACTGGGGAACGCCGATTCCGATCATATACTGCGACGCATGCGGTGGGGTCGGGGTGCCCGAAAGCGATCTGCCGGTGCGTCTGCCGACCGATGTGGACTTTACGGTCGCCGACAATCCGCTTCGCTCCTCGCCCACCTTCCAACACGCCCCTTGCCCCCGCTGCAGGAAACCCGCACGCCGCGAAACCGATACCATGGACACCTTCGTGGATTCGTCGTGGTATTTTCAGCGCTATACCGATCCGCACAACACCGACCGGCCCTTCAGCGCCGAAACCGACCGAGCCTGGATGCCTGTGGACCAATACATCGGCGGCGTCGAACACGCCATTCTGCACCTGCTCTACGCGCGGTTCTATACAAAAGTTCTGCGCGATCTCGGCCTGACTCGACACAGCGAGCCGTTTGTCAACCTGTTCACGCAAGGCATGGTCTGCAAAGAACATACCTTTCCCGACGGCACGACGCGCTCGGTCAAAATGAGCAAAAGCCTGGGCAACACCGTGGACCCGGACAAGATGATCGAGGACTACGGGGCGGACGCCCTTCGCCTGTTTATTCTGTTTGCCTCGCCGCCCGAACGCCAGCTGGACTGGAGCGATCAGGGACTGGAAGGCTGTTCGAGATTTCTCAACCGCATTTGGCGGGCGTTTCAGGCGCGGCGCGAGTGGCTGTGCGAGCTCGCGCGCGGCTACGACACCGAGGCGGAGACGGTTTCGCCTGCCGATAAGGAAATGCTCTTTGCCATTCACGACGTGACGCGCCGCGTGACGCACGACATCACCAATCGGTTTCAGTTCAATACGGCGATTTCGGCGCTGATGGAGCTGTTCAACACGATGCAGGAGTTTGCCGCGGCGCAGCGCCTCGATGATCCCGAGCATAGTTCGCGCCTGTCGCGCCGGGTCTATTTGCAAGGGTTCGAGCGCCTCCTCACGCTGCTTTCGATCATGGCGCCGCATCTGACCGAGCATCTTTGGCATGAACTCGGCCACCGGCAGTCCATTTTCCGCCAGCCCTGGCCGACCTGGGATGAAAAATGGTTGAAGCGCGAAATGGTCGAGCTCGTCGTACAAGTCAACGGCAAGGTTCGGTCGCGGATCCACGTAGCCGCCGACGCGGCGCAGCCGGATATCGAGGCGGCGGCACTGGCCGATGAGAAGGTCAAAGGGGCAATCGGCACTGCGGCGGTGCGAAAAGTCATCGTTGTGCCCAAACGCCTGGTGAACATCGTGGCCGCGTGAGACCGTCTGGGGAAATGCGGCCATCCGTGCGCAGGTCGAATTGCGCAGATTGAATTTCCGCCGCCCGTCGGAGAGGCAGCTATGTCGGACGACCCGCGTCGGCGTTGGTATGCAACTTCCGGCATGACGCGCCGCGAGCAGCGTGTGCTGATTTTTCTCATCGGCCTTGTCGGGATTGGTTTGGCGTGGCATCAGTATAAAGGTTCAGGGAGGCGGGAATCGCTCACTCTCCATCGCGCCGAGAACACCGCAGCGGGATCGCCCTCGCTCCCCTCGAGTGCGCCGTCTGGAAGGACAAGACTCCCCTCGCCTGGTGCGTTTCGGTCCGCCACTTCGGCCACGCTCGAAGGACCGCTCGATCTCAACATGGCCTCGGAGGGGCACCTCCAGACCTTGCCGGGAATCGGTGCGGTGCGCGCCAGGGCGATTATCTCGCACCGCGAAAACCATGGCCCGTTTCGCCGCCTCGAAGACTTGAAACAGGTTCCGGGCATCGGCGACAAAACATTCGAGGCTATCCGGCCGTATTTGAAGCCGCTGACCCTGGCCGCAACGCCGACCACGACCGCGTCCCCGCCGCCTCGACCCACTCCCGCCCCGTTGTCTCAACCCGCAGCGAACCCGTCAGAGCCCAACTCGCCGCAGTCCCAAGCTCCGACTTTGATCAACATCAACACCGCAGGGCCCGACCAACTGGCCGAACTCGACGGCATCGGCGAGGTCTTGGCGAAACGCATCGTGGACTATCGCCGGAAATTCGGCCCATTCCGCTCGTCCTCCGACATCCAAAAAGTCCAAGGCATCGGCAAAGCAATTTATGCAAAGAATCGCCATCGCATTACGGTGGGAACGCCAGGGAAACCGTAAGCGCGCTCTGGATACAGATGCTTGGCCTAACGTGGGCTTCGGCCACAAGCAAAAGACTTTCGCCAGAGGGCTGGATCTCAAAATTGAAAAATTTCAGAACGTGCGTAAAAACCAGCGCAATCGGTTGTCTTCTGATGAACGGTTACAGAAAAAGCGGCAGCATGGCTGCCGCACTCCAAAAGTTTTGCTCTGATCCGGCCAAGCGGAATGCTTTTGCTTTGGACTGCGGCAGCCATGCTGCCGCTTTCCCCCGACAAGTTTCGACGCACCGAACGCGGCCTATAGCCCAACCCAACATGGGACGTTGCATAAAGATGCGTGCATTTTGGCTGAATATTAAAACGAAATAATCTAAAGCGTGAGCCCCAAACAGCCCACAAAAGCGCGAACTGCGACCTGAGGGAAATTTGCGTTCCGAAAGTCATCCCGCACTTATCGTCATCGGCGGACCGACCGGCGTCGGCAAAACCGACGTCGCCGTCGAGCTGGCACTGAGGTGCAGCGGCGAGATTATCTCTGCCGACTCGATGCAGGTCTATCGCCAGTTCCAAATCGGAACCGCCAAGCCCACGCCCCAGCAATGCCGCGAGGTTCCGTATCATGGCGTGGATTTGCTCGAGCCGAACCAGACGTTTCATCTTGGCGCTTTCATCGAAATGGCCGACCGGCTGATCGCCGAAATCACTGCGCGAGGACGGCAACCGCTGGTTGTCGGCGGCACAGGACTTTACATCAAGGGGTTGCTGGAAGGCGTCTTCGAGTCGCCGCCGGTGGACGTTGCGCTCCGCAAGCGATTGCTGGAACGGGCGAGAACCGAGGGCTCTTCGGTCCTTCACGCCGAACTGGCGCGCGTGGACCCCGCCGCCGCCGCACGCATTTCGCCCAACGATCCCGTGCGCATCGTGCGGGCGCTCGAGGTCTGGGAACAGACCGGCCGGCCGATTTCGGAACTGTGGGCGGAGCATAGAGCCGCGGCCGGCGATGCGACCGCCGAGTCGCGCTATCCCTTTCACCTGTTTGTGCTGCATTGCGAGCGAACAATCCTTTACGAGAGAATCAACCGGCGGGTCGAGGCGATGTTTCATGCAGGGTTGGCCGACGAGGTCCGGCATCTGCTGGCCGGCGGCGTTTCGCCCGATTGTCATGCGTTCAAGGCTCTCGGCTATCGCCACGTGCTGGCGTGGATCGAGGGGCGGATCAGCGAGCGGGACGCGATCGCCGAGATGCAGAAGCACACACGCCATTATGCCAAGCGGCAACTGACATGGTTTCGCGCGATGACGGGTGCGCAGTGGATTGATGTCAGCACGCGTCCCGCCGCCGACGTAGCCGCGGAGATTTTTGCACACGTCAACCGCCAACTGCCCCGCACTCAGGCATGGTTTTCGGCAAGAATTACGGGAAAGAAAATCTTCGAGTGAGAATTATAGCCCGGAGAAAGACACGCGATCGCCGCGCTTCGCAGGTTTGTGGACGGACCGCTTTTTTTGCTTGCAAGCGAAAGGCTCTCTTTCCCATTCTTGACCTGGCATTTGCACAAGCGGCGGTTGCGTGTGCGGGTATTCCCGATTCCACGTGGACTGTCCGCTTGAGCGCACAAAGGACCGCCAATATGCGGTCCGCAGTTGGCAGGGTGGACCGGAAAAACCCAAGGAGTTGCTATGTCGAAAGTGAGCATGAATCTGCAAGACAGCTTTCTGAATCAGGTGCGGAAGGAAAACGCTGAGATCAAAATGGTCCTGCTGGACGGCACGACGCTTAGCGGCATTATCAAAGGATTTGATAATTTCACTGTGATCGTCAATGACCACGGCGCCCAGCATCTGGTCTATAAGCACGCCATTGCGCAGATGATCTGGCGCCGTCCGCCCGGCCGCAAAGACCGCGATTTCTCCGAAGGCAACGAAGCGCGCAAGGGTGAAGGCTTCAACCGCATGGACCTGTCGCAAGTCAAAATTGACACTCCACCGCGGCAGGACTCGCGTCCTTCCTGATGGCCCGGCTCTATTCCACCGAACATCAACCCGAAACGTTCTTGGTCGTGGAGTTGCGTCTGCCCCGCGAATCCGCCGCCCACGCCGAGCTGCGGCTAGCCGAAATGGTCCGGCTGGTCGAGAGCGCCGGCGGCCAAGTGGCCGATCGCTTTGTGGTTTCGCTTCGCCAGATTAACCCGGCGTTTTTTCTCAGCCCAGCCAGCGCCGGACGGATTGCCGCGCAGATCGCGGCGTTGAACGCCACAGGTGTTGTGTTCGACGCTCCGCTTTCCCCTGCCCAATTTCGCAATCTCGAAAAAGTGTGCAACGTCAAAGTGCTCGACCGCACGGGGGTCATTCTCGACATTTTCGCACGGCGGGCGCGTACCCACGAAGGCCGCCTCCAGGTCGAACTGGCCCAGCTGCGCTATCTCCTTCCGCGACTCACAGGCCGCGGCGTCGAAATGTCGCGTCTCGGCGGCGGGATCGGCACCCGCGGCCCGGGCGAAACAAAACTGGAAACCGACCGCCGCCGGATTCAAGCGCGGATCGCACAGCTGCAAAAGGCCATCGAAGCCATCCGCCGCCATCGCGCCACACAGCGCCGCAGGCGGCTTCGCGCCGCGCTTCCAACCGCCGCCGTCATCGGCTATACCAACGCCGGAAAGTCCACGCTGATCAACCGGCTGACAGGCGCTTCGATCTTCACCGCCGACAAACTGTTTGCCACGCTCGATCCGACCACCCGCATCCTTGTCCTTCCGCACGGCGCGCAAGTGGCCCTCATTGACACGGTGGGTTTCATCCGCGACCTGCCGGAATCTCTGGCCGTGGCATTTCGCGCGACGCTCGAAGAGATGAACTACGCCGACCTCCTGATTCAGGTCGTGGACATCTCGTCGCCCAACCGCACCGAGGAACTTCGCGCCACCGAGCGGATTCTCGCCGACCTGGGTCTGGCCGCGCGCCCGCGCCTTCTGGTATGGAACAAAACAGACCGGCTCGACGGAGTGCCGGCGCGCGATTTCCAGGATACCGCCGACTATCCCCATGTAGAAATTTCCGCCCTCACCGGCGAGGGAATCGAGTCGTTTCTGCACCGCATCGAGGATATGCTTACACGCGACTATGTGCTCGACACCTTTCTGGTTCCCTATAATCGCATCGAGCAATTGACAGAAGTTCGTCGGCGGGGACAGATCCTGCACGAACGCTACGAGGAATGCGGCGTGCGCGTCACCGCCCGCGTTCCGCCTTCGGTGGCTGCGCGCCTCAGCCGCTATGAAGTAGCGGTGAATGGCCGACCGGTGACAGCAGATAAGGAGAAGATGCCGCCGGATGGAAAACGCTTCTGAAAAAAAAGAGATTGCAACAGAAGTTGCCTCGAATCCACCCCCCCCTCCGGCGTCTTTTCGAACCGGTGCGGCCATTCGGCATGTGCTCGCTTTCGGCGCTCTTGCGGCCGCCGCCGCGGCATGTGTGTATTTCGTCTATTTACACGGCGGGCTGCTGGCCGCTTTTCTTCATCTCGCCGATATCCAGACCAACCCCTACCGCTGGACGCCACAGTATATTCAGGGGAAAGATCTCGCGATTGCGGCCGGCGCAGCGCTGGTTTTGCTCATTGTGGGTTTCCTGGCTCTTGAAACCCTGGACCTCTACATCCCTGACCTTGCGCGTTTCGCTCTGGCCTACGTCGTGGGCATGGGCGCGGTGGGTGTGGCACTCGAGGTCGAGACAATTTTCGGCCTCCATAGCCGCGAGTCTGTCATTGGAACCGTGGCCGCCCTTGCAGTGATCTTTTTGATAATCGCCCTGAGCCGCAGCCGCCGCTCCGCCCCATTGGCTCCCCATGCCCCGTGGGGAATACTCCGGCGGGACATCGGACGCGAGGCAGCCCGCCGCTATCAGGCCTCGTTGGAAAGCCCCGGCGGCCCGCCGGCCCATGCAGTCCGCGCCGCGCTGCTGGCAGCCATTGCGCTCATCACGTTCCTGACGTTTTTTCATGGCGCGCTGTGTCCGGAAACCTATTGGGACAGTTTGATTCTCTATACGGGCTATGCGCGCGAGATTTTTTATCAGAAGGCATTCCCCTTCAAAGCGGTGGCGCAGGTCGGGGTCGGGCTGGGGGCGAACTATCCGCATCTGTATGCGCTGCTGACGGCCGCGACGGCCACCGCCGTCGGCCAGTGGTCCAACGCCTATGCGCAGGTCGCCCCGCCGCTGGCCGGTTTGATGACGTGCTTTCTGGTGTATCACATCGTGTTGCGGCTGACGCGTCATCGTCTTCTGGCTTTGGCCCTGACGGCAGTTTTTCGGGCAGTGCCCTACGGCATCGCCTACTTCATTTACGGTTCCGACTACGCGTTTGTCATGCTGTTTGTCGCCGCGTTTCTTTACGCGGCGCTCCTCTATCTGGAAACCGGTCTTGCAGGCTATTTCATTCTTGCCACGCTCGTTCCAGCGTTCGCCATGCACTTGAACTACCTGATGGGCCTGCTGTGGATGGTCTGGACTGCGATGATCGTTCTGGCCCACTGGC
>JADFCW010000093.1 GCA_017161705.1 Candidatus Sumerlaeota bacterium | reverse complement strand
AGGATCCGCCGGAGGAAAAACCCCAAATTCTGGACGAAAGCGACATGCCCAAAGACCTCGTGGCGCTGCATACCCGCGTGCCCCATCCGCCGGCGCTGTTGTCTCTGCTGGCCGCCGGCCGCTTTTGGGGCTGGCTGTTTGTCGGCGTACTCATTGCCTCGCCCTGGTATGTGCGCAACTGGGTGCTGACCGGCAATCCGGTGTATGCGTTTTTCGCGCGGGTATTTCCCAAGACGCTGCACTACAATCAGGAAGTGATGGACTCGGCCGCTGTGGAATGGACGTTGAACGGCGACGGAATCGGCGCGGCATCGTTGACGCGCGAGTTCTGGGATGCGTTCGAGCAGTTCCGCCGCGCGCCCGACGTGCGCCAGATGGAGATTGCGCGGATTCGAACCCCGCTGCAGCGCAAATTGGCCGCCTCGGGGCGTTTTTGGATCGCCGATTTTCACACCTGGAAGCATGCGCCTGCGCTGATAGGAATTGCCCTGCCGGGACTGTTGATTTTTCTGCTGGGCGGCTTGCGCTTCACGCGGCTGGCGCTGAACGGTTCGGCCCAACTGGATTTGACCCGGCGCGCCGACATAGCCGCCCGACGGTTCGGCTGGCTTTCCGCGTTATTGTTGCTCCTGCTCCTGGCCTACCATTACCTGCTGGCGGATTTCTACCTGTATCAGATCATCCCGTTTGTCGTGCTGATCCCGATTTTCGGGGCTTACACCGCGCGGGCGATGGCCGCGCCATTTTATCGCGGCCTGTTTGTGGCGCTAGCCCTGTGGATTGCCATTTTCCCCGGTCTGCCGATGGCGCTGATGGGGTTCAAAATCAACCGGCCGGTCAAGATCAACAATCGAATCTATCCGCCGAACCATTTGGTGGCTCTCCATTATTTAGGCATCGAGCCTTCGATGTTCTATGAGTTTGCCTTCGGCGAAGATCTCTATGTCTTCATGGGGCTGAACGTGTATTGTCTCGACGAAAAAGTTCTGACGCACGAAAACCGCCACCTGCTGATAGACCGTCGCGTCAAGATCGTTCACTTCGACGACTGGGAGGTGCAGCAGCTGTGGGGCAAGCCGCCCGAAGAGCAATTGCGCGGCCTGCACCGCCTCGGCGTCACGTTCTATCTGTTTGTGCCCAACGAAATCAAACACCAGGTCAACCGGCGGCTGGGCCCGCCGGCACGCCAAGCCGTTCTCGACCCCAATCCGCCGCCTGTGCAGTTTTCCGCCCTGCGCGGATGGATCGAAGATGGCACCCTCAAACCTGTGGACACATTCGGCGACAACCAGTTGTATCGCTTTGCGTATCCGGCTTCCTATGCGGCACCCTAAACCAGCATAGGCTAAGCCTCGGAGTCCAAACTTTCGTTTGCGGTTCCCATCAAATAACAATGGAAAAAAACCAAGAATGCCAGGATTTGCCGGCATAACCTGTTTGCATGGCGTTCGTTTTGGAAGAACTCGGTCCCTCCCGGCTGTTTTTCAATTTTGTTGACAAGTCTGGATCCTTGCTTTAGGCGCTAAGTATAGAAGCGAGTTGCCGAATTTCGTAGCCGGGAGTGGAGCCTCATGAGCAAGGAAATGAATCTCCCTGCTTGGCGATGGCGCCTGGTTGGTGCGTTTGTCGTCGGTGCTCTGGCGGCGATCGGCGGCGGCCTGTTTTTTTATTGGCGTCAGGTGAACGAAGTTCGTCTCGAACGGTACGAGGAATTGCGAGCCATCCTGGACTTGAAAGTCCGCCAGATAGTCGCCTGGCGCAATGAACGGTTGGCCAACGTCCGCATCAATGCCGCATGGGTGTTCCTGGGGCAAGTCATTGACGACGCCCTAGCATCCGGCAAGAGCCTCGCCGCCCAGGACGTGCTGAAAACCAAGCTGCAGCTGCTCCGCGAAACTTACAGCTATCAAAATATTATTGTGGCTGAACCCAATGGACGCGTCCTGCTTTCGCTTCTTCCCCAGGTAACCGAGCTGGAGTCGTCGGCCCGGCAATTGGTTGCCGACGCTCTGGCCGCCCGCGCCCCGGTCTTCGGCGACTTTTTCCGTTGCCCTGTAGATCAGAAAGTCCATTTGGATGTCGCGGCGCCGGTTCTCGATCTCACCAGCCGACCGATCGCCGTTCTGATCTTGCGCTCTGATCCTGAAAAATATCTTTTCCCCCTCATCCAGTCGTGGCCAACTCCTAGCCGCACGGCCGAAACGCTCCTGGTCCGGCGCGAGGGCGACGAGGTCGTATTTCTCAACTCGCTTCGCCATACGACCGCTCCGGCCCTGACGTTGCGCATTCCGCTCACGCGCACAGAGATGCCGGCGGTTCAGGCGGTGTTGGGCCGCACAGGTGAATTCGAAGGCAAGGACTACCGCGGCGCCAAAGTGCTGGCCGATTTTCAGCACGTTCCAGGATCGCCGTGGTTCATGGTTGCCAAGATGGATGCCGAGGAAATCCTCGCCGAGGCACACTACCGCGGCCGTTTTATTGCTCTTTTGGTTGCACTGGCCATCTTGATAACAGGTTTTTCGGCGGCGTTTATCGGAAGCCTTCGCCGCGGACAAATCTTCAAATCCCTCTACCGCAGCGAACGCGAGCGGCGCGAGGCACAGGAGGAAATTCGCGCCACTCTTTACAGCATCGGCGATGCGGTAATTGTGACCGACATGGCCGGCCGCATTCAGCGCCTCAATCCCGTCGCCGCCCGCCTGACCGGTTGGAGCGAAGCGGAGGCCATGGGCAAACCTCTGGACGAGGTGTTTCGGATTGTCAACGAGCAGACCCGGGCCGAGGTGGAGAATCCCGTGGCGCGCGTGTTGCGCGAAGGCGTCGTTGTCGGCCTTGCCAATCACACACTGCTGATTTCCCGCAACGGACGGGAGTATCCTATTGCCGACAGCGGCGCGCCCATCCGCACCGACGAGGGCGAAAACATCGGCGTCGTCCTGGTTTTCCGCGACCAAACGGCCGAGCGCGCCGCGCAAAACGAGCTTCTGATTCGCGCACGCCAGCAAGCCGCTGTGGCTGAATTGGGACGGATCGCCCTTGGCGGCGACTTGTCCGCCCTGTTCGAGCAAACAACGCGGCGCGTAACAGAGATCCTCGGCGTCGAACTATGCAAAATCCTCGAATTGCAGCCCGACGGCAAGCAGCTGCTTCTGCGCGCCGGCGTCGGCTGGAAACAGGGTTTGGTAGGCAGAGCCACGGTCGGAACCGATCTGCAGTCGCAGGCCGGCTACACGCTCAAGTGCGATGCCCCGGTGATTGTCGAGGACCTGCCCAGCGAGACCCGTTTCAGCGGGCCGCCCTTGCTTCTCGACCATGGCGTGGTCAGCGGCGTGAGTGTGGTCATTCCAGGGCGCGAGAGACCTTACGGCGTTCTGGGCGCGCACTCGCGCAGGCACCGCTCGTTCACCCAAGAGGATGTCAACTTTTTGCAGTCGGTCGCCAATCTTCTGGCCGAAGCCGTCGCACGCAAACAGATGGAAGATGCCTTGTGCGAAAGTCGGGAACGGCTCCAAAGCATCTTCCGCGTTGCCCCCATCGGCATTGGCATGGTGCACAATCGTGTTCTGCTCGAAGTCAACCCGCGAATCTGCGAAATGACGGGCTACTCCGAGGACGAACTGGTAGGGCAGAACGCGCGGATTCTGTATCCGACGGACGAGGATTTTGACTATGTCGGGCAAGAAAAATATCGCCAGATTGCGGGAACCGGAACCGGTGCGGTTGAAACGCGCTGGCGGCGAAAGGACGGAACGATTCTGCACATTCTGCTTGCTTCGACACGGCTGAGGCCGGGCGATTCGACGGGCGAGATCGTATTTACCGCCTTGGATATCACCGAACGCAAGCAGGCCGAAGGAGCGTTGCGCGAGAGCGAAGAGCGGTTACGCCTTGCCGTGGCAAGCGCCCAGCAGGGGATCTATGATGTTGACATCCCTACGGGCGAGGCCAAAGTCAACGACGAGTACGCCCTGATGCTCGGCTATGATCCGGCCACATTTCAGGAATCCGACCGGACGTGGATGGAGCGGCTGCATCCGGACGACCGCGAAATGGTTGTTCCCATCTATCAGGCGTATATCGCAGGAAAGCTGCCGGACTATCGCGTGGAATTTCGCCTGCGTACGGCCGCGGGGGACTATAAGTGGATTCTCTCGCAAGGGCGGATTGTTGAATGGGACGCCGACGGCAAGCCGCTTCGCATGTTGGGCACGCATACCGATATTACGGAGCGCAGACTCATGGAGGAGCAGTTGCGGCAGGCGCTGAAGATGGAAGCCATCGGGCGGCTGGCCGGCGGGGTGGCTCATGATTTCAACAATATGCTCCAGGCCATTCTCGGCCACGCGCAACTGGCGCTCGATCAGGTTGGCCATAATCCGCCCGTGCGCGACAGTCTCCTGGAGATTCAGAAAGCAGCCCAGCGGTCGGCCGATCTCACGGGTCAGCTGCTCGCTTTTGCCCGCAGACAAACCATCGCCCCGCAAGTTCTCGATCTCAACGCGACCATCGAGGGCATGCTCAAGATGCTCTCGCGGCTGATCGGCGAAAACATTCTGCTGGAGTGGAAACCCTCCCCCCAACTCTGGCCGGTCAAGATGGACCCGGCCCAGGTGAATCAGATTCTGATCAACCTCGCGATCAACGCCCGCGATGCCATCCCAGGATCGGGAACCGTGACCATCGAGACAGCCAATGTGACCCTGGACGAAAGTGATTGTGCCGCGCACCCTGGATTTTTTCCCGGCGACTACGCGGTCCTTGCCGTCAGCGACACCGGCGCGGGAATGGACAAGGCGACACTGGAGCACATTTTCGAGCCGTTTTTCACCACCAAGGGCCTAGGGCAGGGAACGGGTCTGGGCCTTTCCACCGTTTATGGCATCGTGAAACAAAACAACGGTTTTATCAATGTGTATAGCGAGCCGGGGCGGGGCAGCACGTTCAAAATCTACCTGCCGCGCACCGCCGAAGAGACGCAATCCGAGCCGGCGCTGACGACGCCCGAAGTCCTGCACGGCACCGAAACGGTTCTGATTGTCGAGGACGAGAAGACCATTCTCAACCTGGGGAGGACTATCCTCGAACACTACGGTTACACAGTTCTGACCGCATGCCAACCGACAGGGGCCCTGGCGCTGGCGCGCGATTATCCCGGCGAGATTCATCTGCTGATTACTGACGTCGTGATGCCGGAAATGAACGGACGCGAGTTGCGCGACAAAATAAAAACGTTCCGGCCGAAAATCAAAACACTGTTTATGTCCGGCTATACCGCAAATGCCATTGCCCACCAGGGCGTGCTGGATGAGGACGTCGAGTTTTTGCAAAAACCGTTTTCGGTGCACCTGATGGCGGAAAAGGTGCGCGCAGTGCTGGATCGAAAGGAAGACGCCGAGAGCTAAGCCGCTCGGGCTCAATGCCGCCGCGAGCCTTTGCGGCGCGGAGGAGAATCGGCGCGAGGCGGCTCTGAGGGAGGGGGCGCGGGAATGGGAGGTTGCCCTTTGGACCCCATAATTTCCAGGGCAGTTCCCCTGCGAAACCACCAAATCGCTGCGCCCGCCGCTATTGCCAAAACGCAAAGGGCTTGCGACATCTGGCCGCGCTGCAATAATCCGTAGAAGACAGTGTTGTCATAGTCGCCGCGATAAAACTCCAGCGTAAACCGAACTGCGCCGTACATCATCAGATACGCCGCAAAGACCTGCCCGCGAAACCGGCGCCGTCGCCAGAGCCACGTCAGCACCGCAAAGATCAGCAAATTCGCCGCCGCTTCATACAGCTGCACCGGAATTACCGGAAGCGAGCCGGTCGCGCCCGGCCCCAGTCTGTCCGGATAGCGCGTCAGGTGGTCCCAGTAGGCAAAATTGAACATCTGGCTGGGCTGGCCCGTTTGCGGATCCTGAAACACCGGGAACGAAACGCCGCAGTGCCCATGCGCGGGATCGCACACCCGGCCGTAGCAACAGCCGGATAAAAAACAGCCGATTCGGCCAAACGTATGAGCCAGGGCAATCGAGGGCGCGGCCACGTCCCCGATTTGCCACGGCTCGACGCGCCGATAGTGGACAAACCAGATCGCAAATAGCAGAGCGGAAAGCAAGCCGCCGAAAAACACATAACCCTGCCGGGAGAAGATGTAGGCCCATGGCGTCTGCGCAAATCCGCCCAGGTCGCCCAAAATAAAAAAAACGCGCGAACCGACAAAACCGAGAATCACGCAATAAAAAGTCAGGTCCAGAATGAATTCGGGCGCAATGCCGACCGCTTTGCCCCGACGAACCATCAGATACACCCCGAGCAGCACGCCCAACGCGATCAGCGGCCCATAGCAGGCGATATTGAACGAACCAATATGAAAAAGAACCGGGTGCAAACGCTACGCTCCTGCTTCATTTATTTATTGCCGATTGACACACTTTCACACCAAGCGCCCAAACCCTTTCCCCCTTTTTCGTCCATCATTTCGTTTCGCGTTTCTCCGCGTCCCTCTGCATTTCCGGCGGCCGGAAGTCCATGAGCATTGGCGGCATGGGGCGAAGCGTAGGCGGCTGGCGGAACGTTTGTGCCGTGGCCGCAATAGTGGCTGCGCTCAACTCCAGCTCATAATCGGCCCTGTCGCCGTCCACGGTGATCTGGCTCAGATTGATGGCATCCAGAAGCGGCTGAATGTCATAGCCGGATTCGACCGCTTGCTGGGCCAGCTGGGCCACGACCATGCGAAGCACTTTGGCGTTGGTCTCGGCCGCCTCGGCAGTCGTGCAATGCAGACTCAGGCCGAGACGCTGGTTCCGGCCGCCCACCAGCCGGAGCGTGAAAGCGTCTATCATTTCGAGGGCCGGTCGAATCTGCGGGCCGAACAGACCCGCCATGGCCGGCGGAAACATCCCTGTGGCCCAAACGTCCATATCAGGCGAAAAGGTGTTGAGGAGCTTGGTCAAAGCGCGGTCGTTAGCCAGACTTTTGGCCGGCCGGCGGCGCAAGTCCAACGTTCGCTTCAGGAGGTCTTCCTGCGAGGCGGCGACCGCCAGATGACTCGAAGGAAAGGCCACATAGCATCGCATGTCGCCGCGCCCGCAGGTATAGAAGGTCTGGTGGTCGTGGGTGCCGACGATGTGCGGGATGCCGGCCCCCTCGAGCGCCTGCAGAAAAGCCTGTTCGTCAAAGGTCCCCGCGGCCAGAGCAACGACCGCAGCATCGCTCTTGCTCTGGCCGCCATAAGTGCCGATCACCAATCGGTTGATCGTGCCGGCCAGTTGCAGCGTTTGGCTGGTGCCTCGCAGCGATGGCCCGAGATTGAGATTGTGTCCCTTTTCATAGAGAAGCAGCGCCAGAGGGTTCTCGCGGAGACGGTCGAGGCGGAAGACGAAGACCTGGAAAATGCCCTGCGGAAGAACATGGGCCGGGTGGCGCTCGAGCATCTGTTCGAGCGACCGCCCGCCGCAAGCGCTGAACAGCGACACGATTCCCAAGAGAGCCAGAGTGGTCCGACGCATGACGCCTGTCACCTCGCTAAAATGAGTCGCGCCGCGCCCCGCCGGCGAGGGCTGTCCGGCGTCTCAACCGATGAAAAGAGTATCGGGCAATGGAAAACGGCTTTCAAGTTTCAAGTGGGCTTTCGGACCGACCTTTCGGCTTTGCAGCAAATTCCCTTTTGGAGTGCGGGCAGCCATGCTGCCGCTTGTTGCTTTTATCGGCCGAGACACCATTTTCCTGAAAATGCGGCAAATCCAGCAGCGTGGTATGACTGCATGCAGTCCAAGAAAAAAATCATCCTCTCCCTGATTTCCAAGCCTCCTCGATAGACCGCCGATGCATGAATTCCTGGAGCGTATTGATTGTGCATTCACCCGGACGCCCGGAAAGCCATGTCCTGTCTTCCAGACGTCTGCAAACGAGCATTTTTATGGCATTAAAATTTCTTATATTATTTTCTTGCAATATGCAAAATGCTTCTATAGTTTTTTCTCCCATGAAGTGTGCGCCGATTGCCGGAAGAGCGTTGAGTTTATGAATCTTGTCAGTCTTGAAAGCCTGAAAATATTCTGCGACGTCGTGCGCGAGAAAAGTTTCTCGCGCGGAGCCGCTCTCAACGATCTCTCACAGTCGGCCGCCAGTCAGGCCGTCCATCAGATCGAAAAACGGCTTGGCGTCCGGCTGATTGACCGGTCCAAGCGTCCGCTGGGCCTGACGCGCGAGGGACAGATTTACTACAGCGAATGCCGCGATCTGGTGGACCGCTATCTAGCGCTGGAAGACCGGATTCGTGCCCACCGCGACGACGCCGTTGCCCGCATCAATGTTGCTTCCATCTATTCGGCGGTCCTCTACGATATGGACCGATATGTGCGGCGGTTCCAGGAACGCCGTCCCGGCGCCCAGGTGCGCTTTCAGTACCTTCATCCGGATGATGTCATCGAGAGCGTGCTGAGCGGCCAGGCGGATTTGGGACTGCTGTCATTTCCCCGCAAACACCGCGACATCGAAATAATCCCGTGGCGCGACGAGCCGATGGTGTTGGTCTGCTCGCCGCATCATCGCTTTGCCGCGCTCAAGCAGGTGACGCTCCATCAACTCAACGGCGAGGCATTTGTAGCCTTTGAAGCCGGTTTGGGAATTCGCCGCCACATCGATCAGTTTCTGCAGCGCCGCGGCATTACGGTCAACATCACGATGGCGTTCGACAATATCGAGTTTATCAAGCGCGGAATTGAAACCGGTCGGGCCATTTCCATTCTGCCGGAACCGACGGTTCGCAACGAAGTGAATCGCGGGATGCTGCGCGTGGTTCCTGTGGCCAGGCTCGATTTGAAACGCCCGATGCGCATCATTCGATTGCGCAAACGGGTGGTTTCTCCCGCCCTGACGGAGTTCATCAAGGTTCTGAAGGAAAACGAAAAGGAGAGCGTAAAAACACGCGAGCTCCCGGCCCGATGCCTCAGCGAACGCATCAAAGAGTGACCTCAACGCCTCTGGCGGAGGCGAGCAAGGGATAGAACCAGGGTAAGTCCATTTTTATTGAAAAAGGAGAACCCATATGACCGGTCCCAATCCATTCCAAATCGCGCAGAGTCAGATAGATACCTGCGCCCGGATCCTCAAACTCGATCCCGGCGCTCACGCCAAACTGCGCGTGCCCATGCGC
>JADFCW010000092.1 GCA_017161705.1 Candidatus Sumerlaeota bacterium | reverse complement strand
CGCGAAACGCTCGAATTTGCCCTGCGCGAATTGTCCGAAACCCTCGAACGCTGGGGACAGATCCTCGGGCCGCCCCGCGGCTCGCAGGTCACCCTTCTGGAAGCACCATTCGGCGTGCGCAGCGAGGACCGCGGCCTGCCGTCCGGAACTCTTGCCTGGGGGGATGTGGCCCGGCTCCAGCGATTCCGGCCGGCTTTCGACCAGCGGAAATACGAAGGCATCTCGGCTCTGGATATCTATCAGACCCGGCTGTCGTCGGCCCTGGCGGCCCGAATTCTGCGCGAATCGCTGCGCTTTGAGCGTTCCATCGGGCCGTTGCGCGAAGCCCTGTATTCTTACCTGATCACGACTTATCAGCGCAGCGAGATCGGCCCGCTGGCCCGCCGCTCATCCAGACTGTTTCAGACTCGAACGTCGCGCTCGGAGCGTTCGCTTCTCGATCCGGCGCGGCGCGCTCTTTTCGATACTCCCCTCGTGGCCCGCATGGCTATGCCGGCCTTCGAGCCTTTGCAGGCCGTTCACATCTGGCGGATGCTGCACTATCTGCTCGAGGACGATAAATTTGCCGCATTGTTGCGCACGCTGATCGCTGAATACGCCGACCGTACAGTCCGCGAATCCGATCTGCGGCAGATGGCCGAACGGTTTTACGGCGCGCCGATGGACTGGTTTTTCGACCACTGGCTTCACGGCCAGGGTACGCCCCGCTATGTCGTTGCGAGCGCCTACGCACGCATGGTCGAAAACAAACGCACTCGCGACATCGAATACGACGTGACTTTTGTGGTCGCCAATCAAGGGCAGGGGAAAATGCCTGTGCCCGTTCTCCTGCAAACCGAGCGCGACCGGATCACGTGCCCGATCTGGCTGGACAGCGGCACAACCCAGACGGTCACGATTCATGTACCCGACCGGCCCGAGGCAGTTTATGTTGACCCGCAGAACTGGATTACGCAAGAAATGAGTGTGCAAGCCGAAACGCGCAGCCGCGGGCCGGCGTGGCGGCGCGTGCTTGTGCTTGAATAAAGGCCCGCACGGCCGTCTCCGCGGCGCGCCCGAAGGGCTGCAATTGTTGTCGCATGTTTATTTCCCGAATTGCCATCCATCGCCCCATCACCACGACGATGTTTTTCATCGCGCTGGTGCTGCTGGGCGCTGTCTCCTATCATGAACTGCCCGTGCAGTTGCTCCCCAATGTGGCGTTGCCCGGCGCGAGCATCTACGCACGCTACGAAGGTCTGTCGGTCTCCGACACGGTGGATCGCCTGACCAGGCCCATTGAGGGAATTGTCGCGGCGACGCCCCGCGTTCGCGAGATCAACTCCACCACCTTCGCCGGCTATGCCCGAATCGAGATGTTATTTGATTTCGGCACGGACATGCGGTTTGCCACACTCAACCTGCAGGACAAACTTACGGCCTTTCGGATGACTCTGCCGCGGCGCGGCACGTACATCACCCTGCGCTCCTACGGCACCGAGCAAATGCAGAGTTTTTTCATGTGGATCAGCGTTGCCGGCCGCGAAGACACCGATATCCTCCGCCAGATCGCCGAGGACCAGCTCAAACCGCAGCTCGAGGCGATTGACGGCATCGCCGAAGTCAGCCTCGGCGGCCATTCCCGCGACAGCGTGGACGTGGTGTTTCAGCGCGACCGGCTGGCCGCGCAAGGGCTCGGGCTTCCCCGTGTTCTGTCGCGCATTCGCTCAGCCGCCGGCGGCAAAATGACTCTGGGTCGGATCCGCGACACCCATGAAGACTTCGCTCTCGTTCTCGACGAAGTGATCGCCAATGAACAGGACTTGCAGCGTCTGCCCGTGGACGACCGCGGGATTGTCCGCCTGACCGACGTTGCGGCCATCTATCGCAACCATCGCCTGTCCGAATACGTTTCGCGCGTGAATGGACTGAACACCGTCGGGTTGGTGCTGCGCAAGGACGCCAGCGCCAATCCGCTGCGCCTGGCCGTCAAAGTCCGCGCCGCTCTTAAGGAAATCGAGGCTTCCCTGCCGCCGGGCTACAAGATCACCATTGTGGACGACACGGCCAAGACCATCGAGGAGATCATTGCTGAGGTCCGAAATTTGGCCATCGTCGGGGCATTCCTCGCCATGGTGGTCCTTATGTTGTTTGTGCGCAATTTGCGCATGGCCGCTATTGTCTTCACCGCCATCCCCATCTCGGTTGTCACGACATTCAACCTGATGTATTTCGGCGGCCTGTCGCTCAACATCATCACGCTCATCGGGTTGGCCCTCGGCATCGGGATGCTGCTGGACAGCGCGATTGTGGTGCTCGAAAATATTTTCCGGCACTTCGAGCGCACGCGTCACGGACTCGAAGCGGCCCAGCGCGGAACCGAGGAAGTCTGGCGCGCCCTTCTGGCTACCACCATGACCAACGTGGTCGTGTTTGCACCGATTCTGTTTCTCGAAGGCGAAATGAGCCTGATGTTTCGCGAAGGCGCGCTGGCCATCTGTTTTCCCATCGTTGTTTCCTTGCTGGTGGCCTTGACTTTGGTGCCCATGGCCACCTCGCGCATTCTCGTGGTCCGCGAAACAATTCCCGAAAAACTTGCATGGTGGCCGCGCCTGCTGGCAACGCTGGGCGCCTGGCTCCGCCGGTATCATCCCTACTGGCCGGCCTACCTCCGTCGTCCACGGCGCATTTACCGCGAGGCCTATATGATGGTGTTGCGAACAGCGCTGCGGCATCGCGTCCGGCTGCTTCTACTCATGGTTCTGGTCGTTTGGTTGACCGTCTATATTTGCCTGCCGCGCATCAACCGCAGCGCCATGCGCCCGGACAGCGAGGGCAACAGCTTTCCGATCTATGTGCAGGTGCCGCGCGGATCCACCCGCCAGCAATTGGTGCAGGCGCTCGACGAGGTTGAAAACAGGCTCCGCAAAATTCCGGAACTCGAAAAAACCCGCAGCTTTGGCCACCCCGCCGAAGATGCCACGGTCTACGTCACTCTTGTACCCCAGAAGCAACGCAAACGTACCTTGCAGGAAGTGCGCGAGAGCGTTCTGAGCGTCATCGGCGAAGTGCCCGGCGCGCTCGTCAGTCTCCGCCCGTTCAACATGGAAGGCACCAGCCGTTCCCGCCGCTCCTATATGTCTTACTCCGAAGGCGGTTTGATTACAATCTATGGCTCGCACTGGGAAGAAATGGAGTGGGTCACCGTCGCGATGGCCCGCCAGCTGGAGCTGATCCCCGGCATTTCGCGCGTGGAAATCCACGGCTTTGAAGGCGAGCCGGAAATCCACTATACGCTGGATCGCAATCGCGCCGCCCTGTTCAACCTCACCGCCGCCGATCTTTCCTCCTACTTCGAGACCTCGCAACGCAGCGGTCAGTTCTCCCAGCTCACCCTCGAACGGGGCGACCGCCGCATTGATGTTCTCCTTCGCATGGGACGAATCGGCCAGAGCAATGTGATTCCGGAACAGGAGACGGCCCGGCCTCTCAGCGAGGTCCGTTCGATGGAGATTCTCCTGCCTTCGGGCAGCCGCGTCCCCCTGTCCGAAGTCGGCCATTTCCGAAAAACCTCCGGCGTGGACCACCTGCACCGCGACAACCTGCAGTTTGCCAACCGCCTGATCTATTCCTACGAGCGCGGCGTCAACCGCAAGCTGGTCGAGGACGCCGTGGAGACCCTCATCCAGAACTCCCGCTTGCCGGCCGGCTTCAAAGCCGAAATCCAAGGGGAAAGCAAACGGATCCGCGAAAACGAACGACAGTTGCTCTGGATGCTCTACATCATCGTTATCCTGATTTACATGGTCATGGCGTCGGTCTTCGAATCGCTTCTGTCGCCGTTTGTCATCATGCTCTCGTTCCCTCTGGCCGCAGTCGGCGTGCTGTGGGCGTTGGTTCTGACCGGCACGCGGTTCGACGAACTGGCCATGCTCGGTATGGTCATTCTCACAGGTATAGTCGTAAACAACGGCATCGTCATGATGGACTTCATTTCGATGCTGCGGCGCGAGCGCGGCTACCGTCGCACCGCCGCCATCGTCGCGGCCTGCCGCGCCCGCCTCCGCCCCATTCTGATGACCGCCCTGACCACCTCGCTCGGCCTGACTCCCATGGCCTTTCGCAGCAACGAGCAGATCAACTGGGCCGGACTGGCTGTCGTGATTATCAGCGGCCTGTGCGTCTCGACTCTTTTGACCCTGATCGTGATCCCCGCCATGTTGATGAACCTCGAGGACGCCCTCGATTTTTTCAAGCGCCTCGGGCTCCGCCTCTGGCGCTGGCGATGGGTCTTCTATTTTCTCCGCCCGGCCCGTATGCGCGCCAAACGTCTTGAACTGGCTCCTGCCGGCGGACCGCTCGTTGCGGCGCCGACCTTCGCCGTCGCCATGCGCCGCAGTGCCGATGCCGTGCCAGCCGAAAGAGCCGAGCCGTTCGATTCTTCCCCGGCGACCCCTGAAACCGCCTCTCCGCCCCTCGGCGTCCGCGTCCGCCACGTTCGGATGATCTATCCCGTTCGCAAACCGCGCATCGTGCTGAACGCCATTCCCTCGCGGCGCTTCAAATACGGCGCGCGGCCGCCCGAAGGCGTCGAGGCACTGCGCAACGTGGATCTGTCGATTGAGAAAGGGATGTTCGGTTTGCTGGGGCCCAACGGTGCAGGCAAGACAACGTTGCTTCACGCGATGACCGGTCTGATCCGGCCTACGTGCGGCTACATCGAGATCAATGGCTACGACATGGCCCGCCAGGACCGCGAGGCGCGCGCGCAAATTGGCTATCTGCCCCAGTCGTTCGGCCTGCACGGTCAACTCACCGCCCGCCAGTATCTGGACTATTACAGTCTGATCCTGGGCATTCGCGACCGCGCAGCCCGCGAACGCAACATCGCCGCCGTCCTCGATCAGGTCGGCCTTGCCCATGCCGCCGACGAACGCGTCAGCACCTTCTCCGGCGGCATGGCCCGCCGCCTCGGGATTGCCCGCCTCCTCCTGACCCTGCCGAGCGTCATTATCGTGGACGAGCCGACCGCCGGTCTCGATCCTATCGAGCGCGTCAAATTCCGCGTGCTCCTTTCGCAACTGGCGCAGGACCGCATCGTCATTCTCTCCACGCACATCATAGACGACATTTCGAGCAGTTGCCGGCGGCTTGCCGTTCTCAATCGCGGGCGCATTGTGTTCGACGGCACACCCGCCGGCCTGATTGCGCGGGCGCGCGGGCGTATCTGGGAAATAGCCGGAACCCTGGACGACGAGCCGGACATTGCCCGCCGCCACAGCCTGCTTCACAAAAAAGCCGCCGGACCCGGTCGCGTGCTTTATCGTTTTATCGCTGACGCATGCGACCTGCCCGGCGCTCTGCCCATCGAGCCTTCGCTCGAGGATGCCTACATTTTTGTCACGCGGGACAACGGCGGGAAAGTCGAGCCCTAAAGGAACGAGCGGCCGCAGCAAACGCGCCGCGGCTAAATCTTAATTGGGCGGGGAAAAGAACTCGACCCTTGATGGGATGATATATGGCAAACACTCGCGCGGCCTAGCAGCAAAAAAACTTATGTTTTGCTGAACGTGAGCGAAGCCGGCCAGGTTCTCTCTCAGAACCGCTCGAAAGCAATCACCTGCGCGCGAGGCAACCGCCGGCTTTCTTCCGCCGGACGCAGCAAACCCGGCTCGCTCGGATAGCCCAGCGGGGTCAGCGCCACAACTTTCGCCTCCTCGGGAACCCCCAGGATCTCTTTGACAGCTTTTTCCTCGAAGGCCCCGATCCAGCACGTTCCAAGACCCGCTTCCGCAGCCGCCAGCATCAGGTGATCGAACGCAATCGCCACGTCTATGTCCACGCTGTTGCCCGATCCGCCCATGCGCTGGTAGGCCTTGGCGGGAAATCCACAGCCGACAATAACCACCGGCGCCTGGGCAATGAAGGCCTGGTTTCGGCAAGCGGCGGCAAGCCGCGTGCGCGTCTCCGGGTTTGTCACGACAATAAACCGCCACGGCTGATAGTTGCAAGCCGAAGGCGCCAGGCGCAGGGCTTCGAATAGCCGGTCAAGCAGCTCGGCCGGAATCGGTGTTTCCTGATAGCTCCGCACGCTGCGGCGGATTCGAATCGCTTGCATGACATCCATTATTATTGCTCCTGTTCAAAGGAAAGTGCAGCGGTGTGTGTGTAAGTGATTTCTTCGCTTAAAAGACGCAACGCTGTGCGTCAAGCCCCAACCCCGCCAATGCGCCCCGCAAGGAGTCTTTCGGAATACCCCATTTTCCGCGTGCAGAACCCTCGGATTTCCTGTGAACAAGTCCCTGAGGTTCTCATCTCCCCTATGTTGCCGTCTTGCGCTGAATATGATAATCCACAAATCGGAAATTCTCTCAGCGTCCAGAGCCTGTTTTGAGGACAAGCCGATCGACGACTTGCTATTGCCCGGACTTTTCTGCCGATGCGCCGTGGAGTCTCCGGACATACAACGCGGCCTCTTCGCCGATGTCCGCCGGCTTTTCCCACGCCGCGTCGCCTGCTGAAACCGTCGCCGCTTGTTCGACCGTCCTGCCGTTGGTTGTGTCGAACCAGCGCAGCAGATAAGTCCCTGCCGCAAGGTTGCGCACGCCCAATTTCGCCGACGCCTTGTTGCTGTAGGCGATGTAGCTGTCCGGTGCATTGGCAAGGACATAGAGGCTGCCGCCAAATCTGAGTTCAGGCGCCGGCGCCATACGGTGAAAGTCGGTTTGCTCCATGAAGGCCCGGATGCGTCCATCGTCCAGATAGGTCTCGCGCGGAACATTCGCTTTGTCCGGCCGATGCGAGTTGATCATGGTGTAGAAATTGGCCATGGCCGAGGTCCAGCAATAGAGGCGGCTCTGCGCGCCGGCGTTGGGATGCTTGTCCACCTCCGTGTTGAGCAACACGTAGCGTCCGGCGGCCTCTCGCCAGTGGCCCACGAGTTCCTTGTAGTATTGCTCGGTGGCGGGAAGCCCTTTCTGCGGCGTGGCATAGTGTCCCCACGTCATCATCCTGACGGGTGTGTTGATGTAGTCTTCCGGGCTCACCTTGTCCGGATGCACTTCATCATAGTAGAGAATCTGAAACATCTGGGCAATCGGATGGTGGTAATTGTCGGCTGCGGCAACCAGTTCGGCAACTTTTTTGAGCCGCTCCTGTTTGGCCCGCGACAGTTTGTTGCAGCTTTCCTCGATGGCCCAGATGAGGTTCTTGTGGTGCTTGAACCGCTTGACCAGCGTTTCGATGAAATACTTTTCCTGCGGGTGGAGATTGCCCGAGGCATCCAGCTTCCAACCCGCCTTGTCCTCGTAGTCGTCGAAGTCGTTGTAGAAGGTGAAAATCACATTGATGTCAGCGGCTTCGAGAGCGGTCAGCCAGCCCTCCCACTGGTTGAGAATGTCCTCGTCGAGTCTGCCGGCAATATCGGCATTCTCGAAAGGATTGCAGTCGGGCGCGCCGTTGTTCGGCTCGACGTTGTAGCGCGAGTCGCGCATCGCCAGCACATGGAATGTGTTGGCGCCGGTGCCCGCCAGCCGTTTGATCATGGTTTCCTGATTGCCGCCGCGGCGCGTGCCGTCGCTCTGTCGCGTGCCGAAGAAAAAGAACTCCTCGGGGTTGCCGGCGCCGAACAGAAACACCCGCGGGCCGCCGTTTTTCTTTAGCCAGCGCGGATTCGACGGGTCCACGATGATCTGCCCCGGCATGGCTGCCGGATCATCCAAGCCGAGATAGCGCAACTCGACATAGTCCAGCTCGGCGCGCCCGCCGCCTTCGGCCTCGACGCCAATCTCGATCTCATCGCCCTGGACCAGAAGCACCTCGGAAAAGGTCTGCGTTTTCCATTGGCCGTCATGGGCTGCGGCTTTCCAAGGCTGGCCCTGTTGGACGCCGTTGACGCGCAGCGTAAAAACGGACGCGCCGTGGGCTTCGTCGTGATACCGGATGCCGACCTCGTATCGGCCCGAGTACGCCGCATAAGGCTCGTCCAAGAAGGTCTTGATACCGCCGCGGCTTGTGTTTTCAGACAGGGCAATCAGCGTGCTCTGCGAGGGACGCGGGCTGGCCGTGCGCCGGACTACGGAGTATCCGTCCAGTACAGCGAAGTTCTCCGCTTCGAGACGGATCACCGGTCGGACGGTAATCGGCGCGGGCTTCTGTTTCTTGTCCAACAAGGTTTCGAGCTTCTTCAGGTCGCACTCCTCGTCGCCGGTGAGCAGGAAATAGGTAATCGTTGCATCGGAAATATCGCCGCGTCCCTCGGCCTCGAGCCGCGAGAAAATCCACCGCAGCCGCTCGTCCTTCGAGTCACGCATCCAATGAAACAACGCCCACTGTTCGGGCGTGGACTTTTGCCCCGGCACTCCGGGAAACGCCAGCAGCGGATTGCCGTCCTTGATCTGAATCCACTTTACGCCCAGCGGGATGACATCGCGCTTGTTGTGCGGCGACACTTCCTTGTTTGCAATTCCATCGTTCCATGCGTTGTGGGAAATGCAATACACATATTGCCGTCTGGCGGGATCGGCGGCCATGATGCCGCGATAAGGGACTTCCATCGGCCCGGTGAGAATAAAATAGAGCGGATTGTCGGCCGACGAGGCATTGACGGCGTTCTTGATGCTTTCGACCGCAGCGTCCAGCGCCGTGCGGCAGTCGTGCAAAACCGACGGCGGAATGCCAAAACGCTCGGCCGCGCCCACGGTGCTGATCCGATGCTCTTTTTCAAACCGCGGCTCGTTCAACGGAACAATGTTGTTATAGTCCACGTGGACGACTTTGTCCGTAACGCCGAAGACATCGAGAATAGCAAAGGCCACGGGCAGCGCGCCCCAGTCGTCCTCGTCGTTGTAATTGCCGTCGGAGCTCAAGGCGATTCGGCCGCGGAACGTCTTGCCGTCGTAGGGCAGCGGCCTCCCGAACAAAGCCGGTGCCGCTTGCTGCGGCTCGACTGGCGAAGGACCGGCAACCCCCTTGGCCGTTTTACCGGCTTTGGCGCTTTTGGCGCGGGGCGCGGCCGAAGCAGCGGCGGGGGCCTGTCCGGCAGCGTTGCGCGCGGTCAGCTGAACGTAATCTATCTCGCCGGCGCCCTTCCCTTTGGGAACAATCTCGACTGCGATTTCATCGCCGGCCGCCAGCGCCACATTTTCGATCGTTTGTGTTTTCCAAGCCGCATCGCCGGCGGCGGCCTTCCAGCCCGCTCCCTGCGCAACGCCGTTGACCAACAAAGCAAAGGCCGCATCTCCATTGCGGCTGCCGCGATACTGTATGTCCACATCATAACGGCCTGAGGGCGCGGCGTAAATCTCGTGAAACTTCGTGCGAATTGCGCCGTTGCCCGCCCCCGATGTTCTCACACTCAGCGATTGCGAGACAGACCGCCCGACCAAAACCGCCGTGGTGTGTTCCAGCGTCTGGAAGTTCTCGGCCTCCAATCGGATGCTCGCGCGGTGAAGCGTCGGCTGAGGCCGCTGCTTTTTTTCGAGCAGCGTCCGCAGCTTCTGCAGATCACACGCCTCGTCGCCAGTCAGAAGAAAATACGCCATCGTGGCGTCGGAAACATCCACGCGGCCGACGGCCTGAATCCGCGAGTAGAGCCAGCGCAGTCGTTCGTCGGCGGAATCGCGCATCCACTGCACCAGCGCCCATTGCGCCGGCGTGGACTCCGTGCGCGTCGAGGCCGCCAAAAGATTGCCCGGCTGCACCTGAATCCAGTTGATCCCCAACTCGATCACATCGCGCTTGACGCGGACGCCGCTCGGACGCCGCCGCCCGTAGCCGTCGTTCCACACGCTGTGGGAGATGCAATAGACAAACCGGCGTTTGGCGGGGTCGGCGGCCTTGATGCCCTCATAGGGCACGTCCATCGGGCCGGCCAGAAGGTAGTAGAGCGGATTGTCGGCCGACGAGGCATTGACGGCCTCGGTGATGCTGCGAATGGCCCCGGCAAGGTCGGTGCGGCAGTTTTTCAGCACCGACGCGGGAAGGCCGTAGTGCGCCGCTGCCCCGAGAACGCTTGTGGTCATCTCGCGCTCAAAGCGCTCGTCATTGTAGCCGACAATGTTGTTGTAGTCTATATGGACAATCTTCTCCTTGACGCCGAACGCGTCCAGCATGGCGATAGCGACGGGAAAGGCGCCCCAGTCGTCCTCGTCGTTATAGTTGCCGTCGTGGCTGAGAGCGATGCGGCCTTTGAATTGTACCCCGTCGAACAGGCCGGGCTCCGCACACAGGTTTGCGGCAGCCAATAGATAGAGTGCGGCTAGGGTTGCAGTGACCAGGCGAATCATATAGCCATACCTCCTCGCAAGCGTAACTCAGATCTCATTTCGTGTAGTTGAAACGACACTGTAGATTTCTTAGAGATCGCAGTATTTCTACCCGCAACGTCTTAAATGCAGCCGGATGTCTTGCAACAGAAATCGAACCTACCTAAGCAAAAGTATTCCGCTTTGCAGTATCCGGAGTTTGCGAAGCAAACATTTTGGACTGCGGCAGCCATGCTGCCGCTTTGCAGTCCTGGTTCATCACAAGACCCCGATTGCCCTCGCTTTTACGGCCGGTTTGGAATATTTCACTTGAGATCTAGCCTTAAGAGATCGCAGCTTTACTGCGAAGATCTTTTTGGTTGTGGCAGGAGGCCACGTTGGGAATAGAATTCGCAAGCGGTGTGCAATCACGGCGCAAGACCCATTATATTGCGAAAGGAAAAACCATGCGTGCAAAGCTGCCTACCGGTGTCCTGCTGGGCGCCGCCGTGTGGCTGGCCGTCAGTTCGTCCGGTGTCCCTGCAGAGCCGATCACAGTTGTGCTTGGCGCGCAGACACGCGAAGTCGCGGCGCTGCGCGAAGAACTCCGCGACCGCCAGGATCATAAAATCCTCGGCTTGCCGTTCTGGGAGGGCCGCCTGGCCGGCCGCCGCGTCGTCGTCGCCAAAATGAGCGCGGGCAAAGTCAACGCCGCCATGATCGCCACTCTTGCCATCGAGCATTTTCGCCCCGCCGAAGTTCTCGTCACCGGCATTGCCGGCGGTCTCCATCCCGACCTCGCTCCCGGCGATCTGGTTATCGCCCGCCAAACCGTCCAGCATGACATGGTGCGCCACAGCGACAGCGGTGTCGAGTATCGCGGCGCGCGCCATCCGGTCACCGGGCGGCGCGCATCCGCCTTCCTCGACATGCCGACAACGCTGGTAGCGATTGCCCAGCAAGCGGCAGCCCGCGTTTCCTTCATTCCGCTGGTCGGCGACGATCGCCGCACGTCGCCGCATCTGGTGCGGGTGATCACGGGCATTGTGGCCACGGGCGACGCATTTGTTGAGTCCGAATCAAAGCGGCGGGAGTTGCGCGAGCAGCTCAATGCCGATTGCGTCGAAATGGAAGGCGGCGCGGTCGCCCAGGTCTGCTACACCCTCGGCGTCCCGTGCCTGGTCATCCGCTGCATGAGCGACATGGCCGATCAGACAGCGATGGCCGACCTCGAGGCCTTTGCCGACGCCGCCGCGCTCAATTCCGCCCGGTTGGTTTATGCCATCGTGGACCTTCTCCACGACGGCCAACTAGACGCCCTGACGCTCCAGCAAAAGAAAAAGTAACCGTACCCTGCACGACAATGAATGGCTTCCTTGCGGCGGGCATCTCTTGACATCGGGAAAGAGGTCCCACTGCCCAATTCGTCCGTTCGGCCCTTCAGACCCATAAACCGGAGCATCCGCTACGGCCGGCTCCGGCCGGTTTCCTCGTATTGTTTCAACAACGCGGTGAGCCGCTCGACGATTTCAGGATGCTTTGTGTAGAGGTTCTCTTTCTCCTCCACGTCGGCCGACATGTCATACAATTGGCCGGGAGGATCGTCGGGGCTGCCTTTGCCGTCCCAGCCGCCCGACCCCCGGCCGAGGATAAGTTTCCAGCGGCCCGAACGTATGGCGAACATCCCGTCAATCGAGTGGTGGACAATGGCCTCGTGAAGCGGCGCGCTGCGTGTTTCGCCCAACAGCGCCGGCAGGATATTGATGCTGTCTTCGCCGGCGTCGCGCGGGAGTTCGGCACCGACAATGGCCGCGCATGTGGCCATGAAATCGCCCAGCCAGATCGTCTCGTCCGACGTGGTGCTGGGGCGGATTTTTCCCGGCCAGCGGGCCACAAAGGGGATGCGATGGCCGCCGTCCCAGATCGTGCTCTTGCGCCCGCGCAAATGGCCGTTGGGCAGGTGATCGTATTCGGTCATAGGCTTGTTGGTCGAGCCGTTGTCGCTGGTCATAATCACCAGGGTGTTGTCGGCAATCTTGCAGCGGTCGAGCGCGGCCATAACCTCGCCAAGCGAGTGGTCCACCTGATGGACGAAATCGCCGTAGGGACCGGCCTGGCTCTTGCCCTTGACGAAGTCGGCGGGGGCCACTGGCGTATGCGGCGCGTTGAGCGAGAAGTAGAGGAAGAACGGCTGGCCGGACTTTTTCGCCGTGTGCGATTCGATGAACTCGACCGCCTTTTTCGTGAGCGTCGGCAGAACGCCCTCCATCGTGAAGTCGGGCGCTTTTGCACCAGCCCGAACCGGCCCATCCTTCGGCTGGTGCGCCGTTGGCGAGCCGACCAGCCGGTCGTTCTCGATGAAAATATACGGGGGCATATCGAGCGAGGCCGAAATGCCGAAGTAGTAGTCGAAGCCGACGGCGGTCGGGCCGTTCTGGATCGGCTGGCTGAAGTCCACGTTCTCCTCGCTGTTGCCGTCCATGCTGACCGGGCCGGGGCCTTTTTTCCCCCAGTCCATGCCGAGGTGCCACTTGCCGATGCAGGCCGTTGCGTAGCCATGCTGCTTGAGAAGCGAGGCAACCGTCAGACGGCCGGGCTCGATCAGGCTCGCGCTGTAGCCTCCGAGAACACCGCGTTTGAGCGAGGTGCGCCAGCAATAGCGGCCGGTGAGGATGCCATAGCGGGTGGGCGTGCAGACCGCTGAGCCGCTGTGGGCGTCAGTGAACCGGACGCCCTCGCGGGCGAGGCGGTCGAAGTGGGGCGTCGGGACCTTCGAGTCGGGATTGTTGCATCGCGGGTCTCCGTAGCCGAGGTCGTCGGCGAGAACAAAAACGATGTTGGGTTTGGTTTGAGGCGCTGCGGCGAACGGGGCGCGTCGGGCCAAGGCCCAGGTTGCCGCGCCGAAGGCGGCCGTCCGCAGAAAGTTGCGTCGGCTGAAGCAAGGATGAGCGGCCATCGGAGCGTTCTCCTTTTCGGGGTATTTTGTTTGGACTTTCAAGTTGCAGTCGAACTATCCTACCATCTCTTGACTGGGTAGCGTCGAGCACGCGGAGGTACTTGTCAACTCCAGTTCGTTTGCATGCGAACCGCTTGCCGCTCAAACTTCAGTTTGTTTGGCCCCACGCCGGATGGAGTTCGATGAAACCGTCGCGACATGTGAAAATCTCGGCTGTCGTGTCGCTGGTGCTGGCGCCATGGGCGGCATGGAAGGCCCTTCTGGTTTTCGGCGGCGGCGTCTTGCCCGACCTCGACCGCTATCTATGGTATGCGGTGCGGTTCCGAACGCTGAAATTGGGCGAGGCGGTCGCGCGGTTTCAGGGACCCGAGCGGATTCAGGGCGGG
Source organism: Candidatus Sumerlaeota bacterium (assembly GCA_017161705.1). Classification (GTDB taxonomy): domain Bacteria; phylum Sumerlaeota; class Sumerlaeia; order JADFCW01; family JADFCW01; genus JADFCW01. The sequence continues at coordinate 7,179 of JADFCW010000092.1, read as the reverse complement.
ATGCGGCTGTTCCATTCGCTCGAAGCACTGGCCGTGCTGGCGGCCGCGAGCTATGTTTTTCGGCCGCTCGTATGGCTGGCGCTCGGCGTGGCACTGCACGTGGCGCTCGACCTGTTCGTGCACAAGAAGCACGGCCGGTTTTGGATTTACTTCGACGCTGCGCATCTGCACTCGATCATCGGCGGCTGGATCAGAAGACAAAGAATCGCGCCCGTTGACGAGGACGAGGAATGAAAGTCATTGTTCTAGGTTTGGACGGAGCGACCTTCGAGCGCATTCTGCCGGGTGTCGAGCGCGGCGACTTGCCCGCGTTTGCGCGCCTTCTGCGCGAAGGCGCATGGGGAACACTCCGTTCGACGTTACCGGCGGAAAGCCCCGCGGCCTGGACAACGTTCGCCACCGGCGTCGGGCCCGGCCGCCACGGCATCTATGGTTTTATGCTGCGGCGGCCGACCGCCTATGAATACGACATTGGCGGATCGCATCATGTCCGCACGCCGACGCTGTGGGACATCGCCGGCGCCGAGGGCCTTCGCGTCGGCGTCATCAACGTGCCGTTCACCTATCCCCCGCGACCCGTGCACGGGTTCCTCGTCGCCGGCATGATGGCACCGGGCACGCGGTCGAAATTCACGTGGCCGCCCGAACTTCGCGCGGCGCTCCTGCGCGCCGTGCCGAACTATCCCGTCAGTCACGGCCTGGGACGGTCGCGCGGGGTTGATCCGCGCGCCGTGCTGGCGCGCAACTTTTCCGACACCATCGCCGCCCGCGAACACGCCATGCGCTGGCTGGACCTCCGCTGCCGGCCCGACCTGCTCATCTGCGTCTTCACCGTGCTCGACCGGCTTCAGCACTTTCTATGGGCCGACATGGACACAGGCCATCCGGCGCATCAGCCGTCGGCTCCCCCCGAATATCGCGAGGCTATTTCGGCGGCTTACCGGCAGTTGGACGGCGTGATTGCGCGAACGCTCGATGCGGCAGACAACGAAACGCTTCTCATCGTGCTTTCCGATCACGGTTTTCAAGCCGTTGCGCGGACGTTCTATGTCAACGCATGGCTGGCCGACCGCGGCTATCTCGCTCTGACGGGCGGCAGAGGCGAGCCGGCCGGCTGGACGCACCGCGCGGCGCGCATGGCCCGGCGCGTTCTGGCACGCCTGCCGGGCGGGTCGGTGCTGGGCGATCGGTTGCGTGCGCGGCACCTGATCTCGGCGGCGTTTGTCCGCGCCATTGACTGGCGCCGAACGCGCGCCTGGTTCGGCCTTGACCGCGCGCTATGGATCAACGTCGCTGGACGCGATCCTGCCGGCTGCGTGCGGCCCGGCGCCGACTACGAAGCGCTGCGCGCGCAATTGATCGCCGAACTAGAGTCGCTTCGCGACCCGGAAACGGGACACCGCGTGGCGGCCAAGGTTCATCGCGGCGAAGCGGCGTTGGCCGGCGGCGGCCTGAGCGTCGTTCCCGATCTGCTCATCGAACCGGCGCGCGACGCCGATGACCCCAACGGCCGTTATGTGCTCTCGGAGCAGCTTCCGACGGCGGGCGCACGCGGTTTTGCCGGTCCGAGCGCGCCCGTCAGCGGCTATCATACGCCGGAGGGAATCCTGCTCCTCTGCGGCAAAGGGATCCGCGCAGGCCGCCGACTGACCGGCGCTTCGATCGCCGACGTTGCGCCAACCATTCTCGCCGCCGTCGGCGTTGGAGCGCCCTCCACATTGGACGGCAAGCCGCTCCTCGGCGAGCGACAGACTGATGTCGAAGGCGCTCCGCAACCTCTCGCCCGCACTGATGCAGAGGCCGCTTGGACGGAATCAGATCGTGCCGCAGCCGAACAACAACTCAAAGACCTGGGGTACCTGGATTGAACGACGCGACGTCCGGCGACATTCTTCTCACGGTCTCGATCGCCACGTGGAACAACCGCGAGCGGGCGGAGGAATGTTTGCGGTCGGTGGCGGAAAGCTTGCGCGGCATTCACGCCGAAATTGTTGTAGTGGACAACGCCTCGACCGACGGTACGGCGGCAATGATCCATGAGCAATTCCCGCAGGTCGCTGTCCTTCGTAACGAGCGGCCTCTGGGCTTTTCGGCCAACCACAATCAGGTGTTGCGCGGCGCCCGCGGCCGCCATGTCCTCCTGCTCAACGATGACACGGTGATCGTGGGCGATGCGCTGAAGCAGGCACTGGACTTCCTCGAATCGCACCCCGACGCCGGCGCCGTCGGCTGCACGCTGCTCCGGCCCGACGGCACGCCCGAGGCCATCGCTCAATGCGTTCCGCGTCCGATGGATCCGCTGTTCCCCCGCCTGCGGCGGAAAGTCAGCGCGAAAGACGAAGCCGCGCGCGGCGCAGAGGCCGCCGAGGTCGAGCGCTGGAGCGGCGCCTGCCTGATGATCCGGCGCGCGGCGCTCGACCCGGTCGGACTGCTCGACGAACGCTTCGATCCGGCCTATGGCGAGGACACCGATTTGTGTCATCGTATCCGGCGGGCGGGCTGGCGGATCTACCGGCTGCCGGGCGCGCGCGTGATCCACTATCGCGGGCAGACGGCGCGGCGCGAATTTCACGATCAAGCCTACCGATTGCAGCGAGCGCGGATTTTGTGGTATCGCAAACACCGCAGCCGCGCCGACCTGGTGCTGTATCGGGCAGCCGCCGTTGTTGCGATCGTCTGGGGATTGCTTTCCTGTGCGGTGCAGTTGCCATTCCGGCGCGGCGATACCCGCGCACGCATCAACAATCTGCGGGAAAGGCTCCGCGCGCTTTTCCTTTGAATTTGCCGGGCAGCGTTGCCAACCTCCTGGTGAATTGGCTTCCGCGGCCGAAGGCGTTGGAGCGGATGCCGACCTGCTGCTTTCATTTGTGCCAAACGCGAGCAAGTCGCGGGCATAATCTTTTTATCACATTAACCGCAGGCAATGAGGAAAAGGAAGCCATTCCAAATAGACCTCGATTCGCATGAATTGAAACAAATGATCCTGCACATTGCGCGCCGTTCGTTGCTCTCTCCTATTGCCCTATTTGCTGAGGTTGCTGCTGATTGCGCGGCAAAACTTTTTGGAAGGCTATTGCCAGATGTCGTCTTTTTTTGAGCGCTATGGCCCGTGGGCGCTGATTACCGGCGCGTCGTCGGGCATCGGGGCGGAGTTTGCGCGCCAGCTGGCTGCGCGCGGATTGAACGTGCTTCTGGCAGCGCGGCGCAAGGAGCGGCTCGCCGCGCTGGCGGAGGAACTGAAAGCCCGCCGCACGGTTAACGCGCGCGCTGTGGAGGTGGATTTGTCCCAGCCCGATTTTCTGCCGACCCTTCTTGCAGCGGCCGCCGGCCTCGAAATTGGTCTGCTCGTCAACAATGCCGGCTTCGGCACCAGCGGCGAATTCCTCGCCAATCCGCTCGAGCGCGAGCTGGCCATGTTGGAGGTCAATTGTCGTGCGCCGCTAATTCTGGCTCACGAGCTTGGCCGTGCCATGGCGGACCGCCGCCGCGGCGGCATCATCTTTGTCGCCTCGATCATGGCCCATTTGTCCGCGCCTTACTGGGCGGGCTATGCGGCTACTAAGGCGCATAATCTGCTCGTGGCCGAAGGTTTGTGGTATGAAATGAAGCGCCGGGGCGTGGATGTGCTGGCGCTTTGTCCAGGCGCTACCGACACAGAATTCAAAGACGTCGCCGGAATTCGGGCGCGCTATCCGCAAATGCCCGTCGCGCCGGTCGTGGCGGCCGCACTGCGGGCGCTGGGCCGAAAGCCGTCGGTCGTTGCCGGTTTTCAGAACCGCGTCGTGTATCTGCTTCTGAAACTTCTCCCGCGGCGGCTGGCCACGTCGGTTTGGGGCGCGGTCGCGCAAAAATGGGTCAACAGCGTATCCAGTAACCCTCTTCCTCCCCTCCCTGTGCGCTGGGAGAAAGGGCGGGAGGAAGATTCCCAGACAAGCTCTCAGCCACCCGAAACACCCAACACCCCAGGGAGTCGGTCATGACGGATTCGCGCGGCCAGCGGCGCCTGCTTGTCATCGGCATAGACGGCGGAACGTTTGACCTGCTCGATCCGCTGATGCGGCGCGGCGTAATGCCCAATCTGGCAACTCTGGTCAGACGCGGATTCCGGGCCGCACTGCGTTCGACCATTCCACCCAATTCCGCTGCAGCATGGGCAACATTCGTCACAGGCAAAAACCCCGGCCAGCACGGCGTCTTGCGCTTTCAGGCCACGCGCCCGACCGCCGACGCCGGCCGCGAGTTCCGTCCGGGCGCTTACACTCTCCTGTCGTCCGAAAGCATCGCCGGCCCGCGTCTCTGGGACCTTCTCGGACAGGCCGGCCGCCGCGTCGCCGTGATCAACGTTCCCATGACTTATCCTCCGCGCCCCCTGAACGGCATCATGATCACCGGCCTTCTTACCCCGCCCGGAGCCCGCGACTTCACTTGGCCGCCCGAACTGGCCGACTCGCTCCCCGGCTATCGGATCGAACAGCCGCTGGCCGCCATGGGTTTCAGCCGCGAGGCCGACCGCGAACTGGTTCGTGCATCGCTCGACATTCTCAAGGTGCAAAGCGAAACCGCCCTCCGGCTGCTTCGCCAGGAACCCTGGGACTTCTTCTTCGTCTGTTTCACCGGAACCGACCGCCTCCAGCACCGCTTATGGGGGTATTTGGAAAAGCTGAAAGAGGAACAGCGCGGAGCGGAAGAAGGTTCGCAAGAGCAGTCCGACCTGTCCCGCTCGTCCGACCTATCCCATTTGTCCGACGTGACGGATACAAAATACTTCCTCCCACACCTCGAACGCTATTATTGCCTCCTGGACCAGACCATCGGCCAGTTGCTTGCCGCGGCGGGCGAAGCGGCCAATTGTCTCATTCTGTCCGATCATGGATTCGGTCCCGCCCCCGAGCGGGCGGTCTATCGCCGCGTGCTCGCACGCCAGCTGGGATTGGAAGCCGGCGAGGGCGTCGGCGGCTTTCACACGGTGCGCGCTTGGCTCGAACGGCGCGGCATACTCGACGGCGACCGGCTGCGGCGGCTTCTGGCCGGAACACCGCTGCGCCGTCTGCTGTCCCGTCTGTCGAGGTTTGCTGTGCGGAAAGAACACGAAGCGTGGCGTTCGAGCCGAGCCTATCTGGTTGTTCTGCACAAATACATCGGCGGAGTGGGAATCAACCTGCCGCCCGAATCGCCCGAGTACGCACCGCTGCGCCAGTCGCTCATCGAACGCCTGAGGGCCGTGCGCGATCCGGAGACGGGCCACCCCATCGTCACGGAGGTCTGGCGGCGCGAGGACATTTACCGCGGCCCCCGCGTGCCAGTCTGTCCCGACCTCATCTTCCGGCTCGATTTGCGCTACGGCCTCTCCCACGGCGACTCTCCCGGCGGCCGGCTGGTGCAACCCAAGACCTTCCGCAGCCGTGGAATCCATCGCGACGAAGGCATCCTGCTGGCCGCCGGCCCCGACATCGTTCATGGCGTCGGGACAAATGCCCCCGACATTGCCGATGTCAGCGTAACCGCCCTGTATCTGCTCGATGCCGCGATTCCGTCCGACATGGACGGCACGGTAGTGGCCGAGGCGATTTCGCCGGCCTATCGCGCTGCCCATCCTGTGCACAGTGCGCCGGCGGTCGGCGAACCTGTTTCCGCCGATATGGCCGGGGCGCGCTGGCGGTCGCCGCGCGACGAGGACGCCGTGGCCGAGCAACTGCGCGACCTGGGTTATTTGGATTAGCCGCAAACGTCATCCGCCCGATGATCGCCGCGGGCCGCGGGGACGTATTTTTTTGCAAAAAACTCTTGCAGAAAGAAACGCGTTGATGTCATATCTTGACTCGCTTTGTGGCAATCGGTTCTTCCATAAGCACTTTTCCCGAATGTTCTGCCTCTAGGCCTCATAATCTCTATAGTGATTAACGATCCAGCGGCACGTGTTCTGAAATGGTATGCCTGTTATCGGATTGACGGGGTCGTTTGGGAGTGGCAAGACGACCGTGGCCGAAATGTTTCGGCAGCGTGGCGCGCGCATCATTGACGCCGATACCATTGCGCGGCAACTTGTCGAGCCCGGCTCCCCCGCTCTCCAGGAAATCGTAAATCTGCTCGGTCAACAGATACTGCAGCCGGATGGACGCCTGAATCGCGCGGCTGTGGCCGAGCGTGTGTTTGCGGATGAATCGCTGCGCCAACGCCTCAATGCCATCCTCCATCCCCGCATCCGAGCCGTCGAGGAAGAACAACTGGCGCTATGGCGCGACGAACCGCTGGTTATCTTGTCCGTTCCGCTGCTGCTGGAAAACCGCATGGAACACCTCGTGGATTGCGTGGTGGTAGTAGCGGTGGACGAGGCTGTGCGCATGGAACGCCTCCGTCGCCGGGATGGTCTGACGGACAGCCAGATTGCCGCGCGGCTCGACGCCCAGATGCCTCAGGAAGAGAAAATCGCGCGGGCTGACTATGTGATCAATAATTCCGGCCCGTTGGAAGAAACCGAACGGCAGGTCGAAGACCTGCTGAAGAAAGTAATAGGCAGCAAATGAGAAATGGACACCCCGGACGAAACGGACAGGATGGGCAAATACGAACAGAATAGGCTTTGCGGAGGCAGGACCGCAGCGGCCGTTCTGCGCTGTTCATCCAGTCCACTCCGTTCGTAATCGTCCATTTCGATCGCTGCCATACCCAACTCCAAATTTCCCGTAGGAACAGAAAGGAGCACAACCCGTGGATATCGGGGTACTGAGAAAGAGTACACTCACAGAGCTGGCGGAAATCGCCAAAAGCCTCAATATCGAGGGCTTCTACAACATGCGCAAGGCCGATCTGATTTTTCAGATTCTCAAGGCCAACGCCGAAAAAGAGGGCAATATGTTCGGGGAAGGGGTGCTCGAAATTCTGCCCGACGGATTCGGCTTCCTGCGCTCGCCCAACTATAATTATCTGCCCGGACCGGACGACATCTATGTCTCCCCCTCGCAGATTCGGCGCTTCAACTTGCGCAAAGGCGATTCGGTCAGCGGCCAGATTCGTCCGCCCAAGGAAAACGAGCGCTACTTCGCCCTGCTCAAGGTCGAGGCGGTCAACAACGAGCCCCCCGACGTGGCTCAGACCAAGGTTCTGTTCGACAACCTTACGCCCCTCTATCCCGACGAGCGGATCAAACTCGAACACGACCCCAAGGACATGGTCACGCGC
>JADFCW010000091.1 GCA_017161705.1 Candidatus Sumerlaeota bacterium | reverse complement strand
GCACAAAGGCTGGCTTGCGCTGTCAGGCGCCGCCGCCCATCGTCACGCATCCATCAATTGAAACTGGGAGGTATCCGTCATGCTCGATCGTCGCGACTTTTTGCACACGGCGGCGCTCGGCGCCGCGGGCGTGGGATTGTCTCATCCCAAAGCGTCGGCCGCTTCCGCGCCCAGGCCCAACATCATCTTTATCCTGGCCGACGACCTCGGCATCGGCGATGTTGGCTGCTATGGCCAGACCCGGATCAAGACGCCGAACGTGGATCGCCTCGCCGCCGAGGGCATCCGCTACACACAAGGCTACTGCGGGACCAGCGTGTGCGCACCGTGCCGGTGCTCGGTCATGACCGGCCTGCATATTGGCCATGCACCCATCCGCGCCAATCGCGAGATTCAGCCCGAAGGCCAGATGCCGCTGCCTGAAGGGACTTTCACCGTGGCGAAACTTCTCAAAAGCGTCGGTTATGCCACCGCCTGCGTCGGCAAGTGGGGATTGGGGATGTTCGATACGCCGGGCAGCCCGCTCAAGAACGGCTTCGATCACTTCTTCGGCTACAATTGCCAGCGCCACGCGCACAGCTACTTCCCCGCCTATCTCTACCGTGACGACAAGCGGATCGAACTCGACGGCAAGACCTATGCGCAGAACCTGATTGCCAACGACACACTGGAGTGGGTCCGGCAACACAAGGACGGGCCGTTTTTCCTGTTCTACGCCATCACGCTCCCGCACGGAAGATATGAAATTGACGACCTCGGCATCTATGCCAACGAGCCGTGGTCGCAGGGCGAGAAAACTTATGCCGCCATGGTTACGCGCATGGACACCGATATCGGGCGTCTGATGAACCTGCTCAAGGAGCTGGGACTCGACGAGAACACCCTGGTCATTTTCGCCAGCGACAACGGCCCGGCCGAAGGCGCTCCCGGCAGCGCACTGTTCGACAGCAACGGCCCTTATCGCGGCACCAAGCGCACGATGTACGAGGGCGGCCTGCGAGTCCCCCTGATCGCGCGCTGGCCGGGCCGAATCCCCGCGGGCAAGGTAAGCGACGTTCCGTGGGCGTTCTGGGATTTGCTGCCGACGTTTGCCGAGCTGGCCGGCGCGAAAATCCCCCCCAACGTCAAGATAGACGGCCTGTCGGTGGTTTCGGCGCTGATGGGCGGAGCCGGCCCGCAGCGCGATTATTTTTATTGGGAACTTCACGAGGCAAACCGCACGCAGCAGGCCGTGCGCTTCGGCGACTGGAAAGCCGTCAAGAACTTCCCCAGCGCGCCCACTGAACTTTACGATCTCAAGAACGACCCCTATGAACAAAACGATCTAGCCGCCAAACATCCCGACCTCGTCCGGAAGGCCGAAGACTTGATGAAGACCGCCCATACCGATTCTCCCGACTGGCCGATGAAAGATCCGCCGCAAAAAGGCGCTCAACCAAAAGGCACGAAGCAGAAAACCCCCAGGAAAGCCAAGACAGCCTGAAAAGTGGAGGAATGAACCATGGAACGAAAAGCCCTATCTCGACGGAATTTCCTCCGATCGGCCGCCCTGACTGCCGCCGGCTCTGCGTTGGCCGGTGCCCGCGCCGCATCCGAAACCACGCGGTCGCGCCCCAACATTCTGTTCTGCATCGCCGACGACGCCTCGTGGCCTCACATGGGCGCCTACGGTTGCCGCTGGGTTCGCACGCCCGGTTTCGACCGCGTGGCGCGCGAGGGCATTTTGTTCTCCAACGCCTACACGCCGAATGCCAAGTGCGCCCCGTCGCGCGCTTGCATGCTAACCGGCCGCAATTCGTGGCAACTGGAAGAGGCCGCCAACCACTGGTGCTTTTTCCCTGCCAAGTTCAAGACCTACGCCGAAGCGCTCGGCGAGCACGGCTATGATGTGGGCTTCACAGGCAAGGGCTGGGGACCCGGCATTCCGGGCACCGTCAACGGACAGCCGCGCCAGCTGGCCGGCCGGCCCTGGCAGTCGAAAAAAACTCAGCCGCCCACCAAGCAGATGAGCGCCACCGACTATGCGGCCAACTTCGCCGACTTTCTCGATGCCAAACCCACCGACCAGCCGTTCTGTTTCTGGTATGGCGGTTACGAGCCCCATCGCGCCTATGAATTCGACTCCGGCCGCACCAAAGGCGGCAAACGGCTCGACGACATTGACCGGGTTCCCCCTTACTGGCCCGACAACGAAACGGTGCGCGCCGACATGCTCGACTACGCATTCGAGATCGAGTATTTCGACCAGCACCTGGTGCGCATGTTGGACCTTCTGGAAAAGCGCGGACTGCTCGACAATACACTCGTGCTGGTCACCGCCGACAACGGCATGCCGTTTCCGCGATGCAAAGGGCAGGAATACGAATACTCGAATCATATGCCGCTGGCGGCGATGTGGAAGGCGGGCATCCGTGCACCCGGTCGGACCGTGGATGATTTTGTCAGCTTTATAGACTTCGCCCCGACGTTTCTCGAACTGGCGGGCCTGACCGCCGACAAGGCCGGCATGCATCCGGTCGCCGGACGCAGTCTGACCGACATTTTCGCCTCGGAAAAATCGGGTCAGTGCAATCCGGCGCGCGATCACGTCTTGCTCGGGCAGGAGCGCCACGATGTCGGACGGCCGGGCGATGTCGGCTATCCGATTCGCGGTATTATCAAAGGCGGTTTTCTGTATATGCATAATTTCGAGCCGGACCGCTGGCCCGCGTGCAATCCGGAAACCGGCTATCTCAACTGCGACGGCAGCCCGACCAAGACAGAGTGTTTGCAGGCGCGCACTTCGCCGGAAACGCACAAGTTCTGGCAGTGGTCGTTTGGCAAGCGACCGCAGGAAGAGATGTATGATCTGCGCAAGGACCGCGAGTGTTTGGATAACCTCGCCGGCTGTTCCGATCTGCGAGAGACCCGGGAGGCGCTAAAGGAGCAGCTTTTCCGCGAACTGCGCGAGCAGGGCGACCCGCGCATGTTCGGCAAGGGAAAAATCTTCGATGATTATCCCTACGCCGACAAAACTACGCAGCACTTTTATGAGCGATACAAAAAAGGCGAGATCGGCAAAAAGGCCGCCGGCTGGGTCAATCCGTCGGATTTCGAGGAGTTGACGCCCTGATTCGGATTCCTCAGCGGGGCATCGGTGAGGCGGTCTGCAGAATCTGCTGCAGTTCGGGCGGCAGGGCGACGCCCGCATTCAGCAAAACTTGTGCGTCGGCCCGCGCTTTGTCGAACTGGCGGGTTTGGCCATAGGCAAGGGCGCGGGTGGCGTAGGCGGAAGCGAGGGTTGGCTGCAATTCAATGGCGCGCGTGCTGTCGGCGATGGCCTGCGCGGCGCGGCCCTGGCGAAGGTGAACGGCAGCGCGGCGGTCGTAGGCGGCGGCCCAGTCGGGCCGGGTGCGGAGCGCGCGGTCGTAATCGGCCAGCGCGCGCTCGTCGTCGCCCAGTCCGCTGTAAGCATTGGCGCGGTAGTAGTACGGCTCGGGCAGGTCGGGGGCGAGCGCGATGGCTTTTTCGCAGTCGGCCAGCGCTTCGGCGTACCGGCCAAGAGCATTGCGGGCGTTCGCGCGGTTGCAGTAGAATTCGGGGCGGTCGGGGCTGATCTCGATGGCCTTGGAGAAATCAGCGAGGGCGCGCTCGTAGTCGCCGAGGTCCAGATACGTGACCCCGCGATTGTTGTAGCTGCCGGCGCTGCGCGGATAGTAGCGGATGGCTTTCGAGAAATCCTCGAGCGCGCGCGCATGGTTGCCGGCAAAACTATACGCGTTCCCGCGGTTGTTGTAGGCCTCGACAAAATCAGGTTTGAGTTCGAGGGCTTTGGCATAGTCGGCCATCATGCCGTTCCAATCGCCGGCCTCGCCGCGGAGCCTCCCGCGATTGAAATAAGCGCGGGCGTTGTCCGGACGCTTTCGGATGGTGTCTTCCCAGATCCCCCCTTCCGAACGGTAGTCGCGGTTGCGCAGGACGGTGAGCGTTCCCAGCGCCAGTGCGATGCACGCTACAGCCGCCCAGCCGGCCGCGGGCAACGATTTTGGCAAAACACCGGTGGGTGCAAAACGTTCGAAACGGCGGCGGAGCGTTTCCCCAAGACCGACCACAAGTAGAGTTATCACGCCGGCCAGCGGCAGATACATCCGCTTTTCGGCAACGGTCTGCGTGACCAGCGGGACAAAGGAAGAACTGGGCGAGAGGATCGCGAAGAACCAGAGGGCTGGATAGGCCGCATGGGGCCGGCGCACCCAGAGCCAAAGTGCGGCTGCCGCCAGAATGGCCACAAGAGCGGCATGAGGTGCAACCTCGCGGAATGTTCGCGCTGTCCACATTCCATAGTCCATAACAAGCCCCGTCGGCCAGAACACCAGATAGAGATAGCGCGCAAGAGCCCAGCACTGGGTTCGGGCATATTCCCATGGGGTTATGCCGAAGCCAAAGCCTGCGGCCTCTCCGCGCGCGCCGGCAGCCGAGGCCAGGAGCGCGGCCAGCACGCTCCAGGTTGCGGCCAGCGCCGCATAAAGCCCCCAGCGGCGCCGGGCGATCTCCTTCCAGGACTGCGCAATATACGCGCGATCGTAGAGAAACGCCATGACGGGCGCCGTGACCATGGCTTCCTTGCAGCCCATGCCGATCAGGCAACACACGACCGCCGCAGCAAACCATCTCCGGTTTCCTTCGTAACCGCGAATGCAACAGTAAAGCATCAAGAGATAGAACATCGAGAACAGGGATTCGCTGCGCTGGATGATGTAGGTTACCGCTTCGGTGTTGAGCGGATGCACGGCCCAGAGCAGGGCCGTGATCGAGGCGTACGTCGCGGCGCGGCGGTTAAGCGGCTGAGGAAACCGCGGCAGAAGCAGCGTGCGATGCACGACGCCCATCAGGGTCAGAGCCGATACGATATGGACGGCCAGATTGAAAAGGTGATAGCCGGCGACCCGTTCGCCATGGAGCGCGAAATTGATTGCCAAAGTCAGGTTGACGACGGGGCGGTTTTGGACCGCGGCGCCGCGGCCGGGCGGCGACAGGACGGCCCGAAGGTTGCGCAGGTCGCGAATGGTTGGATTGCGCAGGATGGACTGCTGGTCGTCAAAAATGAAAGGATTGGACAGCGTGTTGGCGTAAGTCAGAAGGATCGCAAGGCAAACGGCCACGGCTCCGATGAAAACACGGGAACGGTTCATAGGGGTGCAGGCGCTCGGCTGCAAACACGCGGCGACGTTCGCAGACGAAGACGGTTTTGTCGCACCGACTCGTTTCCGACGCTGACCCACCGGGGCTCTCCACCATGGGCTTCCTTGAGCAGGAAAGTTTCAAACGAACATGGGCAGGATGTTCGCGCTTCGATTGCGATTGCCTGTCTTCGGGTTTGAGATTTCCCGCCGCTCCGAAGGCGATTTCACTGTTTGGAGATTTCCAAAAATTGACGGACCAATCGCAAGGCATCGCGATACATGTCCAGTGTCCCTTCCCCGAATGCCGAAACGAACCGGATCAGGTGATCCAGTTCCTCGCCGCGCGGCCTGTAAACGGCCCAAAACTCATCGTCGCGGAACAGTTCGACAAGCGGTGCCGGAATTGTCGGATCGCACAGCAGCGCCTTGCGGAGCGCCTCGCGGTCGGTAATGGAACTGTATCGTGTCGGCGGGGCGGCGCCGGATGCCGGCTTCTCGCTGGCGCGCTCCATCTCCTCGATAATGCCGCGATATTGCGGGGGCAGTTTGTCCTTGATCCAGTACAGCAAGCTGGTTTTTGGCGTCAGTCCGGCATCATAGGCGATCTTCATCCACAGGTCCAGCGACGGGGTTACATAGCCTTTTTCGAATTTGAAAATGGCCGGCGCGGTCACGGAATACATGGCGCCCAGCTGATCCTGGGTTTTATTCAACAGTTTTCGATAGCGCTCGATGGTCTTGCCAATCTCATTGCCCATAGCAACCGTCTCCGTTCTGAAGGCATCGGAAAGCGAAAAATATGAGCCGCCTTGGGCAGTGCGGCCCTGGGAGCGAATCAAGCGGACTGGGAATGCTGCAGACGCGCGAAAAAAACTTCTTTATCGGATTTGACCGCCGCCAACAACACGGCTCCACATCCCAGAAGACTGCGCATCCGAGAAAGGATGGTGGAGGTAAGGGGAGTTGAACCCCTGACCTCGTGACTGCCAGTCACGCGCTCTCCCAACTGAGCTATACCCCCACACACTTCGGCCCGTTATCAGCCAAGACCGACTGAAAGGCTCTTTTTTGATTCGGGCAAAGTCAAGGACGTTTTTTGCCCCGTCAGGGTCAGGAGGGGATGTGCGTCTCGCGAAATCGGGAAAAGGTTTCCCCCTGCCGAAAAATGCATGTAAGTGACGCCCTCCTCGGCGTCCGAATTCCGATGACCTTCTGCCCATTTTTGTTGGTGTTGGGGCAATTCTGAATCCCGTCGCTGGAGTTCCAGAGGCCGAGCGAAGCTCTGCGCGGCACAGTGGACAATGGCAATTTCTTTCGAGACAAAACTTGGGTTTATCCGCGCGCGACCGGCCGCGTTCATTCTTTCTTTTTTGCTTTTGCCTGCGGTTGCGCCCACGGTACCCAGCTGGGGTAGGTTGCTTCGAGCGGAAGGCGGATGGGTCCGGGCGCGCGAGGGGCAAATCCCTCGTTCCAGAAAACATAGAGGCCCCCCTTGCCCGCCGTAATGACTTCATTGTCGCCGTCCTTGTCGAGATCGCAGACCACGGCTTTCATGCCCATGCCGATGGCATAGTTGGGGGGCGGGCTGGGATTTTTCGCGTCCGGATACCACGGGATGTGATTGAACGACAGGATATGCCGTTCGAATTTCCCGCCCTGAATATCGTACCAGAACACAAACAGGGGATCGTAACAACTGGTGTCGCGGCCGTGATGCGCGAACAGGCGCTTGCCGGTGACCAGGTCTGGCTCCCCGTCGCCGTTCAGGTCGCCGAGCACCATGGTGTGGAACTGACCGAAATCGGTTTCGATCCAGTGGGTAATGAACGTGCGCTTGCCGTCGGCGCCGCGCTTTTGCTCGAGCCACGCCAGACCATATTCGTGCGCGGCGCCGACGAGGATATCGGCGAGGCCGTCTTTGTTCACATCATGAACAAGCATCGGATGCGAGGCAGCAATCCGCTGGTTGGGCTGTCCCGCACGATGAACGGCATAGTCGGCGTGGAAAGTCCAGGTCGCAGCGGCCGCCGGCTTCTCCGGCGCTTCATACCACCCGACAGGCGTCACGATGTCGTTGCGGCCGTCTCCGTTGATGTCGCCGATGCCGTTGCCGTGAAACTCGCCCTCCGCCCCGACGACATGTTCGACCAGCCACGGCGCGCGGTCTATGTGTTCGAGCCATGTCATACCCTGACCTGCGACGGGCGCCCAATGGTTGACGAGAATGTCGTCGTCGCCATCGCCGTCGAGGTCGCCATGGATGACGCCCTCCATGTTGAGAGCCGAGTGAATGCGGGCGGCGTTCCATTTCGCGCCGGTCTTGCCGGGGTTCTCATACCAGAACGCTCCCTTCATGAACATCCATCCGGAGCTGACAATGTCGGGCCGGCCGTCGCGGTTGACGTCCATGGCAAACTCGCTGTTGTCGTCGGTTTCGGGACCGTTGGTTTGCGCGCCGTCGCGGAAATCGGTGTGGCGAATCCAGTCGGGCGCTTCATACCAGCGGCGTCCGCAGGCAAGGTCGAGATCGCCGTCGCCGTCTACATCGAGGACAGAGACGCACTCGCAGAACGGTCCGAACCAGTAGGTGTGCTGCGCGGGATTGTGGTCCGGTCCGTCTATGCGCATGGGGAGAAACACGGGCTCGCGGCCCCTACCGGCCGTTGCCAGGAGCAACGCGAGGCCCGTCAGGATGTTTGCGGTTTGCTGTCGCATGGTAATTTCCTTTCCCTGGAGTTATGGACAGAGGCTCTTTACGGCTTTGATGTTCTTTTCCTGACCTGGCGGCGCTTGATTTGCGGAAAGAGAACCCCTTAAGTGCGCCTGTACTTTTCGCCCACCCTTTCGCAAGCCATTTGTTTGTTTCCGCAAGCGCGCAATTGGTCAAGCGTTTTCTTGCGCGGGCTATTCGCATCCCCGCTTGGCAACGCTCCGATGTGCAGTGGTGGGATATGCCGCGAACAAAAGGCCTTTGCGAGGCTCCTGGATTACCTTTTGCATATAATGTATAGTGATCTTATACACCTGCATTATGGTAGTTAGCCGCTACTGTCAGCAAAAGAGAGAAATAGGCTTTCTCAATCCCGAAAACGTTTGACATCGCAAATAGTCCATCGGTAATACCGCTTGCAGCAACCGGGCAGTGCGAGCGAGTCTCATCATCGTATACGAGGTGTATAAGCAGGACACGCAGCAACGCCCTGTTTGCCAAAATCCACATTGCGGAGGCCGAATGATGTCAGAGTTCGAAAAATTGACGCCCCCCGCCGAGGGCGGGATTATCGAGAAAAAGCGCAAGAAGCTTCAGGTGCCCGACAATCCAATTATTCCCTTCATTCAGGGCGACGGGACGGGAGTGGACATTTGGCCGGCGGCCCAAAAAGTCCTCGATGCCGCCGTGGAAAAAGCCTTTGGCGGGCAGAAAAAGATCGTGTGGTTTCAAGTCTATGCCGGCGAGGCGGCCATGGATCTTTATGGCACGCCGCTGCCCGAGGATACACTCAAGGCCATTGAAAAATACGTGGTTGCGATCAAAGGGCCACTGACCACGCCCGTCGGCGGCGGCATTCGCAGCCTCAACGTGGCGCTGCGCCAGCGGCTCGACCTTTATGCCTGCGTGCGGCCCGTGCGCTACTTCCGCGGCGTGCCCAGCCCCATGCGCAAGCCAGGTTTGCTCGACGTGGTCATCTTCCGCGAAAACACGGAGGACGTTTATGCCGGCATCGAATACAAAGAGGGCACGCCGGAAGCCGAGCGCGTGATCACGTTTCTCAATGAAGTCATGGGCGCGCAGATCCGCCCGGATTCCGGCATCGGCGTTAAGCCCATCAGCATCACCGCCACCAAGCGGCTGGTGCGCAAGGCGATCAATTATGCGATCCAGAACCGGCGGCGCACCGTTACGCTGGTTCACAAGGGCAACATCATGAAATATACGGAAGGGGCGTTTCGCGACTGGGGCTACGAGGTGGCCAAAGAGGAGTTCGGCCGCTATATCGTCACGGAAAACGATCTGATGACGCAGTATGACGGGAAGTTGCCGGAGGGCAAGATTCTGGTCAACGACCGGATTGCCGACAGCATGTTCCAGCAAGTGCTGCTGCGGCCCGACGAGTATTCGGTCATTGCGCTGCCGAACCTCAATGGCGATTATTTGTCGGACGCCTGTGCCGCACAGGTCGGGGGGCTGGGCATGGCTCCGGGCGCCAATATTGGCGACGGGACAGCCCTGTTCGAGGCCACGCACGGCACGGCGCCGAAATACGCCGGCAAAGATATGGTCAATCCCGGATCGCTCATTCTGTCGGGAGTGATGATGCTCGAATACTTGGGCTGGAAGCGTGCCGCGCGCCTGATCACCCGTGCCCTTCAGAAAACCATTTCGCAGAAGTATGTGACTTACGATCTCCATCGCCTCATGAAAAATGCAACCAAAGTCAGCACCTCGGAGTTTGCGGCGCGCATTGTCGAAAATATGGGCTAGGCAAGCCGAACAGGAAAACACACGAGGCGGGCCGGCGAACAGAGTGGACAGGGTGGACGAGGGGCGCGAGGCGGACAAGATTCAGTGCATTCAGCTGACATCATAAAAAGGGGGAATTCAACATGGCACGGCGCGAACGACGTTGTAAAATTACGGTTGTCGGTGCAGGCCAGGTGGGCGCGACCACGGCGCACTGGCTGGTCAGCGAGCAATTGGGCGATGTTATGCTTGTGGACATTGCCGAAGGCATGGCCGCCGGTAAAGCGCTCGATTTGCTCGAGGCCACGCCTATCGCCGGCTCCGATTGCTTCATCGTAGGACATTGCGATTATGCCAAGACCGCGGGGTCGGATATCATCGTAATCACCGCCGGTGTTCCGCGCAAACCCGGCATGAGCCGCGACGATCTGCTGCAAACCAACGCCGGCATCGTCAAGGATGTCGCCGAACAGGTCAGCCGGCATTCGCCGGACGCCGTCATTATTGTGGTCTCCAACCCGCTGGACGTGATGACGTGGTTGACCATGAAGGTTTCGGGTTTTCCGCCCGAGCGGGTGATCGGCATGGCTGGCGTGCTCGACACGGCGCGGTTCCGGACATTCATCGCGTTGGAATTGGGTGTTTCTGTCGAAGACGTCCAGGCGATGGTCCTGGGCGGCCACGGCGACTCGATGGTGCCGTTGGTCAGTTGCACGTCGGTCAGCGGCATACCGGTCGCGCAATTGATTCCGCACGATCGTCTGGCCGAATTGATTAAACGCACAGCCAATGGCGGGGCGGAGATTGTGAATTTGCTGAAGACAGGCAGCGCATTCTACGCACCGGGCGCGGCGGTGGCGCAGATGGTCGAGGCCATCGAGCGCGACAAGAAGCGGGTTCTGCCCGCGGCCGTTTATTGCCGCGGGGAATACGGTCTGGACGACGTCTATATTGGTTTGCCGATAGTGCTGGGGGCCGGCGGCTGCGAAAAGATTCTGCAGCTGCAGCTTGCGCCCGACGAACTCGAGGCGCTTCGCAAGTCCGCCGCCGAAGTAAAGGCCAATATTGCCAAGTTGAAACTATAAGACCGAGAAGCGGCGCGGGCGACGGATTCTATGGCTCCTCCGTCTCGGATGCGGCTGCGCGGGCCGTTGCCGCACCGCAACATTTCTTATACTTTTTGCCGCTGCCGCACGGGCACGGCTCGTTGCGCCCGACTTTCGGTCCCCGCCGAACCGGCATAGCTTTTGGCTCCGGCGCAACGCCGTCTATCTCGCCTGCCGCCATGCGCCGCGCCATCTCTTCGTCCATCGCCATCTGGTCCAGCATCTGCTTGTGGTATTCCATCTGGCGCTGAATGCGCGGGTCCTGGCTGACAAGGCTTTCTGTGTAGAAATGCTCGAGCACCTGCTTATGGATGTTATACCGCAGTTCCTCGAGCATCAGGCTGGCTTCCTTCTGATACACGACCAGCGGGTCCTGCTGGGCGTAGCTTTGCATCCAGACGCTCTCGCGCAGCTCCTCGATTCCCAGCAAGTGGTCGCGCCAGTTCTGGTCAATGGTGTGGAGCACGACCATGCGGCTGAGGTGGTTGCTGAGCTGATAGCCGCCCATGAGGCGAACCTTGATGTCGTAAGCCTGGCCGAGCCGCTCGCGAACAAAATCCAGCAGCCGGTCGTAGTCGAGTTCCTCGACCGCCGGCGGGTCGCTCAGGTTAAGGTATGGGATGACGCGGCGGAGATAGGCCAAAAAACCATTGAGGTCCCACTCATGGGGGGGCAGCTTGGGCTTGCCGTATTTTTCGAATTCCTGGGCGGCGGCGTTTTCGCACAAGTCCAGAATCAGGGTGCGCAGCTTCAACGGTTCCAGAATCTCGCCGAGAATCTCGTCCTGAAAAGCGTCGCGATAGCGCGGGTTTTCCGCCAGCGCCGCCAACTCCTCGGCGTCGTTGGATTGCAGCGGTTCCCATAATTCCAGTTCTTCGAGTCGGGCGCGGAGAATGGGGTCCTGGAACAATTCTTCGCGCGAGCAGCCCAGCCGTTCCATGCAAAGCGCGTCGTCGGTCAACACGCGGGCGGCGTCCACATGCACGAGCACCTGCCGCCGCAAACCGTAAATGAACTCGCGCTGTTTGTTCATGACGTTGTCATATTCGAGCGTGCGCTTGCGCCGCTCGAAGTTGATCGCCTCGATCTTCTTTTGCGCCCGCGTGATGGCGCGCGTAACCATCGGGTGCTGGATCTCCTCGCCCTCTTTCATGCCCGCCCAGCGCATGATCTTGTGCATCCACTCCTGGGCGAACAGCCGCATCAGGTCGTCTTCGAGCGAGACAAAGAAGCGCGAGGTGCCCGGATCGCCCTGGCGACCGCTTCGCCCGCGCAGCTGGCGGTCAATGCGCCGCGCTTCGTGGCGTTCCGAGCCAATGACCTGAAGGCCGTAGGGAATGACATCCTCGCCGTCGGGGGATTTGCACAGAATGTCCCCCTCGGCATTGCGCTCGTTGGTTTCGGCGAGGATACCCGGCTTGAGTTTGATGTCCGTGCCGCGGCCGGCCATGTTGGTGGCGATCGTGACGGTGCCGGGGGTGCCGGCATCGCGAATGATCTCCGCCTCCCGCGCATGGTTCTTGGCGTTCAGCACGTTGTGGGAAATCCCGCGCCGCTTGAGCATGCGGCTCAATGTTTCGGACACCTCGACCGAGATCGTGCCGACCAGCACGGGCAGTTTCATTTGATGAAGATGAACAATTTCATCCAGGATCGCGTTGTATTTCTCCCGCCGCGTCCGATAGACGACATCGTCATAGTCAATGCGCCGGCAGGGCTTGTGCGTGGGGATGACCACCACGTCCATTTTGTAGGTATGGGCGAATTCGGCTGCCTCGGTTTCGGCGGTGCCGGTCATGCCGGCCAATTTCTTGTACATGCGGAAGTAGTTCTGCAGCGTAATCGTCGCCAGCGTCTGGTTCTCGATCTCGATCGTGACGCCTTCCTTGGCTTCGAGCGCCTGATGCAGTCCGTCGCTGTATCGGCGGCCGGGCATCAGGCGGCCGGTGAACTCGTCCACGATGATGACCTTGTTGTCCTGGACGACATAGTCCACGTCCTTTTCGAAGAGAGCGTAGGCGCGGAGCAGCTGCGAGACGTTATGAATCTCCTCGCGCTTGATTTCGTTCTCTTCATTGACGGCGGCCTTGAGCTTTTCCTTCTCCTCCTCGGTCAAACCGGGCGTGGCCTCGATTTCCGCATAGCGTTCGGTGAGGTCCATGGGAACGAGGCTTTCGGGATTGTCGGGCCGGAGGGCCTCTCGGCCCTTTTCGGTCAGCGTGGCCTCGTGGCTCTTTTCGTCTATGTGGTACAGGAGTTCGCTTTCCAGCAGTTCGAC
>JADFCW010000090.1 GCA_017161705.1 Candidatus Sumerlaeota bacterium | reverse complement strand
CAGTTTTTTTTCGGCCATGAAATAGGCCTCGGTCTTGTCGGTAAGCCGCTGGATTTCGCCGTCCTGCCGCAGTTTCATCAGGCGTTTATTCTTGGGAGCGCCCTTCAGGGCCAGAAGCAGTTTGACGCCGGCTTCCTCGCGGCCGTTTTCGCTCTGAAGCAACTGCTCGGCTTCGTTGAGGAGCCGGTTGACCAGGAAGGTTTGTTTGCGCACCAGTTCGTGGACCAGCGGTTTCATTTTGTCGAAGCGATGGGTCGAGCGGTCCACAGGGCCGGAGATGATCAGCGGGGTGCGCGCCTCGTCTATGAGGATGTTGTCCACTTCGTCCACGATGGCATAGTAGTGCTCGCGCTGGACCAATTGATCCTTGTGGACGGCCATGTTGTCGCGCAAATAATCGAAGCCGAACTCATTGTTGGTGCCGTAAGTCACGTCGCATTGATACATGGCGCGGCGTTCGGGCGTGTTCGGCTCCGTTTTGTCTATACAGCCGACGGTCAAGCCGAGCCACTCGAGAATGTGGCCCGTCCACTCGCTGTCGCGCTTGGCCAAATAGTCGTTGACGGTCACGAGGTGGGCGCCGCGGCCCGGAATGGCGTTGAGGTACAGCGGAAGGATGGCCACCAGCGTCTTGCCCTCGCCCGTGGCCATTTCGGCGATCTTGCCCTGGTGGAGAACGATGCCGCCCATCAGCTGGACGTCATAGGGCACCTCCACCCATTCGATCTCGGTGCCGCCGGCCATCCAGCGCTGGCCGACATGCCGTTTGCAGGCCTGTTTGACCACGGCATAGGCTTCGGGGAGAAGTTGGTCGAGTGTTTCGCCTTCTTTATAGCGGCGACGGAACTCGGCGGTCTTCGCCTTGAGTTCCTCGTCCGAGAGCGAATCGAATTTCTCATACCACTGGTTGATCTGGGCCACAATGGGCATCAGGCGTTTGATGTCGCGCTGCTGTTTGCTGCCTAAAATCTTTCCCAGAACAAACCCAAATATTTTGCTGAACAGCGAATCGGCCATGAAATTTTCCCGACTCTTTCGGAATCGAATCGAATAATCCATAGGGAGCGGCCGGGCAGGGGTCAATGGGAGAAATGACCCGGAAGGCCGCCGCGGCCTCCGCGCTTCATCGCCGCATGCCGCGCACTACCCGCGTTGAATGACTTCCGCCCCGCAATTCGCGTCCGATTTTGCTTGAGGGCAGCAAAAACGCAATGCAAGTATCCGCTCCGATTGCTGTTTGTTGCGGCGCAAGAGCGGCCGGCCCTGGGCAGGGCAAACGGCACGGATTCATCCAGTCCAAAAACAACAGGAGAAAGGCCATGGCGGATTTGATGCTTTCGGGTGAAGGCCCAAAACGCGAACGCATGACCGGCTATCATTGGTGGGTGCTGATCGTCGGTTCAATGAGCTGGTTGTTTGACTGCATGGACCAACGCATCTTTATTCTCTCGCGGAAGCCCGCACTGACCGATCTCATGCCGGGGGCTACGCCTTTGGCCATCTCCCAAGCCGGCGACTATGTAACGGCCGCGATGATGGTGGGCTGGGCGGTCGGCGGCTTGTTTTTCGGAATTGTCGGCGATAAATGGGGCCGCGTCAAGACGCTGTCCACCAGCATCCTCGTCTATTCCTTGTTCACCGGCCTTTCCGGTCTGGCGCAAACCCCTTATGACTTTGGTCTGCTGCGTTTTCTGATGGGCTGCGGCATCGGCGGTGCATTCGCCACGGCGGCCACTCTGATTGCCGAGACACTGCCCCAGCACTTGCGCGCGCTGGCGCTTGGATCGTTCCAGGCCCTCTCGGCCGTCGGCAACATCATCGGATCGGCCGTCAGCACCTGGTTGATCACGCCCGGCCTGCCCATGAATGTGTTGGGCTACGAGGTTCCCGGCTGGCGGCTGATTTTCGGCTTTGGCATCCTGCCGTCCCTGCTGATTGTTTTGATCATGCGGACGATCAAAGAGCCCGAGCAGTGGCATCAGGCGCGGAAGACGGCCAAAGAGCAGTTGGACCGGCAAATGGGCGATCTCAAGAGCATGATCCACACACCGCGGTGGCGGCGAAACATGATTGTGGGCATTTTGCTTTCGATTGCCGGCGTGGTCGGCTTGTGGGGGGTCGGCTTCTATACGCCCGAGCTGATTGACGAGGCGCTCAAGGGAGCCAGCGATGCCGAGAAAAACTACGTGCGGGGCGTCGGCACGATGGTGCAGGACATGGGCGCGCTGTGCGGCATGTTCTTCTTCACCTTCGTGGCCTTGCGCATGGGACGCCGGTCGGCTTTCGGCCTGTGCTTCCTGATGTCGTATCTGGTGGTGACCTTTGTCTTCCTCCGCCTGTCGTCGGCCCAACAGGCCTACTGGATGACGCCGATGGTGGGCTTTGTCACACTGAGCGTTTTCGGCGGTTACTCGATTTACTTCCCGGAGATTTTCCCGACGCGGCTGCGAGCGACAGGAACGGCCATCTGCTACAATGTGGCGCGAATCCTGTCGGCGGTGATCATCGTGATGCAGGTGCCGATGAAGACGTTTTTCAACAATCTGTTTGCCAATCAGGAATCGGCCGTGACCAAGTTCTTTGCTTCCATTGGCGCACCGACGCCGTTCCGCGCCGTTGCAATTGTCATGGTTCTGATCTACTTCGTCGGCATTATCACGCTGATCTGGGCGCCCGAGACCAAGGGCAAACCGCTGCCGACCGATGATGATGCGAAATAGCACGGGCCGCCGGCGCGGCGCGGAAACAACCCGACCAACGCTCGGAGCATGAGACCGCGCGGCGCCGGCGCGGCATTGTGCATTTTTTTCTTGCGTCCGGCCATGCCGCTGCGCAGGGTGAAACCGCTATGCGCAGGGTGGGACTTCCATACTCGAAAATTCTTGCCTTTACCTTGATCGAACTGCTGGTGGTCGTGGCCGTCATTGCCATCCTCAGCGCCATTGCTGTTGTGAATTTTGCATTGGCGGCCGACCGCGCCCGCCAGGTCCAGTGCGCCGCCCGGCTCAAAGTCATCGGCAGCGCCCTTTACGCCTATCATATTGACTACAACGCCTTTCCTTTAGCCGACGGCGTTGCGGGCAATCGGCCCACGCCGTTTCGCACCGAGTTCGGCAATGGTCCCGCCGGAAACGGCTTCTGGAACGGCATCTCGCTATTGCTGGTGGAATGCGGATACATTCAGGACCGCAGCGTCCTCTACTGCCCAGCGCTCGAAAAACGCTATGCCGCGCGCCGCGACAATCTCCGCTATGCGTATAACTGCTCAACTACTGACGCGGGCGGCTATGCAGGCTCCGAAAATAACCTCGAGAGCGATTCCGGCGATGTCTGGCTCGTTCGCTGTCTCTATCTCCATCCCACCACCAACGGCGCCGATCGCCGCAAGCCCGTCAATTTCCCCCACGGCCTCGACCGCACAATGGAGAACGTCCTGTTCTCGAATTATCGGGTGGAATTGCGTCCCGGGGGCGAAACCCTGCGATAAGCCGATCGCCCCTAGACACCTCCCGGACGAATCCTCCGGATCAGTGGGATCCGTCGAATCCGTCCGATCGGTCTTATGAGTTTTCCGCTTTCCTTACGCGGAGATCAGAATGTCCTTTTCCCAGCCGATGGCCTTCAAGGCGATCTTCGCCGGGTCGCTCGTGCCCAGCTTGTATTCCTTGTCGGCAGCGGCCACGCACAACGGCGCGGGCGAGATTTCCCACTCTTCGCCTTTGACCGCCTTGCGCTTGGCCATGATGATCTTCAGGGCGATCGTCTCGGCAGCCACCGGATCGGTGCTGGCAATCAGACCGTTGTAGTTCCACACATATTTCGGGTCTTTTTGCGGTCCGCCCTCATAGGCGCCGGCCAGAGCGTCCACCAGAACGAGCCGTGTCTTTCCTTTTACCGTTGGTTCCAGCCAGATCGAACCCAGCTTGACATTATTCTCGCCGTGGAAGGTTCTCGCCGGCTGCGAGCCGAATGTGATGTAGTTTTTCAACACCGTTCCTATGCCGGTGAGGCGGTGGGTCTTCAAACCGGGGATGGAGATCAGCGCCGTGCACTGCGCCGCCGCGTCCTTCTTGCGCTGCACCTCCTGAATGCGGTCGGCTGGAACACCGGCTGCCTTGATCCCCTCTGTTACAGCAGCGACCACTTCCGCATGGGTCGGCGTGATAGCCGTGGTGGTGACCAGACCCACGACGTCATCGGGTTTGATCAGTTTCTTCCAGGCTGCCGACGCGCTGCTTTCTCCGGTCACGGCCTTGACGGCCTCCTCGACCATCTTCTTGACCGTCGCGGCGTCCACGGCATTGCCCGCTCCGATCGCCTTCTCATCGCGCACCAGCGCGACGAGGCTCTTGTCGCCCTCGGCGGCAAAGGAAAACCGCACCGAGCCGGCGGCCAGCGCCGCCAGCGCGCTGTCCCGCACGAAGTCCCGTCGAGTTACCTGACGCCAGTCGCTCATTGTTGTGCACCTCGCTTGGTGAGTATGACGGCCTTGAGCAGCCGTTCGCAAAGGTCCCGCGACCGGGACCGGAATGCCACAACCAGATAGCATCCTTCGAGCCGAAGCCCGATCCATTCGCCCGACTCCAGTCGCGCCAGCTCGATCGGCTCGGGGGTAACGGCCAGATTGGCGAGCAGCTTCCCGCGAAACGAATCGCGCGCAATCGTCGCCGATGCGGTGCTGGGATATTGCACGATCAACAGGCTGGCGCTTTGGGGGTCGAGGTGGTAGTCGCCCATGACGGCGTTGGTTTGCTCGCTGAGCTGCAGGATGTTTTCGACGGCGAAAAAGTAGAGGGAGTTCAGACACAGATGGGTGTGAAAATAGTGGATGCTTTCAGACGTCAAGCCCTCGCGCGGAAGCCGCTCGAGCAACTTCGGCCGGCGGCCCTCGGCCGGAATTTGGGCCGCCAGCGCCCGGCCCAGCTCGAGCACGGCGGCGCGGCTTTCCGGCGTTTCGGTTTCCGCCAAAATCCGGAAGAACCACCGTCCCTGCCAAAATCGAAGCAGCCCGCCCACGTACACCGACTCCTGGCCGATGCCCACGTTTTCGCCTCCGAGGTCCTGCGACAAAACGCCAAATGCATCCTCGGGCGAATCCATTTCATACGCCTCGACCGTAATCGTCGTATCCTGATGCCCGTACCGCCATACGTCCAGCCCGCGAAACGCATAGGCCAGATACAGCTCTCCTGCGCCGTTCATATATTCGAAAATGCTTTCGGCCGTGATGGCTTGCGGTTCAGGAGAGGACAACTTCCACGCACCGATTGTGTCTGGCGGAGCAGGTCGCGGCAGATTTCCGTCCCTTGCCATGAGGAAAGCCCCCGGGCTTAGCAGTAACACGAGTGTCCAGATTGTATGACGCATAGACGACCCCTTATTGCTTCCCGTGTCAAAACTGCCCAAATTCTTTTTCATGTCAATCGAAAAAATCGGATTGAGTGCAGCCGCTTGTTCCGTTCGTTCGCAACGAATAACCGTTGCACCCGAAAACCGCCTGTGGCAGCCTTTCACTTATCATACGATGCGAGGTGAAACGTCATGATACACAATCCATCCATCCGCCGGCGCCGGCAGACCGGCTTCTCCCTGATCGGCATTTTGCTGGTTATCGTGATTCTGTTCGTGCTGGCGGGCTACTATTTCAAAGGCGAGAACGACGGCCAGAAACCGGGGATTTCCGGCTACATGGAGCAATCGCAGCAGGCAGCCAGCGTGTATCAGTCCACGATCAGCCGCGCGCGCGGTGTGGCCGAGCAGGAAAACCTGCGGGTCCTGCAGGCGGCCATTGACCAGTGGGCCATGAATCATCCTGGAGAGCGTTGCACGTTCCAGGCCTTGCAGCAGGCAGGCTGTACTATTCCTGCGCCGCCGCCCGGTTTCCGCTTCGACATTGACCCAAATAACCAGGCGATCCTTGTAGAGGTTCAGCCTGCCGGTTCACCGCTTTCGCCCGGCGGCAATGCTCCGCCTCCGCTGCCGAATGTACGCCGGTAGGTTAGTAGGAAAGAATTCGCTCGCAGAAAAAAGTGGAAACGGCCGCTTTGCCCATTCGGCCCATTCTGTCCATTCCCCCGGAGGCCGCCGCCGCGTTTCACGTGCCGTTTTCCCCCGCCCAAAAGCCTTCCGGAGGCGGACAGATCCACTGCATCGTCTCGCTTGTGCGCGGATGTGTTAGCCGCACCTTCCAGGAATGCAGCCGAAATCCGCACGCTCCCGGTAGAGGGCAATCGCCTTCGCCCAAGGCCTGCGCAGGGTCCCATTTCCCGCCGCGAACATAAAAGGGTTCACCTTCGAGCGGATGGCCCGCATACGCCGCATGGATGCGGATTTGGTGCGTGCGGCCGGTGTGCGGCATTGCCCGGGTCAGCGTAACCTGCCGGAATGGGTCGCGCGCCAGAACCTCGAAGTCGGTTCGCGACGCTTTCCCGCGCTCCGACGCTGCCTCCACCGGTCCCAGCCGCGGATGCTCTTCTTGTCCGATAGGGACTTCGACGGAAAACCGCTCTTGCTCGACCCATCCCTGGAGCACGGCCAGATAGACGCGGCCGATGCGATGGCGCATGAAATCGCGGCCCAGCGCCGACCGCGCCTCGCGGCTTTTGCCCAGCAGCAGCAGCCCGCTTGTGCCGCGGTCGAGACAGTGGAGCGGGCTGACGGTTTGCCAGCGTGCCTCGCGCGTCCGGAGCAGATGGACCACGGTTTTTTCCAGGAAGCCGCCGCCCGGCAACACCGGCAGTCCCGCCGGCTTGTTGACGACCAGCAAGTCCTCGTCCTCAAACAGCACGGGCAATTCAGTCGGCGCGGCCGGTTCTTCCCACGGCGGGCGAAAATACTCCAGCCGGTCGCCAGCCGCCACAACTCTCTCGCCAGAGTCCAGCACATCGCCGTTGAGCCGAATCAAGCCTTTTGAAATTCGCTCATGCCAAGTGTTGCGCGGGATTCTGGAATAGCGGGCCGCGTAGAAATCCACGACGCTCATGCCGGCAAAGGAAGACGCAACGAAGTCGCGGAAGGTGTAACCGGAATTCATCTGTACCTATCGCGCACCGGCTGGGTGATTCTTCAGCGCGAATAGAATAAAACAGATATACGCTTCAAGCTTCAGATCGCTGTA
Source organism: Candidatus Sumerlaeota bacterium (assembly GCA_017161705.1). GTDB lineage: Bacteria > Sumerlaeota > Sumerlaeia > JADFCW01 > JADFCW01 > JADFCW01. Next base: position 648 of record JADFCW010000090.1, on the reverse strand, counting down.
TCTCATTCCCACTTTAGGGGTGGGTTGTGCCTGACAGCAAATGAAAAGGAGGTCAGCCCACTGAAGTGGGGGAACCTGGAGCAAACTGAAGTCTGAACTACCAACGGCGCGCTGAAGCGTGAAGTACAAGCAGCAAACTGACGTTTAAACTACGAACAGCAAACTAAAGCTCGAGCTGCAAATTCATCACGCACAAACTGGATCGCCGGTTGTTTGGGCCGGGCCGCGGCTCTGGCTTACGCATCCGTCGTGGTGCCCAGGTCGCTCCACTTGATGATGCGGGTTTCGTATCGGTTGGTTGCCATGTTGTGGAACGCCGCACGGCCCATCAGCGCCATGAGCGTGGCCACACGCGCGGTCTCGACGTTCGAGTTGGGCTTTCGCTTGCCGCCGGTGCGGATGTTTTCGGCGAAATCTTCGAGCTGTTCGCCCGTTCCTACATAGTAGTCGCTGCTCTCGGCAATTTTCACCGTTTGCTTGTCGGGCGTGTAGAGCTCGCCAGCCGACAGGTTGATCCCCCAGCCCTGTCCATACACCCACAACTTCTCGGCATACCATTTCTCCGGGCAGTAGGACGTATGCGTGTAGGTGAAGATGATGTCGCCGGGGAAACGGAAGACCACCGATGAATGATCCTCGGCGGTGTAT